>JAJPXL010000092.1 GCA_021205455.1 Clostridiales bacterium
TCCCGATGCAGCTTTGTCTATCCTTTTGGGCTAATTTTAAATGCTGTTACCCTGAAACAGTTTGACAACTTATTGACAAACTTTGGCTTTTGCCGTATAATTTTTTCAGAGATTTGTGTTTCTTTGTGCTTCTGCGTTTGGACAGGCTCAAATGCAGGCCCTGAGCATCCTCAGGGAGCAAAGGGGCCCTCTTTCTCAACCTTACTACGCAGAAAGGAAGGAACATCGTATGATTTATTCCGCAGAAGTACAGAATATGTGTCCTGTCGCCAAGGGCGCATATCATGGTCCCGCTCCCATCCCCGAGGAGGGCAAATGGGTCCAGGCCATGGAAATCAAGGACATCAGTGGCTTTACCCATGGTGTCGGTTGGTGTGCGCCTCAGCAGGGCGCCTGTAAGCTGTCCCTGAACATCAAGGACGGCATCATCGAGGAGGCTCTGGTGGAGACCATCGGCTGCACCGGCATGACCCACTCCGCCGCTATGGCTGGTGAGATCCTGATCGGCAAGACCATTCTGGAAGCGCTGAACACCGACCTGGTGTGCGACGCCATCAACACCGCCATGCGTGAGCTGTTCCTGCAAATCGTCTATGGCCGCAGCCAGACCGCGTTCTCCGAGGGCGGCCTGCCCATCGGCACCTCTCTGGAGGATCTGGGCAAGGGCCTGTGCGGTCAGGTGGGCACCATCTTCGCCACCAAGGCAAAGGGCCCCCGCTACCTCTCCCTGACCGAGGGCTACATCACCCGTCTGGCCCTGAACGCAGAGAACGAAATCACCGGCTATGAGTTCGTCCACCTGGGCAAGATGATGGATTGGATCAAGGGCGGCATGGATGCCAACGACGCGCTGGAAAAGGCCAAGGGTCACTATGGCCAGTTCGACAATGCTGCCAAGTACATTGACCCCAGAAAGGAATAAGGTGAACGAACATGGCACTATTTGAATCTTACGATAGAAGAATCAATCAGATCCTGCCTGTTCTGCAGGAATATGGCATTTCCTCCGTGGAGGAGTGCCGCGAGATCTGCCAGGCGAAGGGCTTCGACCCCTATGAAATCGTCGCCGGCATCCAGCCCATCTCCTTTGAGAACGCCCGTTGGGCTTACTGCGTAGGCGCGGCCATCGCTATCAAGAAGAACGTCGCCACCGCCGCCGACGCCGCCGACGCCATCGGCATCGGCCTGCAGTCCTTCTGTATCCCCGGCTCCGTGGCGGACGACCGCAAGGTGGGCATTGGCCACGGCGGCCTGGGCGCCATGCTGCTGCGGGACGAGACCAAGTGCTTCGCCTTCCTGGCCGGCCACGAGTCCTTCGCCGCCGCCGAGGGCGCCATCGGCATCGCCCGGAACGCCAACAAGGCCCGCAAGGAGCCCCTGCGCGTCATCCTGAACGGCCTGGGCAAGGACGCCGCCCAGATCATCTCCCGTATCAACGGCTTCACCTATGTGCAGACCAAGTTTGACTACTACACCGGCGAGGTGAAGGTGGTCCGTGAGATCGCCTACTCCGATGGCGAGCGGGCCGCTGTCCGCTGCTACGGCGCTGACGATGTCCGCGAGGGCGTTGCCATCATGCACCTGGAGGGCGTGGACGTCTCCATCACCGGCAACTCCACCAACCCCACCCGGTTCCAGCATCCCGTGGCCGGCACTTACAAGAAGGAGTGCATCCAGCAGGGCAAGAAGTACTTCTCCGTGGCCTCCGGCGGCGGCACCGGCCGTACCCTCCATCCCGACAACATGGCCGCCGGCCCCGCCTCCTATGGCATGACCGACACCATGGGCCGTATGCACTCTGACGCCCAGTTCGCAGGCTCCTCCTCCGTCCCTGCTCATGTGGAGATGATGGGCTTCCTGGGCATGGGCAACAACCCCATGGTCGGCGCTACCGTGGCCGTGGCCGTGGCTGTCGAGGAAGCGCTGAAGAAGTAAGCCTTCCTTTCATCGCCCAGGGCGCTGAATCAGCATCAAATCAAGCTCCCCAGCTGCAAAGCCGGGGAGCTTTCTGTTGTTCCTGTCTGTGTTGTCGGTTCTGTCTCCAAGCGCCAGTCATCCGCCCGACTGCCGCAGCTGCAGGGCCGCGTCCAGGTTGTCCACGACAAAATGCTGGGCCTCCTCGGTGTACAGCACGGCGGTATAGACGCCGTATGTGCCGGTGCGCTCCTCCTCGAAAATGCCGATCTGCCGCCCCGCTTCCGTCGGGCGGCGTTTCCGCTTTCCTTCCCCGTCCTCCCGCTTCTCCAGCATACCGACGGACTCCAGCCACTCCAGCACGATGGCGTTTGTCAGGCGCTTTCCGTCCTCCGGCCCTGCGGCGTCCGTAATGCGCTTGCACAGCTCCGTGATGCGCAGCGGCTCCCGGGAAAAACGGACCTGCATCAGCTGCTCCTGCGTGATGGCAAAGGGGGCCTTCCCCCTTCGCTTCGGCGGGGTGATGCCGCCGTTCTCCACCACCCGGCGCAGCACGTCCGAGGCGAAGAACAGGCAGCGGGAGATGCGCACCTGATTGATAACATCCCCTTCCGGCACCGGCAAGTCCGTCAGCGGGTCGATGCCGTTTGCCAGCTTGTCCAGGTACACCCTCGCACGTTCGATGGTTTCCAGCTCTGTCATGGTGATTCCCTCGCTTTCTTTGAATTACAGTTCCACAGGGATTTGGCCCGTAATCTCCGCCCCGTCCGGCCACACCCGGCACTCCAGCGCCTGGACATGGACCCCGGCCTCCGCCGCCCGGCGCAGCGCCGCACCAAAAGCCGGATGGGTGGCGTCGTTGGGCATGAAGCAGCGCATCCCCTCCATCTGCACCACGATGCAGAGCCAGGCCTCCAGCCCTGCCTGCTTCGCCCGTATCAGCCCCTCAATGTGCTTGACGCCCCGCTCCGTGGGCGCGTCCGGGAACCGGGCAATGGCATCCTCCTCCAGGGTGCAGCCCTTCACCTCCACAAGGACGGGCTGCCCGCCCCGCTCCAGATAGAAGTCGAACCGGGAGTCCCCGTAGATGTACTCTGGGCGGAGAAGGGTCACGTTTGGCAGGAAGCGGCCCCGCTCCACCCACTCCCGAAAGAGCTGATTAGGGGCCTGTGCGTCCATGTTGATGAGGAGGCTGCCCTTCTCCACCGCCACCAGGTCATACTGCGTCTTGCGGGCGGGGTTGTCCGACCGCACCAGGTAGACGGTGCTCCCCGGCACCAGCAGCTCCCGGCACCGTCCTGTGTTTTTCACATGGACGGTCACCGGCTGTCCGTCCAGCAGCACCTGGGCGATGAACCGGTTGGGCCGGGCCTGGAAAATCGCCTTATAAATATTTGCGTACCGCATGGATGCTCGCCCCCTGTCTGATGTTATCTTACGATGGCGGGCAGAGTCTGTCAAGGGCTGTGTTGTCAGTTTTGGGGGGTGTTTTGCTTGAGGAAGGTGCCCTGTGGAGGAGCTGTCTGACCTTTCCCTCTCAGTAAGGGCAGCCCCTGGCCGCCTGGCCGTTTGTTCCCTCTCCACCAGTAAGGGCGCACAGTGTGCGCCCGCCCTTCTTCTCCTTAGATGTGGTTCTTTGAAGGAAATATCACGTTTGCCCTCCCGGCGGGCCGGCTACCGCCTGCTGACCCTTTACGGTATCCTCTTCGGATAGTGACCCTCGCCAGCATAGCTGGCATCGGTTTTCGGCTAAAAATATGCCGCTGGCATATTTTCTTAACGCCGCAAACTCGCTCCGCCGAGAAAAGTAGCAAAAGAGGGCGGCTTAAGAGGGGGGCCTGTGGCCCCCCTCTTAAGAATCTCCCCGTATCCCACTGGCGGCTTGCGCCTTGTCTCTATCGTTCCGTGGTTCCGCAGACAACAGACGATGTAACTTGACACGCACCAAAGCTGCCGCCGATGGCGGCTGGATATGATTGCCACCCGTTCCGCAGGGGCGGAACGTGGTGGCAATTTTGTTGCCCTTTGGTCGTGGGAATCTGACGGTACGGGTAAGCTGTTGCGTCTGATGTAAAGAAGCTATGGATGATTACGCCATTTCATTAGAGGCTGCAACCTTGCCTTACAGGCAGATATTATCCATCGTTGGATGATAAAATTGCTCGTTCCGCCCGCCTCCGGCAGGGCGGAACGGCAATCGTCCCCAGCCGCCAGGGGCGGCAGTCTCAGCAGGTATCAAGTTCCATCGTCTGTCACCTGACAGACCACCAAAAAGCCGAGCCAAGGCGCAAGCCGGTATTGGGATAGGAGGAGGGTTCTTAGGGGGGAGCGAGGCCCCGAAGCTCCCCCTTAAGCCGCCCTCTTTCCCCCATTTCTCGGCGGAGCGAGAAATGGGGCCCGCCGGGAGGGCAAGACCGTTATTCATTTATCTATCCTTGTCTAAGGAAGAAAAGGGCCGGGCGCACACTGTACGCCTCTACCGGAGGATGGGAAACAAACGGCCAGGCGGTCAGGCAAAGCGTATATAGCGAACCTCTCCTGCCCCACTGGCGCTCCCATGGATTGCCCCACTTTCCCGTTTCTGTCGGTAGATTTTGCCGCCTGTTTCTGCTATAATCAGCTTGAAACCAGAAAGGGGAATCCCGTCCTATGAGAACAGAGGAGAAAGCAAATGTCAAAAACGGCGTCGTCAAGATGCTCGCCTCTCTGCTGGCCCTGGTGATTCAGGTGGGCTGGATCGTGCTGCTGTTCGTCCGGCTCAATGAATACTCTGCCACCATCAGCCTGCTGACCAGCCTTCTGGCCTTCCTGCTGGCGGTGCGCATTTCCGGAATGCGGGACAACGCGGCCTTCAAGCTGTCCTGGATCATCCTGATTATGGCGTTTCCCCTCCTGGGGCTGTGCCTGTACCTCCTGTTTGGCCGCAGCGGCACCACCCGGCGGACCCGCAAACGCTTCGAAGCCATCGACGGCAAGCTGCGCCCCTTCCAGCAGCAGCGCCCGGAGCCGATGCAGGCTTTGGAGGCGCTGGACCCCCTGTTTGCCAGCCAGTGCCGGTATATCTATCGGTACGGCCACTATCCCCTGTGTCAAAACACCGACGTTGTCTTTTACGCTGAGGCGGCGGACGGGCTGGAGGCCCAGCTGGAGGATTTGGCTGGGGCGGAGCAGTTCATCTTTATGGAGTACCACGCCATTCAGGAGGGCGTTGCCTTCGCCCGGCTGAAGGCGGTGCTGGCAGACCGGGTGGCCCACGGGGTAGAGGTGCGGATGTTCTACGACGAGGTGGGCAGCGTCGGCTTCATCGACCGGGGCTTCATCCGGCGGATGGAGGAAATCGGCGTGCAATGCCGGGTGTTTAACCCGGTGGTGCCGGTGCTGAAGCCCTTTATGAACAATCGGGACCACCGCAAAATCACCGTCATTGACGGGCGCATTGGCTACACCGGGGGTTACAACCTGGCGGACGAATACTTTGGCATCACCACCCCCTTCGGCCACTGGAAGGACACCGGAATCCGGCTGACCGGCGACGCGGTGCAGAGCCTGACCCTGATGTTCCTGGAGATGTGGAACGCCATGGAGGATACCGACGCCAGCTACACCCGTTACCTGCCGGAGATCACCTGCCAGGCCAGCCAGCCGGGGTTCGTTCAGCCCTATGCGGACAGCCCCCTGGACGACGAGTATATGGGGGAGAATATCTATCTGAATCTGATTCAGAGCGCCAAACGCTACCTCTATATCGCCACGCCCTACCTGATTATCAGCGACGAGATGAACCGGGCCCTGTGTCTGGCCGCCCAGCGGGGGGTAGACGTGCGCATCCTGACCCCCGGCATCCCGGACAAGAAGCTGGTGTACCGCATGACCCGCTCCTATTACGCGGGGCTGGTGCGCCGTGGGGTGCGCATCTACGAGTATACCCCCGGCTTCCCCCACGAGAAGCAGGTGCTGTGCGATGGCGTCGCCGCCACGGTGGGCACCATCAACTTCGACTTCCGCAGCCTGTACCACCACTTTGAGAACGGCGTCCTGCTGTACGGCTGCCCCGCCATTCAGGACATCGAGGCGGACTTTCAGGAGACGTTCCTGGTCTCCCAGGAGGTGACGGAGCAGTACCAGACGGGCCTCAACGCCATGGTGCGGGTCACGCAATGCCTGTTCCGGCTGTTTGGCCCGCTGATGTGAGGCGGCCGCTGCAAATCGCTTCCACAGGCGACGCCCCCTGACGGATCATCCGAATTGGAAAGGAACGAAACACGATGGTTCGCATTGTATTCTGCTGTCACGGCAACATCTGCCGCAGTCCCATGGCCCAGAGCGTGTTCGCGCACATGGTGCAGGAGCAGGGCCTGTCTGACAAGTGTTATATTGACTCCATGGCCACCAGCACGGAGGAGATCGGCAACACCCCGCACTGGGGAACGGTGCAGAAGCTCCGGGAGGTGGGTATCCCGCTGGTCCCCCACAGGGCAAGGCAAATCACCTGGCGCGACTATGAGTGGTTCGACTACATCATCGGCATGGATGAATGGAACATGAAAAACCTCCGCCGGATGCTCTGCGGCGACCCGCACCACAAGGTTTACAAGCTGCTGTCCTTCGCAGGCTCCCGGCGGGACATCGCCGACCCCTGGTATACCGGAGACTTTGATGCCACCTATGCGGATGTGGTGGAGGGATGCAGTGGGCTGCTGGCTTATCTGCGGGAAAACGGCAGCCTGTAGCGGCGGCCCCAGCAGGGGCGCACAGTGTGCGCCCGCCCGTTTTCCATAGATAAAGGAAGAACACTTTTGCCCTCCCGGCGGGGTGATTCCCCTTAGATATGGTTCTTTGAAGGAAATGCCGCGTTTTCCCTCCGGGGGGCCTGCTGCTAGTTCCCCCTGCTCTGGTAGGGGCGGCCCTTGGCCTCCCGCCCCGGTTCCTCCTTGGATAAGAATGGATAAAGGAAACAGGTGGTTGTTTGACCGGCGCGGTAATTCCATTCAAAAACCATATCTAAGGGGAATCACTCCGCCGGGAGGGCAGACACGCTGTCTCCTTTCAAGAACCATATCTAAGGAGAAAGCGAAAACGGGCTGGCGCCCGCTGTGCGCCTTTACAAATCCGCCGCAGCCCGCTCCACCTCCTCCAGGGTGTAGAAGGTGTTCAGCACCTGGAGCAGCCCGCCGCTGCTGAGATGCTCCGGCAGGTCCAGCGCCCGGTACAGGGCGGCCCGTTTGGCGCGGCTATCCGGCCCGCCGGTCAGCCCCAGCCGGTAGAGGTCCGCCGTGGTGATCTCCCTGGCGGGGGAAGGGGCGGCCTCCGTCTCCTCCAGGAAGGTGGCTCCGGCCCGCCGCAGGGCGGCGGTCAGCACCTCCGGCGTCATGCCCTCCACCCCCAGCTTGCCCTCCTTGCCGGGACGGGCCTTCCGCTTTTCCTTGCCGTACAGGTCGGGGATGTAGGCGTGCTTCACCTGCTCCGGCGGCAGCATACCTTTCAGGTGGTTCCGGATGACGAAGCCCGCCCCGTCGCTGTCCGTCAGCACGATGAGGCCCCGCTCCCGGGCTATCCGGCGCAGCAGCCGCACCTGGTCCTCCCGGTGGAAAATTTGGAAGCCCTCCGTGGTGAGGATCAGCGTGTCCACCAGCTGGGCCAGGGTGTTCTTGTCATACCGGCCCTCCACGACGATGGCCTCTTTCAGCCGGATACGGGACGCCATCTCAGTTCACCGCCAGCTTCAGCAGCAGATCCACCAGAAGCTCCTCCGCGTTCAGGCCGGTGGACTTCATGGCCACGTCGGTCTCCTCGGCCAGCACCACGGCCCGGCGGCACCAGGGCAGGTCAAAGCGCCGGGCGGCGTCCATCAGCTTTCTGGCCTGCCAGTCGCTCCGCATCTCCCACAGCTGGGCCAGGGCCGCCTGACTCTTTCGGTGCTCCAGGCAGAGCCGGGCGCTCCACAGCTGCCGCAGCTGCTTGCCCAGCACCGCCAGAATCATGATCGGCTCATTGTTCAGCTGATACAGGTCGGACAGCACCGCCGCCGCCTGGGGGAAGTTACGGTTGGTGATGGCGTCGGTCATCTGGAACACCCTGGCGTCCAGCACAGGGTCGGCCACGGCGTCGATGTCCGCCCGGGTGATATTCTTTCCGGGGGCGTAGAAGCCGATTTTTTCAATTTCGCTGGCCAGTCCGGTCATCAGCCCCCCACACAGGAAGGTCAGGTACTCCGCCGTAGGGTTGTCGATGTCCTTGCCGAAGGACTTGAACCGGCGGCGGATCCAGGCGTTCAAATCGCTCTGGCTCTGGGGCCGGAACTCCACGGGGGCGGCCACCTGCTTCACCAGCTTGCCCAGCCGGGTGTTGCCGCCGGACTTGTACTCCGTCTGGTCGTAGACGAACACCAGGCAGAGGTAATCCGGCAGGTCGCCC
The DNA here is from genome assembly GCA_021205455.1 of Clostridiales bacterium. Taxonomy (GTDB): domain Bacteria; phylum Bacillota; class Clostridia; order Oscillospirales; family Oscillospiraceae; genus Onthomonas. The sequence goes on from JAJPXL010000092.1 coordinate 8,329, forward strand.
AGCAGCCCCTCCAGCTGGGTGCGCCGCTCCTCGTTGGCGTAGAGGTCGTAATCGTAGACCACCACCATGGAATGTTCTGCCATCATGGGAAAGGCGTCCACGGCGTCCTGCAAGTCCCGGAAGGCCAGCTCCTTCCCCTGGAAGGTGTGGAGGTTGAAGGCCTCCAGGCCGGGGGCCAGCAGCAGCTTTTTCAGCTCCGAGAGGTAATAGTCCCGCAGATAAGTCTCCTCACCATAAAAGAGGTAGCAGCGGCCGGGGGCGCCGGCGCGCAGCGCGGCCTTCAGTTTTGTCAGCCCCCCGTCCGAGGGGGATTTTTTTGCGGCCATGGCAGCCTCCCATCCGCTGCAACGCAGCTTTTTCCTCTATCATACCCCGAAACGGGGGCGCTGTCAAAGAAAAACATCCGGGAAAGGATGCCCCTCCCGGATGCCTCTGTCTCGTCCGCGCCGATCAGCGGAGATGGCCGGACAGGTAGTTCACCAGCCACAGCAGCACGCAAGCGCCGACGATGGCCACCAGCAGCTGACCGATCCAGCTGTAGGCGTAAATCCCCACCAGGCTGAACAGAAAGCTGCCGATGGTTGCGCCGATGACGCCCACGACCAGGTTCATCACCATGCTGCTGCCATGGCCCATGATGCGGCAGGCCAGATAGCCGGCCAGCAGGCCCAGAATTAACGTGGAGAGGATGGAAAACATGAGAAAACCTCCTTTTACTGACTGACACAGGCCGCACCAGCGCGGGATGCTGCGTGCCGTCTGATTGTGTTGCTTGCGGTCAAAGCGCGGGATTTTTTGTCCCGTGCTTTTGTTATACCACGAAAGGTTTGACGATACAAGGGGGTTCCCCAAAATTTCGTCCTGTTTTCCCGGCGGCTCCCTTTTTGCGCCGGGTGAGGGGAAATTAGGGGAAGAAGCCCAAACTCCGCCGGTCAATTCTACTTTTTTTCGTGAAAACTGGAAATCGGGGGTTGCTTTTTTGGAGGAGAGGGGGTATACTAAAAAAGCAAAGTGGCATGAAGTAGCGCAAAAGGGCACTTCAGGGCAAGAAAGTGGCGTAGTAAAGAGGTGAGGGGCGTTGTATGGCAAGTCAGAGCACAATCTGGACACAAAGGGTCGGCTGTGCATTCCCGCCCGCCTCACGGAGGAGCTGGGCGACAAGTTCTATATCACCATCAACGCCACGGCCGACGCAGACCCGGGAGGGGAGATGCGCCCGCACCTGACCATCTTTCCGGCGGCGGCCTGGGCCCAGTTCCAGGAAAAAATCGCCCAGTGCCAGGATGACGACGAGGCCGCGGCGGAAGCCGCCATGATTTTCGCCTATGCCTCGGAGTGTACGCCGGACTCCTCCGGCCGCGTTCCGCTGACGGCGGAGCAGCGGGAGTACGCCGGCATTACCAAGGCGGTGGTGGTCAACGGCAACAACCGCACCGCGGACATCTGGGACGCGGGCAGCTGGCAGGCCCACCAGAAGGTGACGCTGAAGCCCATCCGTGTGCGCAGGACCCTGTCCCGCGGGCTGTAGCATCCTGAAAAAACTTGAGTTTTTGCCGAAACGTAGTATGATAGAGGCCAGGAGAATCACATGGAGGAGAGAACCCATATTCCCGTCATGCTGGAGGAGTGCATCCAGGGGCTGCAAATCAGGCCGGAGGGCATCTATGTGGACGGCACTCTGGGCCGGGCAGGCCACAGCCGGGAGATCGCCAGGCGGCTGACCACCGGGCGGCTGGTGGCCATTGACCGGGACCAGGCGGCGCTGGACGCGGCCCCCCGGCGGCTGGAGCCGTGGATGGAGCGGGTGACGCTGGTGCATGGCAACTTCGGCGATGTGGCGGACATCCTGGACAGGCTGGGCGTTGACCAAATCGACGGGATGTTGCTGGACCTGGGGGTGTCCTCCCCCCAGCTGGACGACCCGTCCAGGGGCTTTTCCTATATGCACGATGCGCCGCTGGATATGCGGATGGACCAGACCCAGGCGCTGACCGCCTGGGAGGTGGTGAACACCTGGGACGAGGGGCAGCTCAAATGGTGCTTCTCCCACTACGGGGAGGAGCGCTACGCGAAGCAGATCGCCGGGGCGATTTGCCGGAGGCGTGGACAGGCCCCCATTGACACCACCCTTCAGCTGGTGGAGGTCATCAAGTCGGCCATGCCCGCTCAGGCCCTGCGGGAGAAGCAGCACCCGGCCAAGCGGTGCTTCCAGGCCCTCCGCATCGCCGTCAATGACGAGCTGACCTATATCGAAGAAGTGATTGACCGGGTGATTCCCCGGTTAAAGCCCGGCGGGCGGCTCTGCATCATCACCTTCCACAGTCTGGAGGACCGGATGGTGAAGATCGGCTACCAGAACCACGCCCAGGGCTGCACCTGTCCGCCGGACTTCCCGGTCTGCGTCTGCGGCAAGACGCCGGAGATTCGGCAGACGCCGAAGAAGCCTCTGCTCCCCACGGCGGAGGAGGTGGCCCGGAACCCCCGGGCCAGAAGCGCCAAGCTGCGCATCTGCGAAAAGCTGTAGCGCCCGGCGCGTTCAGATGAATCATTCCATACCATACGATTTGTATAGAGAAAAGAGGTTATTCCAAATGGCAGACGAAAAGCGGACAGCGGCGCAGATGGCAAACACCAGCTTCGGCAATGCGGCCTATGACCTGAGCAATACGGTGGTTGCCCCCCGGCGGAAAGAGCAGCAGGGCCCCCAGCGCCGGGAAGAACCGAAACGGCAGCCCGCCCGAAAGACTGAGGCCCAGCCCCGTGTGCGCCCGCAGCAGGGCATCTCCCTGTTTGCTGTGACCGGATTCGCGGCAATCGCGCTGATGGCGGTGCTGGTGCTGACCAGCTACGTCCAGCTCAACAGCGTCTACGCCGCCACCAGCACCATGGAGGACTACCTGGCCGACCTGGTGGAGGAGGAAGCCTCGCTGGAGTCGGAGTACAACGACCTGTTTGACACCGCCACGCTGCAGGAGGCGGCGGAGGAGGCAGGGCTGGTGCAGCCGAGCTCCAGCCAGAAGGTGTATCTGGAGCTGGCGGAGCCGGATAACGCCGTCGTCTATGAACAGAAGGAGGACCCCGGTCTGATTGAGCAGGTGGCAGAGGATTTGCAGAGCTTCTGGAGAAGCGTCCTTACATACTTTGCCCAGTGAGTGCATATATCTTTTTAGCGACAAAGCTATAACACATTGGATAAGGGCGTAAGAATAGAATCTGTTTCTCTCTTACGCCCTTGTGCCGTAAAAAGCGAGGGCAACATGAACAGACAACAACCAAAGCACACAAAACGCAATCAGGGCAGGGAAGCAAAGCGCCGTATCTTTCGCAGAACGGTGGTGCTTCTCTGCGTTTTTGGTGTTTTACTGTTTATTCCCCTGGTGTACCAGCTATACTATTGGCAGATCGTGCGCCATGATGAGCTGGAGGAGGAAGCGGTGGAGCAGCAGACCAGCGAGCTGTCCGTCACGGCCAACCGCGGCTCCATTTACGATGCCAACGGCAACGTGCTGGCCATCAGCTCCACAGCCTATGACGTGATCATTTCCCCCAAAGCCATTCTGGAGAAGCAGAGCGAGCTGGATACCGACCGGCAGGAGGCGCTGGAAAAGGCGGCGGAAGCGGAGGACGAGGAGACCAGAGCCAAGTACACCGAGGAGGCGGAGGCCTGCGACATCGACGTGGTGCAGGTGATTGCCCAGGGGCTGGAGGAGATTTTGGAGGATGTCACCGCTGAGGACATCGAAAAAAAGTGCGAGGACACCACCAGCCAGTATAAGAAGCTGGCCAGCAAGGTCAGCGACAGCGTGGCGGAGAACGTCCGGAGCCTGATCTCCGAGTACGACCTGTCCGGCTGCGTCTATATGACCCCCAACAGCAAGCGGTTCTATCCCTACTCCACCCTGGCGGCCCAGGTGATCGGCTTCACCAATGACAGCGGCGGCGCCTACGGCCTGGAGGCCCAGCTGGAGGATACCCTGTCCGGCACTGCCGGGCTGCTGGTGACGGCGAAGAACAACCAGGGCACCGACCTGAAAAACTTCTATCAGGACTACTATGACGCCGAGGACGGCAGCGACGTCTACCTGACCCTGGATGCCACCATCCAGTCCTACTGTGAAAAGTACCTGGAGGAGGGCATCGAGGCCAACGATGTGCAGAACGGCGGCTTCGTCATTGTCATGGAGTGCGACACCGGCGCAATTTTGGGGATGGCCAGCTCCCCCACCTACGACCTGAACGATTACAGCACCGTCATCGACAGCGTGCTGCAAAGCCAGGTCTCCAGCGGGGAGATTTCAGAGAGCGACGCGCTGAACACCATGTGGCGGAACAAGGCGGTGAACGACACCTATGAGCCCGGTTCCACCTTCAAGAGCATCGTCCTGGCCGCCGCCCTGGAGGAAGGGGTCGTCTCGGAGAGCAGCACCTTCAACTGCTCCGGCAGCATCATGGTCAGCGGCTGGTCCAACCCCATCTACTGCTCCGAGCGGACCGGCCACGGCACGCAGACTCTGGCGGAGGCGGTGGGGCACTCCTGCAACCCGGCCTTCATCACCATCGGCCAGAAGCTGGGGACGGAGACCTTCTACGACTATATGGAGGCCTTCGGGCTGATGTCCACCACGGGCATCGACGTCCCCGGCGAGAGCCAGGGCGTGGTCTGGAGCGAGGACAATTTCGGCATCGTTCAGCTGGCCACCGCCTCCTTCGGTCAGCGCTTCACCGTCACCCCCATCGCCCTGATCACCGCCATCAATGCGGCGGTGAACGGCGGCTACCTGCGGGAGCCCTATGTGGTGGACTATATTGTGGATGAGGACGGCAGCATCACCTACCAGGCGGACAATACCGCCGTGCGCCAGGTCATCAGCGAGGAGACCAGCTCCCGGGTGGCCAGCCTGCTGGAGGGCGTCGTCACCAGCTACACCGGCAAGAACGCTTATATGGAGGGCTACCGCATCGGCGGCAAGACCGGCACCTCCCAGACGCTGGTGGATGACGAGTACGTCGTCTCCTTCGTGGGCTTCGCCCCGGCGGACGACCCGGAGATCATTGTGCTGATGGCGCTGGATTCCCCCCAGGTGGCCTCCGAGGGCAGCGACTACTGCACCAACGGCGTCTACATCTCCGGCGGCAACATGGTGGCCCCTCTGGTGGGCCAGCTGATCGCCGACATCCTGGACTATCGGGGCTATATCAAGGAGTATACCGCAGACGACCTCTCCGGGGCCACCGTCTCCATGCCCACGGTCGTGGGTTATGACGAGGATTCTGCGGCCGAGATCCTGACGGCGAAGGACCTGACCTACCGGGTGGTAGGGGATGGGGACACCGTCACCGGTCAGATCCCCTCCACCGGCGTCAGCCTGCCCTCCGGCAGCCAGGTCATCCTGTACATGGGGGAGGAGGTGCCGGAGGACCAGGTTATCATGCCCGATTTGACGGGGAAATCCCCCGACACCGTTCTTGAGATCCTGAGCGAGCTGGATTTGTATATGGTCGCGTCAGGCTCCTCCAGCTATTACACAAGCACCACGTTGGCCTATAAACAGAGCATCGAGGCGGGGGAACTGGTAGACCGGGGCACCACGGTCACGGTTTACTTCTCCGATGACACCATCGTGGATTATGTTGACAATGATATGGATGAGTGACAATTTATACTGTATCATAGGGGGCGTCGAGGCGGACTGCACCGCCCGGCTGATTTGGTGCGTGCTGGAGCATGGCCGCCCCGGGGAGGCCGCCCTGGTGACCCGGACGGAGTGCCTCTGGCGGGGGCAGCGGCTGCCCGCCCCCGCCTGGCCCAGTTGGCGGGAGACGCTGGAGCAGCGGCTTCGCGCCCTGGCAGCCCAGGGCTGCCGGCGGGCGGTGCTGGCCCTGTCCCCCAGCCAAATCGCGGCGGGTTGGGCCAGAGGGCTGCGCTGCCGCGCCGCCGTGGTGGGCGGCCTCCAGGAGCATGACAACACCGACGCCCTGAAGAGCTACCTCACCGGCTGCTGCCGCCTGCTGGTGGCAAACCTGGACGACAGCCGCGCCCGCACCCTGGCGGCCCAGTGGGGCGGCCCTCTGCTGACCTATGCGGAGAAGCGGGGGGAGGCCGACCTGAACGCCCGCTACCTCCGGCTGGGGCGGGACCGGCTGACCTTTGAAGCGGTGACCGACACCGCCATCGCCCGGGTCACCCTGCCGCTGCCGGGCAGCTATGACTTCTACATGGCGCTGGCGGCGCTTTGCTGCGGTCTGCTGGAGGGCTGCACCCTCCGGGAGGGGGCGGCGGCGGTGTCCGCCGCGCCGGGCGTCCCCGGCGTGCTGGAGCTGCGCCGCCGGACAAATGCCCCGGATGAGCTGGTGCAGACTGTCTGCACCGGGCCGCGCCTGGAGGCGGCGCTGCTGGCGGCCCGCAGGGCCGCCGGGGGCCGTGTGCTGCTGGTGCTGGCCCTGCCCCCCGGCGGGGCGGAGCGCGGCAGGCTGCGGCGCATCGCGCTGCAGGGGGCGGACTGGTGCGCCCTGATTCCTGCCGCCGGGGACCGCACCGGCGGGCCGGATTTGGCCGCCGCCGTGCGGGCGGCCCGGTACCGCGGGGAGCCGGAGGACATCATCGTCCTTGCAGGAAGGGCCGACTGGGATCGGCTGCTGGCCGAAGCGTCGGCGCCCATCCCCGCCGAGCGATAGATACCATGACTGAACTGAGAGGGAGCCGGGACCGGTTTCCGAAGGAGAGAGCAAAAGATGAAAGCAATTTTGAGCGTTGTGATCGGTTTTTTGGCAACTTATCTGCTGGGGAAAGTGGTCATCCCCTGGCTGCGGAAAATGAAGGCGGGCCAGTCCATCAAGGAGGACGGCCCCACCTGGCATATGTCCAAACAGGGCACCCCCACCATGGGCGGGCTGATGTTCATCGCCGGTATCCTGATTGCGCTGGTGGCCTGCGGCTTTACCGACTTCCTACACGGGGACTTCGGCGGGCTGTTCGTCTACCTCTTTGCCCTGGTGTTCGGGGCCATTGGCTTTGTGGATGACTTCTGCAAGGTGAAGTATCACAAGAACGAGGGGCTGACCGCCCCCCAGAAGTTCCTCCTGCAGCTGGCGGCGGCTATCGCCTTTGTGGTGCTGCTGCGCTACACCGGCTACCTGACCCCCGACCTGTATATCCCCTTCGCGAACGTCAGCTTTACGATTCCCTGGCCGGTGTACATGGTCTTTGCGGCCTTCGTCATGGTGGGCACCGTCAATGCCGTGAACATCACCGACGGCGTGGACGGCCTGGCGACCGGCGTGACCATGCCGGTGGCCCTGTTCTTCCTGGCCGTCTCCCTCCTGTGGGGCAAGGTGGAGCTGGGGGTGTTCTCCGGCGCGTTGCTGGGCGGGCTGGCCGGCTTCCTGGTGTACAACTTCCACCCCGCCAAGGTGTTCATGGGGGACACCGGCTCCCTGTTCCTGGGGGGCGCGGTCTGTGGGCTGGCCTTCAGCCTGGATATGCCGCTGATTCTGATTCTGGTGGGCATCATCTATATCTGTGAGACGATGAGCGACATCATTCAGGTGACCTATTTCAAGGTCACCCACGGCAAGCGCATCTTCCGCATGGCCCCGCTGCATCATCACTTTGAGATGGGCGGCTGGAGCGAGGAGAAGCTGTGCGCCGTGTTCTCCGGCGTGACCCTGCTGGCCTGCGTGCTGGCCTTCCTGGGGGTCATGTTCCGCTACTGAACGGGCGTAAATCCTGAAAGCTGTGACAGAAAGGAGCCGAAGGCGTATGGCAACACAGGCAAACAGTGTGCAGGTCGGGCAGAGGCGCGCCGGGAAGCGGCGGGGCAGAGATCTGACCCAGGCGGAAAAGTTGCGCAGGGGTCCCATCGACCTGCCCTTTTTGATGCTGACCATGCTGCTACTGATTGTGGGGCTGGTCATGCTGCTGTCCGCCTCCTCCTATGCGGCGCTGTATGACTCTGCGGCGGGTTACAAGGTGGTGGACGGCGTCATTGAGTACGGCGACGCCATGTACTATTTCAAGCATCAGGCGGTCTACGCCCTAATCGGCGTTGCGGCGATGTTCCTGATTTCCCGGATGGACTATCAGTATCTGCGGATTCTGTCGGTTCCCATACTGGTGATTTCCATTGTCCTGCTGATTCTGGTCATGACGCCCCTGGGTGTCTCGGCCAACAACTCCAAACGGTGGCTGCACCTGTTCCTGGTGGCAGGCCCCACCTTCCAGCCCTCGGAGATTGCCAAGATGGGGGTCATCCTGTTCTTTGCGGCGGGGCTGTCCAAGCGGCGGCCCGGGGTGCCCACCTTTCAGAAGCGGCTCCGCCAGCCCCTGGAGGGGCTGCGGTGGTTCTTCTACTGGAGCGACCTGAAGGAACTGATTCCCTATGTGCTGGTTCTGGGCGTGGTGCTGGCCCTGATTGGCCTCCAGCCCCACCTGTCCTGCATGATTCTGGTGGCGGCGGCCGCTGCGGCGGTGCTGTTCGCGGCGGGTATCCGCATTGGCTGGTTTATCGCCGGAGCCGGAGGGCTGGCAGGTATAGTCTACTATGTGTTGGTAATCGTGGGCTACAACGGCACCCGTATCAAATCCTGGCTGGACCCCTGGTGGGACCCTACGGACAAGAGCTATCAGGTTCTGCAATCCATCTACGCGGTGGCCTCCGGCGGTCTGACCGGCCTGGGCTTCGGCCAGAGCCGCCAGAAATATCTCTACCTGCCGGAGGAACAGAACGACTATATCTTTTCCATCATCTGTGAGGAACTGGGGCTGATCGGCGCGGTGATGATCATCCTGCTGTTTGCCCTGCTGATCATCCGGGGCTACTACCTGGCCCTCCACGCCAAGGACAAATTCGGCACCCTGCTCATCGTGGGCATCATCACCCTGCTGGCGACCCAGGTGTTCCTGAACATCGCGGTGGTGCTGAACGTCATCCCCTCCACCGGCATCTCCCTGCCGTTTTTCAGTTACGGCGGTACGGCGCTGGCGATACAGCTGGCGGAGATGGGCATCGTCCTGTCTGTGTCCCGGCAAATCGCCGCGCCGCCCCAGGGATGACGGCTTTGAACGAAAGGAACGGTAAACGATGAAAGTGCTTTTTACCTGCGGCGGCACCGCAGGCCATATCAATCCGGCGGTGGCCCTGGCCGGTATGCTGACGGAGCGGGACCACGCCCAGGTGCTGTTCGTCGGCGCAGAGGGGGGCATGGAGTGCGCCTTGGTGCCCCGGGAGGGGTATGAGATTCGCACGGTGCAAATCTCCAGCTTCTACCGCAGCCTGAACTGGAACAGCATCAAACACAATCTTGTGACGGCGAAGAACCTGCTGGTTTCCCCCGCCCAGGCCAGGAGGATTCTGGACGACTTCCAGCCCGACCTGGTGGTGGGCACCGGCGGCTACGCCTCCTACCCCGTGGTGAAGGCTGCCGCCGGGCGGGGCATCCCCACGGCGGTGCATGAGTCCAACGCTCAGCCCGGCCTGACCACGAAAATGCTGGCCCGGCAGGTGGATAAGGTGATGGTGGGCTTTGAGGAGTGCCGCAGCCTGTACCCCCACCCGGAGCGGGTGGAGGTCACCGGCACCCCGGTGCGCAGCGAGTTCTTCGCCCAGAACCGCCTGGAGGCCCGGAAGCTGCTGGGCATCAACGACCAGAAGCCGGTGGTGGTGACCACATGGGGCTCCCTGGGCGCCCAGGTGATGAACGAGTATATGGTGGACTTTGTGGCCCGCGAGGTGGCGGAGGGCTGCCCCTTCCACCATATCTACGGCGTGGGCCAGCGCTACTATCAGCGGGTGCTGGACGGCATTGCCCAGCGGGGCGTCCGGCTGGAGGACCATCCGGAGCTGGACATCCGGGAGTATATCTACGATATGCCGGTGGTGATGGACAGCGCCGACGTGATTATGAGCCGGGCCGGGGCTTCCACCATTGCGGAGATCTCCGCCATCGCCCATCCCAGCATCCTGGTGCCCTCCCCCAACGTGGCGGCCAACCATCAGGAGAAGAACGCCCGTGTGCTGTCCGACCAGGACGCCGCCGTGCTGATGCTGGAGAAGGACTGCTCCGGCGACGCCCTCTATGACCAGGTGAACCGGATGCTCTCCGACGTGGAGGGTCTGCGGCAAATGGGGCAGAACCTCCGCAAAATCTCCGTCACCGACGCCAACGAGCGCATTTACAACGTGCTGAAGGGACTGCTGAAAGAAGCGTCCTAAAGGAACCGACCGACCTCCCGCCGCATAGGTTAAGCTATATCGGAATGTGGAGGAATGGTCTATGGAAGAACTGATCGTCACAGGAGGGAAGCCGCTGTCCGGCAGCGTAGCGGTTCACGGTGCGAAGAACAGCGTCCTGCCGATTCTGGCGGCGACGCTGCTGACCGGTTCGGTCAGCGTCCTCCACAACTGCCCGGCCCTCAGTGATGTGACTGCCTCCCTGGTGATTCTGGAGCATCTGGGCTGTCGGGTGACCCGGGAAGGGGACTGCATCACGGTGGACGCCGCCGCCGTCACCGGCACGAAGATACCCGACCGGCTGATGCGGGAGATGCGCTCCTCCGTGATTTTCCTGGGGGCGGTGCTGGCCCGGTGTGGGGAGGCGGAGATCTCCCTGCCCGGCGGGTGCGAGCTGGGGCCCAGGCCCATTGACCTGCACCTGAAGGCCCTGGCCGCTATGGGCTGTGAGATTCGGGAGGAGGGGGGCACCCTCCGCTGCTCCGGCGCGCTCCACGGGGAGGAGATCACCCTGTCCATCCCCAGCGTGGGGGCCACGGAGAACATCATGCTGGCCGCCACCGCCGCCGAAGGGGTGACGGTCATCAGCAACGCCGCCCGGGAGCCGGAAATCGAGGATTTGCAGCGCTTCCTGCGGGCCGTCGGCGCGGACATCTCCGGCGCAGGCAGCTCCACCGTGGTGATTCACGGCGGGAAGCCCCTCCACGGCGGGGAGCATACCATCATCTCCGACCGCATTGTGGCGGCCACCTACCTGTCCGCCTGCGCCGCCGCCGGAGGGGAGGTACAGGTGCGGGGCGTCCAGCGCCGACAGCTCCTGCCGGTGCTGGAGACCTTCCGGGAGGCGGGCTGCCTGGTCCACAGCTGGGCGGAGGGGGCGGAGCTGGCCTGCCATGAGCCGTTACATAGTGTGCGCCCGGTGCGGACCGCCCCCTATCCCGGCTTCCCCACCGACGCCCAGCCGGTGGTGCTGACCGCCCTGTGCCGGGGGGACGGAACGGCCGTCTTTGTGGAGACCATCTTTGAAAACCGCTTCCGCTATGTGGGGGAGCTGCTCCGCATGGGGGCGGACGTCCGGGTGGAAGGCAGGGTGGCGGTGGTCTGCGGCGTGAAGCGGCTCTACGGGGCGCAGCTGGAGGCCCCGGACCTGCGGGGCGGTGCGGCGCTGGTGGTGGCCTCCCTGGGGGCCGCCGGCGAGAGCCATATCACCGGCCTGGAGCATATTGACCGGGGCTATGCCAGCCTGGAGGCGGACCTGACCGCCCTGGGCGGCGCAGTCACCCGGAGGGAAAAGAGACACTGAACCTTACCATTTGAGCGCGAGGGGGAGCGAAGCGTGGCTACAGAGAGAACCCGAAAGCATCAGAGCAAGCGGAAAAACGGCGGCAACCTGAACGGATTATATCTGGCCGTCTCCGTGGTGCTGATTCTGGCCGTGATTTTGGGCGGCTCCATTGTGTTCTTTAAAATCAATACCATCGAGGTGGAGGGCAATGTCCACTATACCGAGGAGCAGATCGTAGACGCCTCCGGCGTGAACCTGGGGGACAATCTGCTCCTGACGAGGGACCCCACCGTGGTGGCGCGGCTGCTGACCCAGCTGCCCTATGTCAGCAGCGTCTCCCTCAGTCACCAGCTGCCGGATACGCTGGTGATCACGGTGACGGAGTCCGACGCGCAGGCGGCCATCTATGACGGCAGCGGCAGCTGGTGGCTGATGGACAGCAGCGGCAAGCTCCTGGAGCAGGTGGATTCCGATACCGGCGGCGCCTCAGACGGGGAGGATTCCTCCGGCGACCTGGAGCCGGAGCCGGAGGCGGAGGAAGCAGACACGTCCGAGGCCGAAGCGTCCTCCTCCGGCGTGACGCCGGAAGAGGAAGCCGTGGTCATGCCCGACCCGCCGGAGGGCTACCTCACCATCACCGGCCTGACGCTGGCGCTGCCGGAGGCCGGAAGCGTCATCGCCGTGGAGGACGGAGAGCGGAGCCAGAGCCTGATGCTGGAGAGCCTGCTGAACCTGCTGCCGGCCTTCCAGAATCGGGGCCTGCTGGACGGTGTCGTCTCCATCGACCTCAGCGGGGAGAGCGTCATTATCGTCAACTACCAAAACCGCCTGACCATTCGCCTGCTCCAGGATGAGGATTACGACTATAAGGCGAAGCTGATTCTGGGCGTGCTGGAGAGTTATGTGGACACCACCTGGGAGGAAGGAGACACCGGGACCCTGGATTTGACCTTCTCCGACGGCGATCCTAGGCTGACAAAGGACTGATGCAGACGCTGCGCAGCCCTGTTGGAACGAAAAAAATAAAAAAATGCCTTGACCTACACACGCTTTACGTTTAAAATAAAAGCAGTATAATGTGGTCTGGGGCAGACCTTGCAGGAACTGCACATAGGAGGAATTTGGATATGTCCTTTGGATTTGAACAAGAGCCTGAAAACGTTGTTAGCATTAAGGTTGTTGGCATCGGTGGCGGCGGCAACAATGTGGTGAACCGTATGGTGGAATCCGGCACCCAGGGCGTGGACTTTATCGCGGTGAACACCGACAAGCAGGCGTTGGACGTATCCAGCGCCACCTATAAGATTCAGGTGGGTGAGAAGCTGACCCACGGCCAGGGCGCGGGCGCCAAGCCGGAGGTGGGCCGGAAGGCCGCCGAGGAGAGCCGGGATAAGATCACCGAAGCCCTGAAGGGGACGGATATGGTGTTCGTCGCCTGCGGCATGGGCGGCGGCACCGGCACCGGCGGCAGCCCCATCGTGGCCGAGGTCGCCCGGGAGCTGGGCATCCTGACCGTCGGCGTGGTGACCAAGCCCTTCAGCTTTGAGGGCCGCCCCCGTATGCGTCAGGCCGAAGCCGGCATTGAGGAGCTGCGGTCGAAGGTGGACTCGCTGGTCATCATCCCCAATGACCGGCTGCGCTATGCCACCGACCAGAAGCTGACCTTTAAGAACGCCTTTGCCATCGCGGACGATGTGCTGCGGCAGGCGGTGGAGTCCATCTCCGACCTGGTGAAGAACGTGGGCTTCATCAACCTGGACTTTGCGGATGTCAGCACCATTATGAAGGACGCCGGCCTGGCCCACATGGGCATTGGCCGCGCCGCAGGCGAAGGGAAGGCCAAGGACGCCGCCCAGATGGCGATTTCCTCCCCCCTGCTGGAGACCTCCATCAACGGCGCCAAGGGCGTCATCATCAACATCACCGGCGACCCGGACATTGGCCTGGAGGAGGTGGAGGAAGCCGCCTCCCTGGTGCAGAAGGCGGCGAACCCCGAGGCGAACATCATCTTCGGCGCCACCATTGATGAGAACCTGCAAGATGAGATCCGCGTCACCGTCATCGCCACCGGCTTTGACGAGAAGCCGGCGGAGGAAGAGGCCCCTTTTACGGAGGCCGGGAAGGCGGATGACGCGTCCGCCGAAGCCCGGGACGGAGAGGACGGAGACGAACCGCAGGCGTCGGATGCGTCGGCAGAGGCCAAGGACGGGGAGCCCGCCCAGAAGCCCGCAGTCAACCAGAGCGATGACGATTATTTCAAGTCGATTTTAGACCTGTTCCGGAATCAGGACGGCCAAAAATAAGTGTTGAGCAAGAGAGGGCGATCGACCGCAGGCCGATGGCCCTCTTTCCATCGGAGTGGTCTTTGGCCGCCTGACGGGGTTAGTTCGCGGCCAGAACCCCTCAGTCAGCTTCGCTGACAGCTCCGCCGTCAAGCGGCATTTCCGCTGCGCTCCTTACCCTTTCAGGGTAATGCCATCAACTTAACGGAATTATTTTCGCTTTCCTAAGGAAAAGCGCGTTTCCGCACTGAAACTCAGATTAGCACGACCAATGGAAACGCAGAATGTTACCCAGCCGCCATAGGCGGCAGTCTCAGCAGGTATCAAGTCACATCGTCTCTAACGGGATAGACCACCT
>JAJPXL010000017.1 GCA_021205455.1 Clostridiales bacterium
CCCCCTTAAGCCGCCCTCTTTCCCCCATTTCTCGGCGGCGCGAGAAATGGGGCCCGCCGGGAGGGCAAACGCGGTAGTTCCTTCAGAGAACCTTATCTAAGGACCGCTGTCCAGCGGCTGTTCCGCTGCACTCCCCACCCCTTCAGGGGAGGTTTGAGGATAGTGAAAACCGTCACGTTAATCGCCCACCGAAAGGACAAAACGCTTTTCCTTCCTCAAACATGACTCAGGGAGCAGCCCCGCCGCCGGTGCCCTCCCCGTTTCCCACGATTCAATTACAGGAATATTTTAAAAAACTCATAAATTTTTATTGCCCCTTCCGGTATTTTATGGTAGAATACTACTATGACACGGGGTTCAGCCGCCAACTCTGCCCATGAAACCGCGCTGCCCCCACATCATATTACTATTATCAAGGCCCGCCATGCCGAGGCCCGAGAAACAGGAGTGGATTGACATGAATCATATGATACGGATTCCCACCAAAAATAACCGCCTGAACCTCCGCGTGGCGCAGGGGCATTTCGCCACCAGCCACAGCCACATCAATTACTACATCGACGTCACCACCCAGAAGACCCGCCTGTCCGAGGCGAAGGAGGTGGCGAAGGAGCTGGTGCGCACCTACCAGTCCACCACCATCGTGGACACCGTCCTCTGCCTGGACGGCACCCAGGTCATCGGCACCTGTATTGCCGATGAGCTGACCCAGGACGGCTTCCGGAACATGAACGCCCACCAGACCATCTACGTCATCACCCCGGAGATCACCTCCGGCAGCCAGCTCATCCTGCGGGACAACCTGTCCCCCATGGTCAGGGATAAGCACGTCCTGATTCTGGCGGCATCCATCTCCACCGGGTACACCGTGCAGGCCGCCATCGAGGCGGTGCAGTATTACGGCGGCCTGGTGGCCGGATTGTCGGCCATCTTCTCCACCTGCCACGAGTTTATGGGCTATCCGGTCAGCTCCATCTTCGACCCCAGCACCCTGCCGGACTACGCCAGCTACGACTCCCGTAGCTGCCCCATGTGCAAGGCGGGTCAGCGCATCGAGGCGCTGGTCAACAGCTTTGGCTACTCCGCGCTATAAAACGCAACACCTATGCAGGCTCCCAGCCGCAGCTGCCTCAGGTCGGCTGCGGCTGTTTCTCGCCGGGGCGGGCTGCCCTGTCCCATTTCCGCACAAAGAGGAACTGCACAGCTTCCGCCATTTTCGTCACCTGTGACAAAAAGCGGGAAAAACAGGAGGAAACGTCCGTTTCCCGGCGGGAAAGGCCGGTTTTTTCGCCCGACTTTCGACCGGCGCACTTTGGAATTTTCCCTTTTGCAAACCTCCTTTTTTCTCAAAAAAGCCTTTACATTTCGCCACTTTTTGTTATAATTGAAATTGACAATATTATTGTACCTTGTCAACTGCTGCTACAAGACTATGGAGGTGTACGTATGCGCGTTCAATTCACTGAAACCGTACTGCGCGATGCAAACCAGTCCCTGATGGCTACCCGCCTTCCCTACTCCGATTATGAGCCGATCCTGTCCACCATGGACAAGGCCGGTTATTACTCCGTTGAGTGCTGGGGCGGCGCCACATTTGACTCCTGCCTGCGCTATCTGGGGGAGGACCCCTGGGAGCGTCTGCGCGGTATCCGCAAGAATATGCCCAACACCCGCCTGCAAATGCTGCTGCGGGGCCAGAACCTGCTGGGCTACAAACATTACCATGACGACGTGGTGGAGAAGTTCGTGGAGCTGTCCATCAAGAACGGAATCGATATTCTGCGTATCTTCGACGCTCTGAACGACTTCCGCAACCTGGGCACCGCCCTGGACGCCACCAAGAAGTATGCGACGGAGAAGACTGTGGCCTCCGGCTGCATTTCCTACACCCAGTCCCCGGTGCACACCGTACAGAAGTATGTGGAGATGTGCAAGGAGCTTCAGCGCATGGGCTTTGACACCATCTGCCTGAAGGACATGGCCGGCACCATGAGCCCCTACGAGGCCGAGTACCTCATCAAGGGCATCAAGGACGGCGTGGGCGATATGCCCCTGATTCTCCACACCCACTGCACCACCGGCATGGCCTATCAGACCGTCACCAAGGCGGTGGAGAGCGGCGTGGACGTCATCGACACCGCCACCTCCTGCTTCTCCAACGGCACGTCCCAGCCCGCCACCGAGACCATGTACTATGCCCTGTCCCAGTACGGCATCGACACCGGCCTGGATGAAAAGACCATCAACGAGGTCAACGACTTCTTCAAACCCGTCAAGCAGAAGTACATTGACAACGGCCTCATCAACCCCAAGAGCATGGCCACCGACGCCCAGGCCCTGGTGTACAAGGTGCCCGGCGGTATGCTGTCCAACATGATCGCCAACCTGACCGACATGGGCGCTATGGACAAGTTTGACGACGCCCTGGCGGAAATCCCCGCCGTCCGCGCCGACATGGGCTATCCTCCGCTGGTCACCCCCCTGTCCCAGATGGTGGGCAACCAGGCCGTCACCAACGTGCTGGTGGGCGAGCGGTACAAGAATATCTCCAACGAAGTGAAGAACTACTTCAAGGGTGAGTACGGCATCGCCCCCGCCCCCGTGAACGAGGACCTGAAGAAGAAGATCCTGGGCGAGGGCGGCGAGCCTGTGGACTGCCGCATCGAGGACCAGAAGCGCACCGGTGAGGACTTCGCCAAGGCGAAGGAGGATTTGGGCGACCTGGCCCGCAGCGAAGAGGATATCATGAGCTATATCTGCTTCCCGAAGCAGGCGAAGGACTTTATGGAGGCCCGTAAGGAGAAGGAAGAGCGCACCTGCAAGTACACCATGTGCGCCGTCAACGAAGACTGATTGGGAGGTAATGCTTTATGGAAGATATTACGATCCTACAGACCTTAGGCGTTGCCGTGCTGGGTATGCTGGTGGTGTTCTGCGTCCTGCTGCTGCTGATGGGAATCATTACGCTGCAAAGCAAAATCATCAAGCGCATTGAGGACGGGAAGAAGGCGTCCGAGCCTGTCCCCGCCACCCCGGCTCCGGCGGCTCCCGCGGCCACCCCCGCTCCGTCGGCCAAGGGCTCCTGCGGCGGCGTCATGCTCCACGACGTGCCTGACCGCACCGCCGCCATGATCATGGCCATCGTCGCCGACGGCCTGAACACGCCCCTGAATGAGCTGAGATTTATTTCCATCAAGGAGGTCAAGTAACATGAAATATAAGGTTACGCTCAACGACAAGACCTACGAGGTCATTGTCGAAAAGGGCCAGGCCATCCTGGCCGACGAATACGACGCTCTGGCCCCCGCCGCCGCCGCTCCCGCCGCTGCCCCTGCCGCCGCGCCTGCGGCTCCTGCTGCCGCTCCCGCCGCCGCCGTGCCCACCGCTGCCGGTGAGCCTGTCACCGCTCCGCTGCCCGGCACCG
>JAJPXL010000031.1 GCA_021205455.1 Clostridiales bacterium
GAGGATATGCTAAAAGTGATAACGCGGCAGTCAGGCCATGCCCTGGCAAGGGCAACCGCGGTAGTTCCTTCAAAGAACCATATCTAAGGAATCCACCCCTCCGCCTCCTTCGGAGGCCAGACAACCCCTTTACAGCGAACTTTTCCTAAGAAGAAAGCTCTGCCGGAAGCCACCCCCCAAAACCGCAGCCCCGCGAAGCTTTACTCCGCGGGGCTGCGCCCTTCACTTCCGGTATTCAAACTGCATATCGTAGAGGACGACGGTATCCCCGTCCTCGATGCCCATGGCCTCCAGCCGGTCAAAGAGGCCGCTGTCCCGCAGCTGCTTGTCGAACCAGTTGCGGCTCTCAAAGTCCTCCAGGTTGGTGCAGTCCAGCAGGTGCTGGAGCCAGGGAGCCTCCACGAACCAGTAGTGGTCTTCCTGCTCGATGGTGGCCTCGGCGGTGGTGTCCACCCTGGGCACGGGAGGCACATAGTCCGCCTCGAACACCTTCACCGGCGGCAGCTCGGAAAGGCGCTGGGCGATCTTCCGCACCAGGGGCTGCACCCCCTGATGGGCGGCGGCGGACAGCTCGAAGAACTCGTACCCTGCCGCCTCCACATGGGCCTTCAGCCGGTCGATGTTCTCCCGGTCATAGCACAGGTCGCACTTGTTGCCGCAGACCAGCATGGGCCGCTCGGCCAGCTCCGGGGAGTACTGCCGCAGTTCGGCGTTGATGGTCTCAAAATCCTCCACCGGGTCCCGGCCTTCGCTGCCGGACACGTCCACCAGATGCACCAGCAGGCGGCACCGGTCAATGTGGCGCAAAAAGTCGTGGCCCAGGCCCGCGCCCTCGCTGGCCCCCTCGATGATGCCGGGGATGTCCGCCATGACGAAGGACACCCCCTCCTCCACATACACCACCCCCAAGTTTGGCATCAGGGTGGTGAAGTGGTAGTTGGCAATTTTGGGGTGGGCCTTGGAAACCACGCTGAGCAGCGTGCTCTTCCCCACGTTGGGGAAGCCCACCAGCCCCACGTCGGCCAGCAGCTTCAGCTCCAGGGGCACCTCCCGGCTCTCGCCGGGGAGGCCGGCCTTGGCGAAGCGGGGGGCCTGCCGGGTGGGGGTGGCGAAGTGCTGGTTGCCCCAGCCGCCCCGGCCGCCCCGGGCCAGAACAAACCGGTCGCAGCCCGTCATGTCCTGAATCACCGCGCCGGTGGCGGTGTCCCGCACCACGGTGCCCTCCGGCACCCGGATGATGAGGTCCTTGCCGTCCCGACCCGACTTCTTGCCGCTGGTGCCGTCCACCCCGTTCTCCGCCAGGTACTTGCGCTTATAGCGGAAGTCCATCAGGGTGGACAGGTTGCTGTCCGGCACCAGGACGACGCTGCCGCCCCGGCCGCCGTCGCCGCCGTCGGGGCCGCCGTTGGTGACGTACTTCTCCCGATGAAAGGCCACCGCCCCGTTGCCGCCGTTCCCGGCCCGTACGGTGATGTTCGCCGTATCCACAAAGGCTGCTGCCATAGCGTATCCCTCCTTGTATCACAAAACTCAAAGAAAAACGCACCGAACATAGGTCATATGTCCGGTGCGTCTTGCTTCAACCTTACTGCGCGCTTTGCTCGACAATGGAAACCTGCTTGCGATCCTTGCCGTAACGCTCAAACTTGACGGTGCCATCCTTCAGGGCGAACAGGGTGTCGTCCTTGCCCCGGCCCACGTTGGTGCCGGGATGGATCTTGGTGCCGCGCTGACGGACCAGCACGTTGCCGGCCAGGACGAACTGACCGTCGCCCCGCTTGACGCCCAGACGCTTGGACTCGGAGTCACGGCCGTTCCGGGTGGAGCCGCCGCCCTTCTTGTGGGCGCAGAACTGAATGGAAATCAGCATAGTAAGTTACACCTCCATACACGTTAGTCATCGGAGGAGAGGAATTCGGCCTCCGCCTCGTCCTCCTCCGGAAAATCCGCTTTTACTGCTAAAAACTCAGGGTATTCCCCCGCAAGCTCGGACAGATAGACCATCATCCCTGCCAGCAGGTTCTGGCAGGTGGCCTCATCCGTCTCGGACAAGCCGCCGGGGAGGTGGAAGAACACCGCCGCCCGCTCCGGGTCGGTCTTTACGCTGGCGCTGAGGCCCAGCACCGTGTCCACCACGGCGTCCACCAGGTTTACCGCGCTGGAAACGGCGGCGCATACAATGTCGCTCCCCGCCTCCGCGTAGCCGCTGTGGCCCAGGACGTCAAAGCCAACGATTCGGTCTCCCTCCGCATAAAAGGTTACGGTGGTCATCAGGCATGAATGGCGTTGATGGTAACCTTGGTGTAGGGCTGACGATGGCCCTGACGCTTGCGGTAGCCCTTCTTGGGCTTGTACTTGAAGATACGAATCTTCTTGCCCTTGCCGTTCTTCACGACGCTGGCCTCCACGCTGGCACCCTCCACCACGGGGGTGCCGATGGTGGCGTTGTCGCCGTCGATAACGGCCAGGACCTGGTCGAAGGTCACGGTGTCTCCGGCCTCTACGGGCAGCTTCTCGATAAACAGGGTGTCACCCTCTGCAACCTTGTACTGCTTGCCGCCGGTCACGATGATTGCGGTCATTTGCGTTGCACCTCTTTCCTTGATTACGGGCTCGCTGTTGCAGGTGCGGGGCAGACCACGACTTTTGGGAACCTGTTCAAAGCGGCTTTTATACTATACCAGCTTTCGGGGGATTTGTCAACTTTTTTTCCGGAAAAACGGGGAAATTTTCCGCCGACAACGGGAAACCGCGCCGAGCCCTGGGGGCCCGGCGCGGTGAGATACCCGGTTGGGATGGCGCGGGGAATCAGTTCCCGGCCTGCTTCTTGGCTTTGATCTCCCGAATGGCGTCGATGTGGGACAGGTTGACCCGGCCCTTCTCGTCAATGTCAGTGACCTTGACCCAAATCATGTCGCCGATGTTGACGGCGTCCTCCACCCGGCCGATGCGGTGGTCGGACAGCTTGGAGATGTGGACCATGCCGTCCTTGCCGGGGGCCAGCTCCACAAAGGCGCCGAACTTCAGGATGCGCACCACCTTGCCGAAGTACAGCGCGCCCACCTCGGGGACAAAGACGATGGTCTCGATGGCCTTCTTGGCGGCCTCGCAGGCGGCGGCGTTGGGGCCGGAGATGAAGATCTCGCCGGTCTCCTCCACGTCCACCTTGGCGCCGGACTCGGCCTGAATCTTCTGGATGACCTTGCCGCCGGAGCCGATAACGTCCCGGATATTGTCGGTGGGGATCTGCATCTTCACCATCTTGGGGGCGTTGGGGCTGACC
>JAJPXL010000020.1 GCA_021205455.1 Clostridiales bacterium
CCCATTTCTTGGCGGGACAAGAAATGGGGCCCGCCGGGAGGGCAAACGCTTTATTGCCTTATGGTATCCGTATCTAAGGAGAATCAGCCCCGGCCAGAAAACCACCTGTTTCCTTCCCCTATCCTTATCTCAGGAGGAAAGCGGCGGACGCACGCTGTGTCCCCCCACTGGAGCAGGGGAGCCGCTGCCGTCCATCGAAACGGCGTCAGCGCCTTGCCGACACCTCCCTTTTTGTGCGCCGGACACAATAAAAGCTGCCCTGACGGGAGTCAATCGTCAGGGCAGCTGCGATTCAGCGCATTAGAATGGAGAAGGGAATGCGCTGCTGGTTTGCGTTTTTCTTACTTGCTGTTGCGGAACAGGCGGGCGAAGCGGCGCTGCTCCTTCACGTCATTCTTCTTGCTGGCGTCCCAGTTCATCTGGCTGATGGGGGCGTAGAAGTCGTAGCAGCCCAGGTTGACATCATTTTCCATAATCATAACAAATACCTCCAAGAAGTGAAATTAAAAGTTTGTGTTGCGTTCGCGGTCTTACTTTGCCTTGTGCAGCAGGTGAGTCATCACAGCGACCCGGTTGTGGTCGTTCACGCGGACGTCGTGGCCGGCATCCGACCAGGGCTGTCCGGCGGCAGCGTAAAAACTGAAGCTGCCCAGCGTTGCGTCACTTGCCATTACCATAATCAAATACCTCCATTTCCTGTGGGGGAGCCTTTTGTTCTTCCCCTGTGTTGATATTATAATAGCACAAAAACGGGGAGATGCAATATGCCTGCAACCTAAAGGTTTGCACCGTATTTGTGCCATAAGCACCAAATTCCGGCAAAACAGTTTGAGAACGCGAAGGAAAGCGGATGCGCTGGCACTATTTGACGTATTTTGTGCAAAAAAAAGATTCTATGAAGGGAGCGATTCATATGGCCCTGACCCTGCGGGAGCTGTACAACGAGATGCGGGAGCGGTTTCACCTGGAATGTCTGGCCTCCAACAACGATGCCCTGGACCATGTGGTGACCTGGGTCCACCTGGCGGAGGACGACAGCATTGCCGAATTCTTCTGGGGGAACGAGCTGCTGGTCACCACCGGCTACGGCGCGAAGGATACGGCGGGCCTGCTGCGGCTGGCCCAGCGGCTGAACGAGAAGAAATGCTCCGGCCTGGTGCTGAACCTGGGCAAATACTTCACCGAAGCGCCGGAGGAGGTCATTCAATTCTGCGAGAAGCATCGAATGCCCCTCTTTGCCATGCCCTGGGAATTTTCCGTCACCGCCTTTGTCCGGGCCTGCTGCTCCCGCATTGACGAGAGCACCCACGACATGGACCGGCTGGCCCGGGCGGCCATCAACGTGATCCTATCCCCCAACGCCGCCGGGGCCTATACGGAGCGGCTGCTGGACTATTTCGACAACGACGCGGGGTATCAGATGCTGGTGGTGTTCGTGGAGGTGCCGGAGAGTGACCGCCGCCTGGGCATTCACCGGGCGGAGCTGCGGTTCCACACCGCCCTGAACAAGTGGGGATTCCAATACCTGGTGTTCACCTATGAGCAGCGGTTCGTCCTCCTGCTGAACCAGAAGGACGCCGCCGTGACGGAGGAGATCGCCCAGACTGTCCTGGACACCTACCGGGCCACCTACGGCTATGAGGAGCAGGACCTCCGCATCAGCATCGGCATCGGCTCCCCGGTGGAGGACGTGACCAAGCTGGACGCCGCCTATTACTCCGCCACCTCCGCCGTCCGCCGGGCCCAGCTGACCCACGCCGACCTGGTGCGGTTCCGGGACATGGGATTTTACAAGCTGCTGTACTCCATCCCCGACGATACCCTGATGCTGAACTACTATCAGGAGGTCATGGCCCCTCTGCTGGAGCATGACCGGTGCCACGGCAGCAACTATAAGGAGACGCTGTTCCGGTACCTGCTCCACAACGGCAGCCTCCAGGCGGTGGCGGATGAGATGTACACCCACCGCAACACGGTGAACTACCGCATGGGCCGCATTCGGGAGCTGCTGGGGAACCCTCTGGCCACCCACAGCGACTGCCTGCCCTACCTGCTGGCCTATCACATTGCAGTGATTTTAAAGGTGCAGGACGATTACGAGGCGTAAGGGGGAACGGCCATGATTTGCAACCTCTGCCCCCGCCGGTGCGGGGCGCTGCGGGACGAAACCCACGGCGAGGGCCGCTGCGGGATGCCCAGTGTCCCGGTGCTGGCCCGGGCCGCCCTCCACCGGTGGGAGGAGCCTCCCGTCTCCGGGGTCAACGGCTCCGGGGCGGTGTTCTTCTCCGGCTGCCCCCTGGGCTGCGTCTTCTGTCAGAACGACCAAATCAGCCGCCAGGGGTTCGGCCAACCCGTCACCGAGGCCCGGCTGGGGGAGATCTTCCGGGAGCTGGTCGCCCAGGGGGCCCACAACATCAACCTGGTCTCTCCCACCCACTACGCCCATGTGCTGCGGCGGGTGCTGGCGGCGGAAAAGCCCCCCGTGACCGTGGTGTGGAACACGGGGGGCTATGAGCGGGTGGAGACGCTGCGGGGGCTGGAAGGTCTGGTGGACGTGTACCTGCCCGACCTGAAATACTTAGACAGCGAAGCGGCCGCCCGGTACTCCGGCGCGGCGGACTACCCGGAGGCGGCGCAGGCCGCCATCCTGGAGATGTACCGGCAGACCGGCCCGGTGGTGCTGGAGGGCGGCCTCATCAAGCGGGGGGTCATCATCCGGCATCTGGTTCTGCCCGGTCAGCTGGCCGGGGCCAGGGCGGTGATGGACTGGGTGGCGGAGACCTTTCCCCCCGGCGGGGTGCTGTTCTCCCTGATGAGCCAGTACATCCCCTGCGGCAGAGCGGCGGAGCACCCGGAGATCGACCGGCCCCTGCGGCGGGCCGAGGCCCGGAAGGCCAGGGAGTACATGGCCGACCTGGGGCTGGAGGGGTTCGTCCAGGAGGACAGCGCCGCCAGCGCGGGGTATATTCCCAGCTTTGACCTCTCCGGGGTGGAGGGGGAGTAGGGGCGCACAGCGTGCGCCCGCGCCGTTTCCTCCTTAGATAAGGATACTGGAAGGAGCAACGTTTTTCCCTCCCGGCGGGGCTGCTTTCCTTAGATATGGTTCTTTGAAGAAAATACCACGTTTGTCCTCCCGGCGGGCCCTATTTCTTGCTCCGCCAAGAAATAGGGGAAAGAAGGCGGCTTAAGAGGGGGGCCCGTGGCCCCCCTCTTGAGAATCTCCCCGTATCAGA
>JAJPXL010000099.1 GCA_021205455.1 Clostridiales bacterium
TCATGCCTCTATTTTACCATATCTTCCCCGAATTTTAAATGCTGTTGCCCTGGGGCTTCGGGGGCTCGCCCCTCCCTAAGAACCCTCCCCCTATCCCACTGTGGGCTTCGCCTTGTCCCTCAATCAGGTGGTCTATCCCGTTAGAGACGATGTGACTTGATACCTGCTGAGACTGCCGCCGATGGCGGCTGGCGGGGATTGCACGTTCCGCCCTCCGCCGTCAAGCGGCATTTCCGCTGCGCTCCCTAGCCTTACGGCGGGCGGAACGTGCAATTTTATTATCCTTTGGTCGCTGAAATCTGACTATGCGGCTGCGTTGTTCCTCTCACCCCAGTATAAATGGTTTTTAAATTGACGACATTTCTTCCTGTGTGGGCGAAGGTCACTTCGTCCCCTCAGCGATGCGTTTGGCGTACATTTCCTCATAGTAGCGCTGATAATCGCCGGACAGGATGCGCTGCCACCAGTCCTGATGGGTCAGGTACCACTGGATGGTCTTTTGGATGCCGTCCCGGAACAAGGTCTCCGGCTGCCAGCCCAGTTCCCGCTGCATTTTGGCCGGGTCGATGGCGTAGCGCATATCGTGGCCCTTCCGGTCGGTGACGTGGACGATCAAGTCCTCGCTTTTCCCCAAGGCCTGGCAAATCAGGCGCACGATGTCGATGTTGTGCATCTCGTTGTGGCCGCCGATGTTGTACACCTCGCCCACCTTGCCCTGGCGGAGAATCAGGTCGATGGCCTTGCAGTGGTCCTCCACATAGAGCCAGTCCCGGACGTTCTTCCCCTCGCCGTAGACGGGGAGGGGCTTGTCCTCCAGGGCGTTGGCGATCATCAGGGGAATCAGCTTCTCCGGGAACTGGTAGGGGCCGTAGTTGTTGGAGCAGCGGCTGATGGTGGTGGGCAGGCCATAGGTGCGGTGATAGGCGTTCACCAGCAGGTCGGCCCCCGCCTTGGAGGAGGAGTAGGGGGAGCTGGTTTTCAGCGGCGTCTCCTCGGTGAAGAACAGGTCGGGGCGGTCCAGGGGCAGGTCTCCGTACACCTCGTCGGTGGAAACCTGATGGTACCGTTCCACGCCCACCTCCCGGCTGGCGTCCATCAGCACCTGGGTGCCGATGATGTTGGTCTGGAGGAAGATGCCCGGGTCCTCGATGGAGCGGTCCACATGGGACTCCGCCGCGAAGTTCACCACCATGTCCGGCTGCTCCTCCCGGAACAGGGCGAACATGGCCTCCCGGTCGCAGATGTCCGCCTTCACGAAGCGGAATTGGGGGTTTTGGAGGGCCTCCGCAAGGGTCTCCAGGTTGCCAGCATAGGTCAGCTTGTCCACGCAGACGATGCGGTCCTCCGGGTGCTCCCGCAGCTCCAGATAGACGAAGTTCGCGCCGATGAAGCCGGCGCCGCCGGTGACGATGATTGTTTTACCCATAAATATCCCTCGTTTTGTGTGCAGTTTGTGGTTGTATCGTGGTTTTGCGGTTGGATTGTAATGATTTGTTCTTTATGGTTCGGTTGAACGCTAGCTGTGCCGTCAGGATATAGCCTCTGATGCAAAAACGTGATGAATGATTATGCTTTTTGATTAGAAGTTGTGACTTTGCCGCACAGTCAGATGTTATCCATCGTTGAATGATAAAATTGCACGTTTCGCCCGCCATAGGCAGGGCGGAACGGCAATCGTCCCCAGCCGCCATGAGCGGCAGTCTCACCAGTGTGAAGTCACATCGTCTCTATCGGGATAGACCACCTATAGAATGAGACAAGGCGAAGCCGCCAGTGGGATAGGGGGAGGGTTCTTAGGGAGGGGCGAGGCCCCGAAGCTCCCCCATGAGCCGCCCTCTTTTGTTACTTTTCTCGGCGGAGCGAGAAAAGTAAAGCCATGCCCTGGCAAGGGCAAACACGCTTTTTCATTCCAGTATCCTTGTTTAAGGAAAATCACCCTTCCGGCGCGACCTGCCACCCCCGCCGTCAGGCGTCCTGTTCACAGACTATCCGTCCCGTCGGCCACTTCCTCATACTGAATCTTCCCCTCGGACACCCGCCGCAGGTGCTCTCCGTAGGGGCTTTTGCCGTACCGGTCCGCCGCCTCCAGCAGCTTTTCCCTGGAAATCCAGCGGTTGGTGTAGGCGATTTCCTCCGGGGCGGAGATCTCGATGTCCTGCCACTTCTGGACGGTGCGGACGAAGGAGGTGGCTTCGGCCAGGGAGTCCATGGTGCCGGTGTCCAGCCAGGTGTAGCCCCGGCCCAGGATCTTCACGTTCAGGTCGCCGCCTTCTAAGTACATCCGGTTCAGGTCGGTGATCTCCAGCTCCCCACGGGGAGAGGGCTTCACCTGTTTGGCCAGCTCCGACACCCGGCCGTCGTAGAAGTACAGGCCGGTGATGCAGTAGTTGCTCTTGGGATGCTCCGGCTTCTCCTCCACCGACAGCACCTTGCCGTTCTGGTCGAACTCCACGATGCCGAACCGCTGGGGGTCCTTCACATAGTAGCCGAAGATGGTGGCCTGGCCCTGCTTCGCCTGCTTCACTGCCCGGCGTAGCAGGGAACCGAGGCCGGCGCCGTAGAAGATGTTGTCCCCCAGAATCAGGGCGCAGGGCTCCCCGTCCAGGAACTCCTCCCCCAACAGGAAGGCCTGGGCCAGCCCGTCCGGGGAGGGCTGCACCTTATATTGAAGGTCCAGGCCGTACTGGCTGCCGTCCCCCAGCAGCCGCCGGAAGTTGGGCAGGTCCTTGGGGGTGGAGATAATCAAAATCTCCCGGATGCCCGCCATCATCAGGGTGGACAGGGGGTAAAAAATCATGGGCTTGTCATAGACGGGCAGGAGCTGCTTGGATGTCACCATCGTCAGGGGATACAGCCGGGTGCCTGCGCCGCCGGCCAGAATGATGCCTTTCATTGTGTGTCCTCTCTTTCGTGTCAATCGCTCTGATAGCACCTATTATACAGGATAAGCGGGGAAAAGGGAAGCGCCTCCCGGAAAAAAGCACGGAAATCAAGTTTTCGGTCAAATGTGCCGAAGGAACCCCTCTGGCTGGCCTTACGGCCAGTCAGCTCCCCTTTCAGGACAATGCCATCAATTTAAGGAGATTACGCTCCTTGGGCAAGGATACTATAAGGAAATAAAGCGTTTGCCCTCCCGGCGGGCCCCATTTCTTGTCCCGCCAAGAAATGGGGGAAAGAAG
>JAJPXL010000029.1 GCA_021205455.1 Clostridiales bacterium
CGGTATATGAGCGCTCCGAACCGCAGTAAGCGGACGAAGTTGCAGGAATGTGTACATTTCTGCAACCCGCCCACCTTTGACTGACAAATTTATTGTATCATAAGATATTGCAAATTTCAACTGCAAATTAACCATTTTCCGAATATGTTTTCTGCCGTTTTTTTAGGACGTGCTATGCAAATTGACTGTCCAAAACGTACACTTTTCTGACTGTCAAAAACTATATGATACGTTGGAGGTAAAAGAGATGAGAGGCATTATGGCAAGGTACAACTACGCGTTTGGGTATGTAAAGAGTTACATTTTTGTGGTGCTGCTCTTTACAGGCGTCGTGACGGTCGGGTTAGGAATCGCAAGCATTCCGGGCATGATTGCAACCGACGACTTTACGATGGAAGGCGGGGCAACGGCGCTGGGCATGGTCGTTGGCGGATTGCTCGTTTTGGTTGGCGTGTATCTGCTGTTTCGTTCGACCAGGAAGAAATGCCCGCAGAGTGCGAACCCCATTGCGCTCCTGCTGTGGATGATCATTGCGGGCATTATCGCGGCGTTTGCCGCCGCATGGTGGTGCTTTCAGCATATCATCTTCCCGCTCATGGGCATGAGCGTGGGCGGCAGTAGCGGTGGCGCAGGCGGCAAAACAGCCTATGCCTCTGGTTACTATCGCGAGGGAGATAACGCCTCCTGCACATTATGGACGACAAATTTGAATTCCGCCATTCTAAAAGACAGCCAGGGAAACGAAATCGAGGTCTGGGCGCACGGAGATAGCGGTCTGGTCATTGATGATAACGGGAACCTGTACCGCCCCTGGTAACCCAACGAACCGGACGGCCCGCCATTCAATATTCCATATATAATACGATTCCATACCAATGGCTGGAACCCCCGCAGTTGTGCAGAGGTTCCAGCCATGATTTTTGTTGTTGAACCTGCGATTTGCCGGAGCGTTCCGGGCTTGCACCGCTTGCCCCCACGTTGCCCCCCTCACGGAAAGGGAACCTCCGCATACTGGCTTTGGATATACTGCAAAAACAGCTCCGCCGCGTGAGACAGCTTGCGGCTCTTATCCCAGATGAGGACGTAAGAGGCGGTCACAGACGGGTTCACCAGCCGCTTGATGCACACGGAGGCGTCCGTCCCGAAACTGTAGCGGCGTTCCGCAGTAATTCTCCATGTGAATCACGGCCATGCCGACCTTGTTCTTCACCTCGAACAGGATGAAGCGCTTTTCCACGTCGTCAATGGAGCGCACGCTTTCGATGGCATTGTCCAGGGCGTTGCCGATCAGCGTATAAATGTCCACGTCCCGCAGGATGTTCAGCGCGCTGCCGTCCCCCATATAGTTCAGCCGGATCTTCGCCTTCTCGCAGATCAGGCGCTTCTCCCCCAGGATGGCGTCCAGGCCGTCGCTCCCGGTTTTCAGGATGCTGTCATAGAAGCTGATGGCCTCCTCCACCCGCAGCAGCTCCCGCTCCTGCTCCTCCGCCTTCGTCATTTGCCGGACCGCTGCGATTTGCTGCTTCAGGTCGTGGCACTTCCGGTTGATCAGCTCCACGTTTTCCGTGGTGAGGGCGTGCTGCTTCTGCTCGTTGTGCAAAAGCAGCTTGATGGCCTCATTATCCCGCTGCAGCTGATTGCTGTGAAACAGCCCGAACTGAATGCTGAGCGCCAGCACGCAGACCAGAAGGCTGTACAGCCGCAGCTCCAGGTTGGACCAGTCATAGGTCTCGTCCACCACGATGAAGAGCTGGCTCATCTGATTGATCAAAAAAATCAGAATGGACAGCACCGTCACATTGGTCTGTATCCTCAGCTCCCCCTCCCGGTTCCGCCACCAGTTGAGGAATCGGTAGATCATGGCATACAGGGCCGCGAATACGGCGAGGTACACGGCGTTGTTCAGCCACGGGGTTTCCTCCAGGGTGAACAGGGTGTAAAAGATCACGTAGCCGTTGAATACCGCGTCCTGAATCAGCATTCCCGCCGAATAGTAGAATATGTATTCCGCAAACGGCAGCTTCAGGACGCGCCAGTAGGCGAGGAGCAGGTAAACCGTCAGCAGATAGAATCCGACGACGGTGCTTTTCCAATAAGCGTCAAAGAGGATGCCTGCGCCCAGCCCCACCAGACCGGCGGCGGCCCACTGCCACCATTTCTGCTCCCCCTTTTTGCAGTATCGGGTCAGCAGCCCCAAAATGGTGACAAACTGGAGCACATAACGGGTCAACGCCATCGTCATATCAGTTCACCCCTCCCAGATAATCCGTCAGCTGCTTCAGGAACGGCTTCCGCCTGGCTCTGCTGATGGTCAGCGCTTCCCCGCCGACCAGGACCGCATCGGAGCGCACCCGCTCCACATACTTCAGATTGACGAGGTAGCTTTGGCTGCACCTGGCGAAGCCCAGCGGGGCCAGCTGCTGCTCCGTGTCCCCCATGGTGCCCCGCACCACCTTCGGCTCCCCGCTGACGGTGTGGTAATAGAGCCAGTGGTTCCGCACCTCCACATACAGGACGGCGGCGACGTCCACGCGCTCCATCCCCCCGCTGACCGGCAACAGCAGCTCCGAGCGCTCCCGCCTGTCCAGGGTCAGCATCAGCTTCTCCAGCATGACCGAGAACTGGTAATAGGCCACCGGCTTCAGCAGATAACCGGCGGCCTGCACCGTATACCCCTCTACGGCGTACTGGGCTACGTTGGTGACAAAGACCAGGCAGACGGCGTCATCCAGCGCCCGCAGCCGCTTCGCCGTCTCCATGCCGCTGAGGAAGGGCATTTCAATATCCAGGAACACGATGGAGTAATCGCACTGGTACCCCTCCAGAAAGCGCAGCCCGTCCGGAAAGGTGTGCAGCGTCAGGGCGAGGTTGTGCTCCTTCTCATACTGGTACAAATATCGGATCAGGACGTCCCTGCTTGCGTCCTCATCTTCCACAATCGCAATGTTCCACATACTTCTCTCCTGCAACAGTTTGCGGCAAATGACTTTCCGCGCGCCCCGCCGGGGCCTGTGAGCGAGGCCGCCCGGCAGCACGTCTGACAACTAATTAGAATTATATTTGTTTTTCTCCGGTCTGTCAACGCTCGTTTGCGCAAAATCTGCCGCGCCGCCCATGCAGAGGCAAATCTCAGGGAAGTTTCCCCCAAT
>JAJPXL010000005.1 GCA_021205455.1 Clostridiales bacterium
CCTCTTTCCCCCATTTCTCGGCGGCGCGAGAAATGGGGCCCGCCGGGAGGGCAAAAACGTCGTTCCGTTATCCATCCTTGTCTAAGGAGATTCTACCCCTCCATCGGCTAACGCTGGTCCCCCTCCACGTTCAGGGGCGGCATTATAACGTAGCCGTACGGTCAGAGGTCCACGACCAAAGGGCAACAAAATTGCCGCCACGTTCCGCCTCAGCGGAACGGGTGGCAATCGTCCCCAGCCGCCATAGGCGGCAGCTTTGGTGCGTATCAAGTCACATCGTCTGTTGCCTGATAGACCACCAAAAAGCGAGACAAGGCGCAAGCCAGTTGCCTGATACGGGGAGATTCTTAAGAGGGGGGCCACAGGTCCCCCTCTTAAGCCGCCCTCTTTTGCTGCTTTTCTCGGCGGAGCGAGAAAAGCAGGCCCCCGCTTCCCTGGCAGGGGAAGGCCGGACAAAGTCTCTATAGCGAACTTCATCTAAGGAAACCCAGGCCCGCCCGGAGGACAAAGCGGTACCTTCTTCAAAGAACCATATCTAAGGGGAAAACGGGCGGGCGCCCGCTGTGCGCCCCTGCTGCGCAGTGGGAACCACTGCTATGGATTGAATGGATTGAAATGACGGCCGCCCCGCCCCTTTTGGGCGTTGTTGCACTTTCCCTGAAACTGTGGTAAACTGATACCACCGGCAAATAAATCACCCCCACAAAGGAGCGACCGTCATGGAACCCATTATCACCACCCTTGCCGCCGAACTGAACCTGAACCCCACCTATGTGGAGAACGTCGTCCGCCTGGTGGACGAGGGCAACACCATCCCCTTCATTGCCCGCTACCGGAAGGAGCTCCACGGTGGCATGGACGATACCGCCCTCCGCGCCCTCTTTGACCGTCTGAATAGCCTCCGCGCCCTGGCCGCCCGGAAGGAGGAGGTCAAGCGCTCCATTGAGAACCAGGGCAAGCTGACGGAGGAGCTGGCCGCCGCCATCGACGACGCCGCCACCCAGACCGCTGTGGAGGACCTGTACCGCCCCTACAAGCAGAAGCGCCGCACCCGCGCCACTATTGCCAGGGAGCGGGGGCTGGAGCCGCTGGCGTCCAAGCTGCTGCTCCAGCAGTCGAATGCCGACCCGGAGGCCCTGGCCGCCCCCTATGTGGATGAGGAGAAGGGGGTTCCCGATGTGGCCGCCGCCCTCCAGGGGGCCAACGACGTGCTGGCCGAGACGTTCAGTGACGACGCGGACATCCGCGCTCTGCTGCGGGAGCTGGCCCAGAAGCGGGGCAGCATCGTCTCCGCAGCGGCCAAGCCGGAGGAGGACAGCGTCTATCGGATGTACTATGAGTTCTCCCAGCCGGTGAGCAAGGTGCAGGGCCACCAGACCCTGGCCATGAACCGGGGGGAGAAGGAGGGCTTCCTGAAGGTCTCCCTGAGCCTGGATTCGGAGCTGGCCCTCCGGCAGATGGGCCGCAGGCTGCTTCACGGCAACGGCAGATGCACCGACCTGGTCCGCGCCGCCATGGAGGACAGCTACAGCCGCCTGATTTTCCCCTCCCTGGAGCGGGAGATACGCTCCGCCCTGACGGAGTCTGCCAGCGAGGGAGCCATCAAGATGTTTGCCCTGAACCTGCGTCCCCTGCTGATGCAGCCCCCGGTGAAGGGCAGCGTCACCATGGGCCTCGACCCCGGCTACGCTCACGGCTGCAAGGTGGCGGTGGTGGACGGCACCGGCAAGGTGCTGGATACCACGGTGGTCTATCCCACCTTCGGCAGCCGCCGCCGGAACGAGTGTATCCAGGAGCTGAAAGGGCTGATTCTAAAGCATCGGGTGCGGCACCTGTCCATCGGCAACGGCACCGCCTCCCGGGAGACGGAGGCCATGGCGGTGGATTTGATCCGCGACCTGGCGGGCACCCCCATGGAGGGCAAGGTCAGCTATATGATCGTCAACGAGGCGGGGGCCAGCGTCTATTCCGCCTCCAAGCTGGCGGCGGAGGAGTTCCCCCAGTATGATGTGAACCTCCGCTCCGCCGTCTCCATCGCCCGGCGGTTACAGGACCCCCTGGCGGAGCTGGTAAAAATCGACCCCAGAGCCATCGGCGTGGGCCAGTACCAACACGATATGCCCCAGGCCCGGCTCAGCGAGGCCCTGGACGGGGTGGTGGAGGACTGCGTCAACGCAGTGGGGGTGGACGTGAACACCGCCTCCCCCTCCCTCCTCCAGCGGGTGTCCGGCCTGAACGCCACCACCGCGAAGAATATCGTGAAATACCGGGAGGAGAACGGCGTCTTTACCAGCCGGAAGCAGCTGCTGAAGGTGCCCAAGCTGGGGCCGAAGGCCTTTGAGCAGTGCGCGGGCTTCCTACGGGTGCCGGAGAGCGACAACCTGCTGGACAACACCGGCGTTCACCCGGAGAGCTATCAGGCGGCAGAGAAGCTGCTGGCCCTGTGCGGCTACACCCTGGAGGACGTGGAGCAGGAGCGCATCGTCCTGCTGTCCGGCCGTTTGAAGCAGGTGGGGGAGGCCCGGGCCACCGCCTACTGCGGCGTGGGTATGGCCACCCTGAACGACATCGTGAAGGAGCTGATGAAGCCGGGCCGCGACCCCCGGGACGAGCTGCCTAAGCCCATCCTCCGCACCGACGTGCTGGAGATGAAGGATTTGAAGCCGGGGATGGTGCTGACCGGCACGGTGCGCAACGTCATCGACTTCGGCGTGTTCGTGGACATCGGCGTCCATCAGGACGGGCTGGTGCATATCTCCCAGGTGGCCGACCGGTACATCAAACACCCCAGCGAGGTGGTGTCCGTGGGCGACGTGGTGAAGGTCGTGGTGCTGGACGTGGACGAGAAGAAAAAGCGCATCTCGCTGTCCATGAAGCAGGCGAAGTGAGGGAAAGCAGTTCCGCTGAGTGCCCTATTCTTTCAGGGGCAGCACTATAACGTACCCTCACAGTCAGATTTCATCAATCAAAGGACAACAAAATTGCCACCCGTTCCGCTAGGGCGGAACGGGTGGCAATCGTCTCCAGCCGCCATAGGCGGCAGCTTTGGTGCGTATCAAGTCACATCGTCTGTTGTCTGCGGAACCACGGAACGGTAGAGACAAGGCGCAAGCCGCCAGCGGGATACGGGGAGATTCTTAAGAGGGGG
>JAJPXL010000131.1 GCA_021205455.1 Clostridiales bacterium
GTGACTTCTCACTGGTGAGACTGCCGCCCATGGCGGCTGGCGGGGATTGCCGTTCTGCCCTGCCGGAGGCGGGCAGAACGAGCAATTTTATTGTCCTTTGGTCGCTGAAATCTGACTGTGAGGATACGCTATTCCCCTTACCCCAGGATGGAACATATCTTAACGCTGCTGCCTCGCCCCGTCACCAGGGCTGCGCCGCCCCGGTCAGCTCGCCCACCGAGGCCACCCCCTGGGCGGCGCACAGCTCGGCCAGTTCGTCCCGGGTGCGCAGCGGCGCATAGGGGTCTGCGAAGCAGGCGGTGCCCACCGCCACGGCGGTGGCTCCGGCCAGCAGCATCTGGGCCGCGTCCTCCCCTTTGGCGACGCCGCCCATGCCCAGGATGGGGATTTTCACCGTCTGGGCCACTTCCCAGACCATCCGCACCGCCACCGGCAGCACCGCCGGGCCGCTGAGGCCGCCGGTGTTCATCTTCAAAATGGGGCGGCGGGTGTTGACGTCGATGCGCATCCCCCGCAGAGTGTTGATGAGGGAGACGCCGTCGGCCCCGGCGTCCTCCACCGCCCTGGCGATGAGGGTGATGTCCGTCACGTTGGGGGACAGCTTGATGATGACCGGCACGTTCCCCGCGTGGCCCTTGGCGCACTCCGTCACCTCGGCGGTCAGCTCCGGCACGGTGCCATATTGCAAACCGCCGCACTTCACGTTGGGGCAGGAGACGTTTACCTCAATCATGTCCACTCCGGCGTCGGCCAGCTTCTCGCACATGACGCCGTATTCCTCCAGCGTGTTGCCGGAGATGTTGCAAATCACCCTGACATCGTGCTTCCGCAGCTCCGGCAGCTCCTCCGCAATGAAGCGGTCCACGCCGGGGTTTTGCAGCCCCACCGAGTTCAGAATGCCCATGGGCGTCTCCGCAATGCGGGGCGGGGGGTTCCCCTCCCTGGGGTGGAGGGTCAGGCCCTTGCAGCAGATGCCGCCCAGCTCGGACAGGTCATAGAACTGGCCGTACTCCCGGCCAAAGCCAAAGGTGCCGGAGGCCACCACGATGGGATTCTTCATGGTCATCCCCGCCAGGGTGACGCTCATATCCACGCCATTGATGATGCTCATGCCCAGTCCACCTCCTCTGCCCGGAACACCGGGCCGTCCTTGCAGACGTGGCGGTTGTGGCCGCCCACGCTGCACGCGCAAACCAGACAGGCCCCGATGCCGCAGCCCATCCGCTCCTCCATGGAGACCTGGCAGGGCACACCATATTCCTGCGCCGCCAGATATACCGATTTCAGCATAGGCTTCGGCCCGCAGGCCATAACGCAGGAGATGGATTTGTCCGCCGCCAGTTCCCGCTGCACCAGGGCGTTCACAAAGCCGTGACAGCCCACCGTGCCGTCATCCGAGGCGATACGCACCGGGCAGAGCGCCGCCTCGAAGTCCTCCGTCAGAATCTCCAGCGCGGCGGTGCGGAAGCCCACGGCGGCCACCGCCCCATGGGGGGCCTGCTTCGCCGTGTACAGCATGGGCGGGACGCCGATGCCGCCGCCCACCACCAGAATTTTCCCGTTTTCCGGGTACTCCCAGCCGTGGCCCAGGGGCCCCAGCACATCCACCTCATCGCCGGGGTGGAGGGCGGCGAGATACCGGGTGCCCTCCCCCTTCACCTGAAAGACGATGCGGAGGGTTTCCCCCTCCACGTCGCAGATGGAGATGGGGCGGCGCAGCAGCAGGCCGGCGCCGCAGGACAGGTTGACGAACTGCCCTGGCCTGGCCTGCCGGGCCAGCATACCGGCGTCCAGCGTTTGGGAAATAATGCCCGGGGCCAGCTCCTTTGTGGTCAGCAGCGTACAGATTCTTTGCATGGGCATAGGTTGCCCCTCCTTCTTTTGGGAACCTCTGAACAAATGGACTTCGGCGTCTTGCGGTAAATTTGCACCATAAATGCGTTGCAAAAGCTTGAAATCCGTCAGGATTCCTGCGCTTTTGCGCCTTTTTCTGACGCAAATTTCCTCGCAATCCACTCTCGTCCATTTATTCAGAGGTTCCCTTGGCTTCTCAGGATACCCCACCCGGTCAGCGGATGGGGGTGATGGCGGTGATGGCGTCCCGCATGGCGATGGCGGCGTTCCGGGCGGCCTCGCCGTAGTCCGCGCCGCCCCGTCCGGTCTTTTGCCAGGCGCACATGATGCCCCGGGAGGAGTTGACGATGGCCCCGTGACCCTGGCTGTCAAAGGCGTACTGCACGTCCTCGGCGGTGCCGCCCTGGGCGCCGTAGCCCGGCACCAGGAGGAAGGTGTGGGGCAGCGCCTTCCGCAGCTGGGCCAGCTGCTCCGGCCAGGTGGCCCCCACCACGGCGCCCACCCGGTTGTAGCCATAAGCGTCCTCGTATCCTTCGCCCCATTTGGCTACCAGGTCGCCCATCACCTCGTAGACCTTCTTCCCGCCTAGCTCCAGGTCCTGCAAGTCCACCGCAGAGGGGTTGGAGGTGCGCACCAGGGCGAACAGGGCTTTGTCCTCCTCGTTCGCCACCTTCAGGAAGGGGTAAATTGCGTCGGCCCCCATGTAGCCGTTGACGGTGACACAGTCTGCGTCGAAGGCGGGCAGCTGGGCGGAGCCCACCGCTGTCCTGCCCAGCCAGCCCTCCGCATAGGCGGAGGCTGTCGCGCCAATGTCCCCCCGCTTGATGTCTGCGATGACATACAGGCCCTTTTCCTTGGCGTAGCGGATGGTGCGATCCAGCATCTCCACACCTTCCCAGCCCAGCAGCTCATAGTAGGCAGCCTGGGGCTTCACCGCAGGGACGATGTCGCACAGGGCGTCTATCAGCCCGCAGTTGAAGGCAAAGACAGCCTCCGCCGCCGCCTTCCGGGTCTCGCCGTACTCCTTTACGGCCCGGTCCACCAGGAACTGGGGCACATAGGACAAGCGGGCGTCCAGCCCGGCCACGGTGGGGTTGCCGGTGGCGATGATTTTATCCTGTAACGCTGCAAAAGACATGGTGTGGTTCTCCTTTTATTTGATATTTTCGGTGGGATGCGTTCGAGGGG
>JAJPXL010000094.1 GCA_021205455.1 Clostridiales bacterium
GCCGAAAACCGCAGCCAGCTATGCTGGCAAGGCTCACTGACCGAGGAGGATATGCCAAAAGTGATAACGCGGCAGTCAGGCCATGCCCTGGCAAGGGCAAAGCCGTATTTCCTTTGAAGAACCATATCTAAGGAGCCTCTGAATAAATGGATGAGAGCGGATTGCGAGGAAATTTGTGTCATAAAAAGGCGCAAAAGCGCAGGAATCCTGACGGATTTCAAGATTTTGCAACGCATTTATGGCGCAAATTTACCGCAAGACGCCGAAGTGCATTTGTTCAGAGGTTCCCTAAGGAGAAAACAGGCGGGCGCACACTGTGTGCCCCTACTGTTTTACCAAGGGCAGCAGCCAATCCTCAACGGAAAATCAGATTTCCTCGCCGTAGGTGAAGGATATGGGCGGTACTCCCACCTGCCGCCATCGGCTGCAACTGCAACTACAAAAGCGCCCCGAAGCGTTTTTTGCTTCGGGGCGCGGTGCTTCAATGGAACGCTCTGTTTCCAGCTTACACCATCAGGCTGCAAACCAGGTCGCTGTACCCGGCGGGGTCCTCCAGGGGCAGCTCTGCGATGAGCAGGGCCTGATCGTACAGCAGCTCGGCGTACTTTTTGGCCTTCTCCTCGTCGCTGGCGATGGCGTCCTTCAACGCCTGGAACACGGGGGCGTCGGGGTTCACCTCCAGCACCCGCTCCGCCTTGAAGCCCATCATATCCTGGTTGTGGGCCTTCAGGCTCTTCTCCATCTCCAGGGTGATGGGGCCGTCGGAGGTCATGCAGACGGCGTGGGATTTCAGAATTTTGGACACCCGGGCCTCCTTGATTTTGTCGCCCAGGGTGTTCTTCAGGAACTCCATCACGTCCTTGGACTCCTCCGCCTTCTCCTCGGCGGCCTTCTTCTCCTCGTCTGTCTCGGGGAGGGCATCCTCGTCGTTGATGCTCTTGAGCTTCTTGCCGTCATACTCCTCCAGGGCCTGAACGGTGAACTCGTCCACGTCGTCGGTCAGGTACAAAATCTCATAGCCCTTGTCCAAAATCCGCTCGGCCTGGGGCATCTTGCCCAGCTGCACCGCGTCGGAACCCACGGCGTAGTAAATGAACTCCTGCTCCTCCGGCATCCGCTCCCTGTACTCCGCCAGGGTGGTGCCCTTTTCATTGGCGGAGGAGGCGAAGATCAGCAGGTCCTGGAGCATATCCTTATGGGTGCCGTAGTCGGAATACACGCCGTACTTGATTTGGGGGCCGAAGGCCTTCCAGAACTGCTCGTAGTCCTCCCGGCGGTCTTTCAGCATCTTCCCCAGCTCGGCCTTGATTTTCTTCTCCAGGTTCCGGGCGATGACCTTCAGCTGGCGGTCGTGCTGGAGCATCTCACGGCTCAGGTTCAGGCTGACATCCGGGGTGTCCACCACGCCCTTGACGAAGCGGAAATGCTCCGGCAGCAGGTCGGCGCACTTGTCCATAATCAGCACGCCGGAGGAGTAGAGCTGGAGGCCCTTCTCAAAGTCCCGGGTATAGAAGTCCATGGGGGCCTGGCCGGGGATGAACAGCAGGGCGGTGTAGCTGACGTTGCCGTCCACGCTGATTCGGATGGTGGACAGGGGCTTGGAGTAGTCGTCAAACTTGTCGGAGTAGAAGCTGTCGTACTCCTCCTGCTTCACGTCCTCCTGATTGCGCTGCCAGATGGGCACCATGGAGTTCAGCGTCTCCAGCTCCTCGTAATCCTCCCACTCGGCCTTGGCGTCCTCCGGGGCATCCTCCGGCAACTCCTTCTGGCGGGAGTGGGTCATCATCATCTCGATGGGGTAGTGGATATAGTCGGAATACTTCTTGACCAGGCTCTGGATGCGGTACTGCTCCAGATAGTCGCCGTACTTCTCCTCCTCGGTGTCGGGCTTGATGTGCATGATGACATCGGTGCCCACGCCGTCCCGCTGGCCTTCGCCGATTTCATAGCCCTCTGTGCCGTTGGAGGTCCACCGGAAGGCCTCCTCGCTGCCGTAGGGGCGGGAGACCACGGTGATCTCATCCGACACCATGAAGGCGGAGTAGAAGCCCACGCCGAACTGGCCGATGATGTCCACATCGTTCTCGCTGATGTCCTCGGCTTCGGCCATGTCATGCTTGAACTGGAAGGAGCCGGAGTTGGCGATGGTGCCCAGATGCTCCTCCAGCTCGGCGGCGTTCATGCCGATGCCGTTGTCGGAAACGGTCAGGGTGCGGGCGTCCTTGTCGATGGTGATGCGGATTTTGAAGTCGCTGCGGCTCATCCCCACGCTGTCATCGGTCAGGGACTTGTAGGCCAGCTTGTCGATGGCGTCCGATGCGTTGGAGATGATTTCCCGCAGGAAGATCTCCTTGTGGGTGTAAATGCTGTTGATCATCAGATCCAGCAGCCGCTTCGATTCCGCTTTGAATTCCTTTTTTTCCATGGTAATTGCCCTTCTTTATGAAAAATATAGAGTTGACTGGTGAAGCGCAGCCCTTCGACTGCGGAAAATCTGGCACTCTCCATTCCTGAGTGCCAATAGTAGTTTACCCCAAACCGGTCAAAAATGCAATAGGGTTCATAAAAATGTTACAATTACTTTGGTGGAGTGCTGAATGATTCTTTACAGAAAGTAAACGGCTGCCGTTTCGATAAGATATAGAGCGCGCTGAC
This sequence comes from Clostridiales bacterium, assembly GCA_021205455.1. GTDB lineage: Bacteria > Bacillota > Clostridia > Oscillospirales > Oscillospiraceae > Onthomonas. Next base: position 2,656 of record JAJPXL010000094.1, read on the forward strand.
GGCGTCATTCCGCAGTCCGCTTTGGTGCGTATCAAGTCGCCTGACAGACCACGATGTACCTTGTAAAGAGTATTTTTACGAGGCCCATCGGGGGTATCATGCTGCACGCAGCGGCAAAAAGCAATGTGGAGCGTTTCCCGGACATCGAGATCGAGCAGCCTGGCCGGAAAAGACAGCGCCAGACCGTTAATATGTGTGTCATCCACCAGTGTCAGATTAAAATTTCCATATATATGATTCCCAAAATGCACATGCCCTCCGCCAAAATTCGAGTGGAGTGGAGGTTTCGGATAGCACCCTTCGGAACGTTTTCGTCGGCAGTATGGCTGCTCCCCCTCCGAGTACCGTAAAGCGCATTTATCTCCGGGCAGGAAATGAAGATACCCACACCCTGCACCCGGACCGCCCGAACGGCTATATGCGCTCTTTTGGGAAGCGACACGGCCCTCACCCTCCGAACCTATAGCCGTGCAAATGAGGAGAGTCGGAACCGGTCAAACGCCGGGTATCAGCGGGCCATAGATGAGGCCAGGGGGCAGAGAAGCGCAAGTCGGGATACCCCTGTTTTACCCCCGTTTTTTGGCCCGCCGGTGGTTTTTTCGGTGGTTTTTTGGTGGGCCGCCCGTTTCGTCAACTTGACGAACCGCCGGAAACACTCTTTAAAAGTTCACAGAAAGCAAGCAAAACCCGCCCGAACTCGACAGTTCAAGCGGGTTTTGTTGTGGAGCTTCTGGTCAGAATCGAACTGACAACCTTCTCATTACGAGTGAGATGCTCTGCCATTGAGCCACAGAAGCATTCCAGCGCTGCTTATTCTACCATGAAACAGGGGAAAAGTCAACCGGAAATCCCCTTCGGCGCGAAAAGTTTTCCGCCCCGCAGAATGTCCCTCCGGGGCAGTTGCGCGCAGCGGCCTAACCGCTGTGCGCACACCCAAAAAGCAGCCCTTCGGGGAACCCGAAGGGCTGCTGATGTATCAGGACTGCAAACGGGCAGGCCCGCGGTTGCTTACCGCTGGATACGGCCGGAGCCGTCGCCGCCGGCCAGCTTCTCCACCTCGGAGACGGAGACCATGTTGTAGTCGCCCTCGATGGTGTGCTTCAGCGCGGAGGCCGCCACGGCGAACTCCACCGCAGCCTGGGTGTCCTTGCCGCTGAGCAGGGCATAAATCAGGCCGCCGCCGAAGCTGTCGCCGCCGCCCACGCGGTCGACGATGCGCAGCTCGTACTTCTTGCTGAAGCAGTACTCGTCAGAAGCCACATCGTAGAGCATGGCGCTCCAGCCGTTGTCGGAGGCGCTGTGGGATTCCCGCAGGGTGATGGCCACCTTCTCAAAGCCGAACTTATCCGCCAGCTGCTTGGCCACGGACTTGTAGCCCTCATGGTTCAGGGTGCCGCCGTAGATGTCGGTGGCCTCGGCCTCGATGCCGAACACGTCCTTGGCGTCCTCCTCATTGGAGATGCAGACGTCCACATACTGGCACAGGTCGGTCATGGCCTCACGGGCCTCGGCGCGGGTCCACAGCTTGCCGCGGTAGTTCAGGTCGCAGGAGATCTTCACGCCGTGAGCCTTGGCAGCCTTGCAGGCGTCCTTGCAGATTTCCACCACGTTGGGGCCCAGAGCCGGGGTGATGCCGGTGAAGTGGAACCAGTCGGCGCCCTCAAAAATCTTATCCCAGTCAAAGTCGGCGGGCTGAGCCAGCTGGATGGCGCTGTTGGCCCGGTCATAGATGCAGACGCTGCCGCGCTGGGAGGCGCCCTTCTCATTGTAATAGATACCCACACGGTCGCCGCCCCGGACAATCATGCTGGTGTCCACACCGTAGCGGCGGAGGCTGTTGATGGCGGCCTGGCCGATGGCATGGGCGGGGAGCTTGGTGACAAAGGCTGCATCCAGCCCGTAGTTGGCCAGGGAGACGGCTACGTTGGCCTCGCCGCCGCCGAAGGTGAACTCCAGATTGCTGGCCTGGACGAAACGCTCATAGTTGTAGGGCTGGAGGCGAACCATCAGTTCGCCGAAGGTGATAACTTTACCCATAATCTAGTGCTCCTTTTTCTTCAAAGATTTCAAATGGCTGCCGCCGCCTCCGGCTGCGGCTCCTGCTGCGGCGCAGGTTTCGCAACGCCGCAGCCTGCCATTCCGGTTCAATTTATTATTTTACACAATCTTTTGCAAAAATCAAGAGGGATATCACAATTATCCAATTATTTCATAAAATCGTCCTAGATTTTTGAGCAAAAATACGATAGAGTATTTAATAATAGGAATCTAATGCAAAAGTTTCATACGAAAGCGAGGAAATTATGATGAAAACGTCCCTTTTGTACCCTGTAAACTCCACTTCTCGCCGCTTTTCCAGCTTGGATGGTATGTGGCGCTTCCAGTTTGACCCGGAAAGCGCAGGCGTGGCAGCCAACTGGGCAGGTGGTCTGCCCGACTCTGTCACCATGCCCGTTCCCGCCAGCTTTTGCGACTTCTTTACCGATAAGGACAGCCGTGAATACACCGGCGACTTCTGGTATGAGACGGATTTCTTTGTCCCCGGCGAATGGCAGGGCTGCGAGCTGAACATCCGCTTCGGCAGCGTCACCCACCGCGCCCGGGTCTTCGTGAACGGCACTGAGGTGGTCAGCCATGAGGGCGGCTTCCTGCCCTTCCTGGCCCCCGTCACCGACGTGGTGAACTACAACGGCATGAACAAGCTGGTGGTCCTGGCCAACAACGAGCTGAACGAGCATATGCTCCCCGCAGGCATCACCGGCGTCCTGTCCAACGGCAAGAAGATGAGCGCCCCTTACTTCGACTTCTACAACTACGCCGGTATCCATCGCCCGGTGAAGCTGGTGGTCACCCCCAAGGAGAGCATTGTGGACTACACCGTCAGCTATCGTCTGGACGGGGCGGACGCCTGTGTGGACTATACGGTGGAGACAAACGGCAGCTCCCCTGTCGCGGTGGAGCTGTATGACGCCGAGGGCAATAAGGTGGCCGAAGGCGCCAGCGCCTCCGGCACCCTGCTGGTGAAGGACGCCCATCTGTGGAACATCCACGCCTCCTATCTGTACAAGATCGTCATCCGCATCGTGGCGGACGGCAAGGTTGTGGACGAATACTATGAGAAGATCGGCATCCGCACCTTCGAGGTGAAGAACCAGCGCTTCCTCCTGAACGGCAAGAGCGTCTACCTCCGCGGCTTCGGCAAGCATGAGGACGCCGACATCCGCGGCCGCGGCCTGGACCTGGCCACCGTGAAGCGGGACTTTGAGTGCATGAAGTGGATCGGCGCCAACTGCTTCCGCACCAGCCACTATCCCTATGCCGACGAGGTCTACCAGATGGCCGATGAGGAGGGCTTCCTGATTATCGACGAGGTGCCCGCCGTCGGCTTTATGGAGAGCACCATGAACTTCCTGGCCGCCAACCAGGGCACCGGCAAGCAGGTGGGCTGGTTCGAGAAGGAGACCACCCCCCAGCTGCTGGCCAACCACAAGCAGGCCCTGCGGGAGATGATCACCCGGGACAAGAACCACGCCTGCGTCGTGGCCTGGAGCATCCTGAACGAGCCCCAGTGCACCAGCGAAGGCACCGAGGCCTACTTCAAGGAGGTCTTTGACTACGCCCATGAGCTGGACGTGCAGAAGCGCCCCCGCACCTACGCCATCGTCATGATGAGCCTGCCCAACACCAGCAAGGGCTGGCAGTTCAGCGACTTCCTCTCCCTGAACCGCTACTATGGCTGGTACGTCATGGGCGGCTATCAGATGTGCGACGCCGAGGCCGCCTTCCACAAGGAGCTGGACGGCTGGCAGGCCATCGCCGGGGACCGGCCCCTGATCTTCACCGAGTACGGCGCGGACACCCTGCCCAGCGAGCACAAGCTCCCCTCCGTCATGTGGAGCCAGGAGTATCAGGACGAGTATCTGGAGATGAATCACCGGGTCTTTGACAGCTATGACTTCATCCAGGGCGAGCTGGTGTGGAACTTTGCAGACTTCCAGACCACCGAGGGCATCATGCGTGCCAACGGCAACAAGAAGGGCATCTTCACCCGTCAGCGTCAGCCGAAGGACGCCGCCTTCGTCTTCAAGGCACGGTGGGAGTCCCTGCCCCTGGACTACAAGGGCTGATTTCGGCCGGTTCAGCATCGGTTTTATCCGTTGGATGCGCCTCACTCCGGAGCCGCCGCTGCGGAGTGCAGGCTTCCATAAATGTAAAACAAGTAAGGAGGAATTACTATGGCTATGAAAATGGGCTGGCGTTGGTATGGCGAGGGCAATGACCCTGTCACCCTGAACGATATCAAGCAGATCCCGGGCGTGGAGAGCATCGTCTGGGCGCTGCATGACAAAATGCCGGGGGAGATTTGGGAGGTCGACGAGATTCAGACGGTCGCGGACCAGATTCACGCCTACGGCTTTGATATGGATGTGGTGGAGTCCGTCAACGTTCACGACGATATCAAGATCGGCCTGCCCACCCGCGACAAGTATATTGAAAACTACAAGCAGTGCATCCGCAACCTGAGCAAGTTCGGCGTCAAGGTCATCTGCTATAACTTTATGCCCATCTTTGACTGGACCCGGACCGACCTGTTCCATCCGGTAGGCGACGGCTCCACCGCCCTGTTCTATGACCCCAAGGAGATCAAGGGCGATTATCGCGCCATGGCCGACTATATCATGAGCTTCACCGAGAAGTACAACATGACCTTCCCCGGCTGGGAGCCGGAGCGGATGGCCAAGTTGGACGAGCTGTTCCAGGCCTACGCCCCCGTCACCAAGGAAAAGCTGTGGGACAACCTGAAGTACTTCCTGGAGGCGCTGATGCCCACCTGCCATGAGTGCGACATCAAGATGGCCATCCACATGGACGATCCCCCCTGGGACATCTTCGGCCTGCCCCGCCTGCTGGTGGACTCCGAGTCCATTGACAAGTTCCTGGCCATGGTGGACGACCCCTATAACTGCCTGACCCTGTGCTCCGGCAGCCTGAACGCCAACCCGGAGAACAACGTGGCCGACATCGTCCGCAAGCACTGCGACCGCATCGCCTTCGCCCACATCCGCAACATCCATCACTTCCCCGACGGCTCCTTCTCCGAGGCGGCCCATCGGGACTGCTGCGGCGAGACCGGCATCATCGAAATTCTGCGGGCCTATCACGACTGCGGCTTCAACGGCTATATCCGTCCCGACCACGGCCGTCAGCTGTGGGAGGAGGGCCCCGGCGTCTGCCGCCCCGGCTATGGCAAGTATGACCGCGCCCTGGGCATCCAGTATATGCTGGGCGTCTGGGACCTGCTGGACAGGCTGGACGAGGAGAAGCAGCAAAAGTAATCCCCGTTTCAGTATCCAACGGAATGTTCGCCGCGCCGGGAGGGGAGGGCGCACCTGCCGCCGCTTCCGGCGCATCCCCCAATCAGTCAATTTTTAGAAAAGAAGGTCCTTCCTATGAAAATGAATCTCGCCTCCCTGAACGATAAAGCCGGCTGGGCCGCCGCAGGCGTCACCCTGCCCCAGTACGACGTTCCCGCCGTCATTGCCAACACCAAGGCCAACCCCGTTTGGATTCACTTTGGCGCGGGCAACATCTTCCGCGGCTTCATCGGCTCCCTGGCCCAGCGTATGCTGAACGCCGGCGTCACCGATAAGGGCATCATCGCCGCAGAGACCTTTGACTACGGCATCATCACCGACATCTATGACCCCTATGACAACCTGACCCTGAATGTCACCCTGAACGCCGACGGCTCCTTTGGCCGCGAGATTCAGGCCGGCATCGTGGAGGGCATCCAGGTGGACAGCACCAACCCCGCCATGATGGCCCGCATGAAGGAAATCTTCACCAACCCCGGTTTGCAGATGATCTCCTTCACCATCACCGAGAAGGGCTACGCCCTGCGCCGGGTGGACGGCTCCCTGATGCCCGTCGTGGTGGCCGACATGAAGGAAGGCCCCGCCTCCGCCCGTCACGCCATGAGCATCGTCTGCGCCATGCTGCTGGAGCGCTACAACGCCGGGAAGTATCCCCTGGCCGTGGTGTCCATGGACAACTGCTCCCACAACGGTGAGAAGCTCCAGGCCTCCGTCATGGAAGTGGCCAACGCCTGGCTGGCCAACGGCTTCGTGGGCCAGGACTTCATTGACTACCTGACCGACGAGAGCACCATCACCTTCCCCTGGTCCATGATCGACAAAATCACCCCCCGTCCCGCCCCTGTGGTGCAGGAGGCGCTGGAGGCTTCCGGCATTGAGGACATCGCCCCGGTCAAGACCGCCAAGGGCACCTTCATCGCGCCCTTCGTCAACGCCGAGCGTCCCCAGTACCTGGTCATTGAGGACAAGTTCCCCAACGGCCGTCCGCCTCTGGAGAAGGCCGGCGTCTACTTCGGCGACCGGGACACTGTCAACAAGTCCGAGACCATGAAGGTCACCACCTGCCTGAACCCGCTGCACACCGCCATGAGCGTCTACGGCTGTATGCTGGGCTACACCCTGATCGCTGACGAGATGAAGGACCCCGACATCGTGGCCCTCATCAAGCGGCTGGGCTATGTGGAGGGTCTGCCGGTGGTCGTTGACCCGAAGATCCTCTCCCCCAAGGCGTTCATTGACGAAGTGGTGGAGGAGCGTCTGCCCAACCCCTTCATGCCTGACACCCCCCAGCGTATCGCCACCGACACCTCCCAGAAGGTTCCCGTCCGCTATGGCGAGACCATCAAGAGCTATATCAAGAACGGCATGGACCTGAACAACCTGGTCTCCATCCCCCTGGCCATCGCAGGCTGGATGCGTTACCTGCTGGGCGTGGGCGACGACGGCCAGCCCATCGAGGTCTCCGACGACCCGATGAAGGCGGACATCCAGGCCAAGCTGGCCGGCATCAAGGTGGGCGACCCTGCCTCCTATCACGGCGAGCTGAAGGAGATTCTGGCGAATCCCGTCCTGTTCGGCACCGACCTGACCCAGACCGTCCTGGCCGACAAGATTGAGGAGATGTTCGTCTCCGAGCTGGCCGGCCCCGGTGCCGTCCGCGCTACCCTGCAGAAATATCTGGCCTAACGCCTGGGATACCGGCCCTCATCGGGGCCGGTATCTCTGAAAGGAAAAGGAACCGTATATGAAAGCATTTATGGATCAGGACTTCCTGCTGACCACGGATACCGCCAAGGCGCTGTATCACAACGTGGCGGAGAAGCTCCCTATCATCGACTATCACTGTCACATTCCCCCCGAGCAGATCGCGGAGGATGTGAAGTTTGACACCATCACCCAGGTCTGGCTGGGCGGCGACCACTACAAGTGGCGCGTCATGCGGGCCAACGGCGCCACCGAGGACCTGGTCACCGGCGACGCCCCCGACCGGGAGAAGTTCCGCGCTTTCGCGGAGACCATGCCCAACCTCATCGGCAACCCCCTGTACCACTGGAGCCATCTGGAGCTGCAGCGGGGCTTCGGCATCACCGAGCCCCTGACCCCCAAGAACTGCGACCGCATCTTTGACGAGGCCAACGAGCAGCTGAAGAACTACTCCGCCCGTCAGCTGATGGAGAAGTTCAACGTCAAGGCCATCTGCACCACCGACGACCCCATTGACGACCTGCACTGGCACAAGCAAATCGCGGAGGACGAGAGCTTCTCCATCAAGGTGCTGCCCGCCTTCCGCCCGGACAAGGCCGTGAACGTGGATAAGCCCACCTTCGCGGGCTACATCCCCCAGCTCAGCGCCGTGGTGGGCTATCCCATCACCTGCACCGCCGACGTGATGCGGGCGCTGGAGGACAGAGTTGACTTCTTCGCCGCCGCAGGGTGCCTCTGCGCCGACCACGGGCTGGACTACTGTATGTACGCCGAGCCTGACCTGGCGGTAGCCGACCAGGCGTTCGCCGTGGCCATGGCCGGCGGCAAGCCGGACAAGGCCTCCGCCGACGCCTTCAAGACCGCCGTCACCATCGCCTGCGCCAAGGCCTATGCCGACCACGGTTGGGTCATGCAGATTCACTTCGGCTGCCTGCGGGACAACAACAAGCCCGCCGTAGCGGTGATGGGCCCCGACCACGGCCATGACGCCGTGAACAGCCAGAGCGGAGTGGAGAACCTGTCCCCCCTGCTGAACGCCTTTGTGGAGAACAACGGCCTGCCCAAGATGATTCTGTACAGCCTGTCCCCGGCGGACAACACCGCCATCGCCACCATCATGCAGTGCTTCCAGGGCGGCGGCGTCCCCGGCAAGCTGCAGCAGGGCAGCGCCTGGTGGTTCAACGATAACCTGCCCGGTATGCGCCAGCAGATGACCGATTTGGCCTGCAACGGCGTGCTGGGCCGCTTCGTGGGTATGCTGACCGACAGCCGCTCCTTCCTGAGCTACACCCGCCACGAATACTTCCGCCGCATCCTCTGCCAGCTCATCGGCGAGTGGGTGGAGTCCGGCCAGTATCCCGCCGACATGGAGCAGCTGGAGAAGCTGGTGGCCGACATCTGCTTCAACAACACCAATGAGTTCTTCGGCTTCCAAGTGTAAGCTGCACGACTGAATTTTATCTGGAGGTTTTGTCTTATGAATGAATTTAACTCCGCCATTGCCAAAATCGGCGTTGTGCCCGTCATCAAGCTGAACAACCCGGAGCGAGACGCCGCCCCTCTGGCCAAGGCCCTGTGCGAGGGCGGCCTGCCCGTGGCTGAGGTCACCTTCCGCGCCGCCGGTGCGGACAAGGCCATCAAAATCATGAAGGACACCTGCCCTGACATGATCGTGGGCGCAGGCACTGTGCTGACCGTGGCCCAGATCGACGCCGCCGTGGCCGCCGGCGCGCAGTTCATCGTCTCCCCCGGCTTCAACTACAAGCTGGCCGACAAGTGCCAGGAGCTGAACCTGCCCTACTACCCCGGCTGCACTACCCCCACCGAGTATCAGATGGCGCTGGAGTACGGCTATGAGGTGCTGAAGTTCTTCCCGGCAGAGCAGAGCGGCGGCCTGGCCAAAATCAAGGCCATGAGCGCCCCCTTCGCCATGTTCAAGATCATGCCCACCGGCGGTATCTCCCTGAAGAACCTGGAGGAGTACCTCTCCTGCCCGGTCATCGCAGCCTGCGGCGGCAGCTACATGGTCAAGGCCGAGGACATCGAAAGCGGCAACTGGGACAAGATCATCGACCTGTGCAAGCAGTCCCGCGCCATCGTGGACAAGGTGCGCGGCTAACCTTCCCCTTGTGTACCTGACCCGGAGTCTGGCTCCGCCCGACTCCGGGCCTTTCACTACTCTTATCAATAAAAGGAAAGCAGGTATCCTATGAAAGAAATCATCTCCATCAACGACGGCTGGACCCTCACCTTCCCCAAGGGCGAGCACCCCACGGAGGTCGTAGACCTTCCCCACACCTGGAACGCTGTGGACGGCATGGACGGCAACGGCTCCTACCTCCGCACCACCGCGGTCTACACCCGCAGCTTTGACACCCCCGTGCAGCCCCTGGCTGGCGGCCGCACCTATGTGGAGGTGCTGGCGGCGGCCCTCCAGGCCACCGTCTACGTCAACGGCGAGAAGGTGGTCTACCATGAGGGCGGCTACTCCCGCTTCCGCGCCGACATCACCGACCTGTGCAAAGACGGCGGCAATGAGCTGAAAATCGAGGTCTCCAATGAGGAGAAGTCCAGCGTCTATCCCCAGAGCGCCGACTTCACCTTCTACGGCGGCCTGTATCGCGGCGTGAACCTGATCAGCGTCCCCGCCACCCACTTCGACCTGGACTACTACGGCGGCCCCGGCATCAAGGTCACCCCCAAGCCCACCGACTGCGGCGGCGCCACCTTTGAAATCGAGAGCTGGGTCACCAATCCCGACCCCAACTTCACCGTCATGTACACCGTGGAGGACATCGAGGGCAACGAGGTCGCCTCCGGCGTCCGCCCCGCCGACGATGCGAAGATCACCCTGTTCGTCCCCGACGCCCACCTGTGGGGCGTGGACGACCCCTATCTCTACACCGTCACCGCCACCCTCCAGCGCCGCAACGAGGCCTATGACGAGCTGATGGTTTCCGCCGGTGTCCGCTCCTTCAGCTGCACCCCCGATGACGGCTTCATCCTGAACGGCGTCCAGACCCCGCTGCGGGGTGTGTCCCGCCATCAGGACCGGCTGTACAAGGGCAACGCCCTCTCCCCGGAGGACCACTATGAGGACGCCCTCATCATCAAGGAGCTGGGGGCCAACACCATCCGCCTGGCCCACTATCAGCACAACGAGTACTTCTATGACGCCTGCGACGAGCTGGGCTTCATCATCTGGGCGGAGATCCCCTTCATCTCCGTGTTCAACACGGACCCTGCCGCCCACCAGAACTGCATCAGCCAGCTGAAAGAGCTGATCATCCAGAACTACAACCACCCCTGCATCTGCTTCTGGGGCATCTCCAACGAGATTCTGATCGGCGGCATCAGCCAGAAGCTGGTGGACAACCACCACGAGCTGAACGCCCTGGCGAAGGAGCTGGACCCCACCCGTCTGACCACCATCGCCCACGTCTCCACCACCCCCATCCAGTCCCCCATCCACAACATCACCGACGTGGAGAGTTACAACCACTACTTCGGCTGGTACGGCGGCAAGATGGAGGACAACGGGCCCTGGCTGGATAACTTCCACAAGGTCCACCCGGAGATTTGCCTGGGCGTCAGCGAGTACGGCTGCGAGGGCATCATCACCTACCACGGCCCCAACCCCGCCTGCAAGGACTATTCTGAGGAGTATCAGGCCCTGTACCATGAGCATATGGCCCAGGTCTTCGATGAGCGGCCCTGGATTTGGTCCAGCCACGTCTGGAATATGTTCGACTTTGGCTGCGCGGCCCGGGACGAGGGCGGCGTAGCGGGCCGGAACAACAAGGGCCTGGTCACCATTGACCGCAAGACCCGGAAGGACAGCTTCTATGTCTATCAGGCCTACTGGACGAAGGAGCCCATGGTGCATCTGGCCGGCCGCCGGTATGCCCAGCGGGCAGGGGACACCACCGTGGTGAAGGTCTACTCCAACCAACCCGAAGTGGCCCTGTACCTGAACGGCGAACTGGTGGAGAAGCAGGAGGGCTACCGCGTCTTCTCCTTCACCGTGGCGCTGAAGGACGGCTTCAACGTTCTGGTGGCCGAAGCCGGCGAGGTCAAGGACTCCATGACCCTGGAGAAGGTGGAGCAGGAGCCGGAGATCTACGTCCTGCCCGAAGTGAACGAGCGGGCCGAGGGCGTGGCCAACTGGTTCAAGCAGGTGGGCGATATGGACTTGAAGGCCCCCATGGAGTTCCCCGAAGGCTATTACAGCATTAAGGATTCTATGGAAGAGATCGCCAACAACGAGGAAGCCATGGCGCTGACCTCCAAGGCCATCAAGCTGGCCACCAACTTTGACGTTGCCCCCGGCGTGGGTATGTGGGGGATGATGAAAGCCATGTCTCCTGAGAGCATGGCCTCCATGATGCCGAATGTCCCCGATGGATTTATGGAGAGCCTGAACGCCCAGCTCATTAAAATCAAGAAGTAATTTGTTCGGCCCTTTGCCAAACGACCCCCTGTCTCCCGTCCGCAGTGCGCTGCGGACGGGAGTTTTTTCGCTTCCGTCACAAAAAGTCCACGTTTTTCGCATTTTGCTATTGTAACTTCCCGCAAGATTCGTTATAATAGACAGCAGAAACCGGGCCATCAGAAGAACGTCAGCCTGCCAGGCGCAGCTTTTTTCTGTGTTTCCACTTCTTCAAAGGGGTTGATCGTTTGGAAGAATTCACAACGAGCTTGCAGCTTGGCATGACCGAGATCTCCGGGCCGGATCTGGAGGCTATCACCTTCCGCTACAACCATGAGCAGGAGCTGATGAAGGCTGTCGCCGCCGGAGACAAGGTGTGGGTGAACACGCTGAACCAAAAGTGGAAGGACAACATTCAGTATTGTGACTTTACCTACCGCCTGCCGGAGGACCCCCTCCGCGTTCAGAAGAACAACTTCGTCATCCTCAACACCCTGATGCGGGTCGCCGCCCACGACGGCGGGCTGCCGCCGCTGTACCTCCACATCATCAGTGAGAAGTACGCCAAGGCCATCGAGCGCGCCTCCTCCCTGGAGGAGCTGGGGGCCGATATGCACGATCAGATGATTCTGGAATACACGGACGCCGTCCACCGCCTGTCCACCCACGGGCACAGCAAAAAGGTGGTGGAGATATTGGAATACATCTCCGCCAACATCCGCACGGAGCTGTCCCGCAGCAGCATTGCGGAGGCCTTCCACATCTCCTCCAGTCACCTGTCCCAGATATTCAAGGAGGAGATGGGGATTTCCATCGTCCAGTATATTCAGCGCCAGCGTATTGACCTGGCTACCTACTATTTCGAGCTGGGGGAGACCAACATCTCCGAGGTGGCCAGTCTGGTGGGCTATACTGACTCCAGCTACTTTACCAGGGTATTCCGCAAGGTGACGGGGGTCTCCCCCAGCGCCTGCCTGGCCTCCCTGCACCAGAAGCCGGGCCAGCCCTCCAACACAGAAAGGAAGGATACCCATGCAGTATGATTTCACCTCGATTTTAGACCGGGCCGGGAAGGACTCCATCGCCGTGGACGAGGGCTCCAAGTTCGGCTCCAGGCCCCGCCGGGAGGGCTTGGACTTCCTGCCCATGTGGGTGGCGGACATGAACTTTCCCACCGTCCCCACCATTCAGGAGGAAGTGATTCGGCGGACCCAGCACCCCGCCTTTGGCTACTTCCCCACCTCTCAGGAATATTATGACAGCATCATCCGCTGGCAGAAAGTGCGCAACGGCGTGGAGGGGCTGACCCAGGAGCAGATCGGCTATGAAAACGGCGTGCTGGGCTGCGTGGTTTCCGCCATGCAGGCGTTCACCGCCCCCGGCGACCCGGTGCTGCTCCACAGCCCCACCTACATCGGCTTTACCCACTGCATCACAGACAACGGCCGTGAAATCGTCCACACCCAGCTGAAGCGGGACGGGGACGGCGTCTGGCGCATGGACTACGAGGACATGGATCGGAAGCTGAAGGAGCGGAACATCCACTTCGCGGTGTTCTGCAACCCCCACAACCCCTGCGGCAGGGTGTGGACGCCGGAGGAGATTCAAAAGGCCATGGAGGTCTACCGGGCCAACGACGTGGTGGTGGTGTCAGACGAGATTTGGAGCGACCTGCTCCTGGACGGCCACAAGCACACCCCCACCCAGAGCGTCAGCGAGGACGCCAAACAGCGCACCATCGCCGTCTACGCCCCCAGCAAGACCTTTAACCTGGCGGGGCTTATCGGCTCCTACCACATCATTTACAACAAGTACCTCCGGGACCGGGTGCGGGCTCAGAGCAGCAAGTGCCACTATAACGCCATGAACGTGCTGTCCATGCACGCCCTCATCGGCGCGTACAAGCCGGAGGGCGAGGTCTGGGTGGACGAGCTGTGCCAGGTGCTCTCCACCAATGTGGAGCTGATGTACCGCTACCTGAACGACGAGGTGGAGGGGGTTAGCCTGGCCAAGCCGGAGGGCACCTATATGCTGTACCTGGACTGCGAGGGCTGGTGCAAGGCCCACGGCAAGACCCTGGATCAGCTGCTGGACGACGGCTATGAGGTGGGCGTGGGCTGGCAGGACGGCCGCCCCTTCCATCGGCCCTACGCCATCCGCATGAATCTGGCCCTGCCCACCGCCCGGGTGGAGGAGGCCATTCGGCGGCTCAGGGAGTATGTATTTTAACTGATAGCGCTTGTGGGCGCACTGTAGAAGCTTTTCCGCAGTGCGCCCACTTTTTTTGAGCCATGGCGTCAGAAACCCGCCCTGTTTTCCGTCTTAACAGGTGAAAGGGAAAGAAAGGAGGCACCCCCATGGAGGACGAAGCCATCATCGCACTGTATTGGGCCAGGTCAGAGGAGGCCATCTCTGAGACGGACCGGAAATATGGCCGCCTGCTGGCCCAGGTGGCCCGGAACATCCTGCAAAACCGGCAGGATGTGGAGGAGTGCGTCAACGACAGCTATCTGGGCGCCTGGAACGCCATGCCGCCCCAGCGCCCTGCCCTGCTGCGGGCCTTCCTCTGCCGCATCACCCGAAACCTGGCGTTGGACCGGTCGGACTACCACCACGCCGCCAAGCGCAGCGTCAGCTGCACCGCCTCCCTGGAGGAGCTTGACCGTCTGGGGGACGGCCGGGAGAGCGTAGAGGAGGAAGTGGTGCTGGCCCAGCTGATGAACGACTTTTTAGCCAGCCTGAAGCCGGAGCAGCGGGTGATTTTCCTGCGGCGGTACTGGTTCTTCCAGCCGGTGAAGGAGATCGCCCGGTTCCTGGGCTGGCCGGAGAACCGGGTCAGCGCCAGCCTTTCCCGCACCCGCAGGAGGCTGCGGGACTACCTGGAACAGGAGGGATACACGCTATGAACAAGGAGGATATGCGCAGGATGCTGGCCCTGGTGGACGACCGGTATCTGGACGAGGCCCAGGACTGGAAGCCCCAGCGCCGCCAGTGGCCCCGGTGGGTGGCCCTGGCCGCCTGCCTGTGCCTGGCGGTGGGGCTGGGCGGCTTTGCCTTCTCCCAGTGGCGCCCTGGCAGAACCAACAGCTCTGACAGCTCCGGCACCAGCCCCACCAGCTTCAGCAGCTACGCCGGGCCAGTCCTCCAGCTGACCCTGGGGGAGGAGACAGACGCTGTCACCGCCCAGCGGCAGCTGACCTACCGTCAGGATGACACCGCCTGGCCGGGGGCGCTGGCGGTGACGGACAGCTACACCCTGACCAACGCCTCGGAGGAGGACGTGACCCTGACCGTGTACTACCCCTTCGTCGGCACCCTGGGCGACCTGACCACCCCCTCCCTGACCCTGGACGGGGAGGAACTGGCGGAGAACAGCCTGCTGGCCGGAACAATCATCTGGCATCAGGGGTCGGAGGGCGACCTGGGCGGCAATTACGCCTCGGACTGGGAAGACTATCAGGCCGCCCTGGAGGACGGCAGCTATCTGGCCCAGGCTATTGCCGGAGTGGGGGAGCTGACCGGCACGGTGACGGTCTACTGGCTGCAAAGTGCGGATTGCTCCGCTGCGGAGGGGGAGAACCCCACCCTCCAGTTCTCCGCCACCGTCGACCCGGAGGCCACCGCCTGCTTCTCCTACGGCATGAACGGCAGCCAATGGGACAACGAAACCGGCGTCTTTGGCTCCAGCTTCTCCGTGGACGAGGAGGACTTTGAAAGCGGCAGCCTCCACTGCGTCATCCTCTGGGGGGAGGACGTGGCGGACTACACCCTCCAGGGCTACGAGAACGGGGGCTGCGACAAGGGCATGGAGACGGAGGTCACCGCCACCGTCCTCCGGGAGGAGACCACCTGGGCCGAGTTGCTCCCCCGGCTCCTGGGGGAGGACACAGATGCGCTGGTGCTGGACGCCCTCGTGCAGTGGATTTCGGATGCCGCCGCCTCCTACGGCGTGGGGATGCTGGACTACGACGGCATAAGCGAGATACTCAGCGGGGCCCGGGTGTTCTGGCTGGAGGCGGAGGTCACTGTCCCCGCCGGGGAGACGGTGACGCTGGAGGCCCATCTGACCCAGACCGCCAGCTACAACTACGCGGACTACTCTGACAGCCTCCTGGGCTACGACCTGCTGCTGGGGGCGGGCAGCAATCTCACCGTCACCGAGACCACCGTCACCCTGGACGATACCCAGGACTGGGACGTCTACGCCCAGAATTACGGCTTCGACCTGGAGGGCGGCGTCTCCACTGTCACCCTGGAGGGGGAGGAAACGCACTACTATTTGGAATTGAATCCGTAAAAATAACACGCTGTTATAGAAGGACCTGACAGTTCTCTGTAACAGCGTGTTTTCGTTCCTCCGCCCACATCAACCTGAAAAAAGTGCCTGTTCCGCCTGCTGCGGGTCACGTTGCTTTACCCCGCAGAAAATTTTAAAAAAGATTAAAGTTTTCTCTTGACAAATTCGCGGGGGGGTACAATGATGTTGGCATTTATGCAATGCACAATAAATATACGGAGGGATGAGCAATGTTTTGTCCAAAGTGTGGGGCGCAGAATGACGACGATGCGCGGTTTTGCTCGAAATGCGGCAATGACCTTCTTTCTGCAAACAAGGGCGATGCCACTACCGGAGGTTCAAATCAGAACCAGGACGTTACCTTCAACGGCGCAGGTTTGAAATGCATTTCCGTTGTTGGGAAAGATGGGATTACCCGCAGCCTTCAAGTAAAATGGCTGCCCGAGGAGTTTGACAGGATGAATCCGGCGCAGCTCGTTCAGGCCTTGACGGAAATATTTGCCGTTATTGATGAGTTGACCGGTCTTGTCGATAAACAAATGAATCTTGAAAGCGAATGCAAGCAGCTTGAAGCCGATAACATGATGCCAATGGATACGACCCAAATTAGCGGCACATGGCATAATTCTCTTGGCAATAGTGATTCTTTCCATTGCTGTAGTCGCTGTAGGCGGGCTTAGCGTTGCCGCTCTTTCCGTGATCGGTATTTTATTGTTCTTTTTCTTGATCGCTCTTTTATTCTCTTTTCTTGGTTATCTTATTTTGGAAGTGTCAAGCAGATCAAAGCGCAAAAAGGCATATAAGAATCGCTATGGCGCGGCCTGCAAAGAGTTGGATGAGGCAAAACGGCGTGTGAATGATTATGCAGATCAGAATGCGGTGATTATACGCACCGCCTATGCTGTCCTTCCGGATTATTATTACGATGAGTATGCGCTCGCGCACATGATAACGTCACTTAAAAATCATAGAGCAACATCTCTTAGTGAGGCGTTGAATTTGTTTATAACTGACAAGAACGCAAAAGAGCAGCATCAACTGGTGCAAAAGCAGCTTCGTGCAGCCGAATTAGCCGCAGAAAACGCGGGTAGGGCTGCCGATGCGGCTGCATCTGCCGCGTCCGCGGCAGACAGAGCCGCAACAAATACGTATTACAACAATTTAAGGAACCCCTGAACCAATTTGGCCGATTGTGATGAAAAGTTAATTTCAACAGAAAAGCAAACAATTTCCAAAAGGCTAAACGCAGCTGCGGCGCATGGCAGGGTGCCCGCTTTGAGACTGTCTGACAATAGAATTTACCCCCGAAAGCGGTTGAACAAAGTTTGGGTGGATTGCCGATAACAAGGTAATCCACCCAGTTTTGTTAAAAAGCTTGCGTCAATAATCCACCTTCATCAGGCAAAGCCCCTCCGGCGGGGCGGTGGGCCCGGCCTGGCTGCGGTCCTTCGCCGCCAGGATCTCCGCCATCCGCTCCGGCGGCAGATTGCCGTAGCCCACCTCCAGCAGGGTACCCACCAGGATGCGCACCATGTACTGGAGGAAGCCGCTGCCGTGAAAGGTGAAGGTGATATAGCTCCCCGTTCGGACGATGTCGATGGCATCCACCCGACGGACGGTGGACTTCTTCATGTGGGTGTTGCCGCAGAAGCTCTTGAAGTCGTGCTCCCCAATCAGGTAAGCCGCCCCCCGCCGCATGGCGTCCACGTCTGCGGACTGCTCCAGCCGGGTGACGTAGCGCCGGTCAAAGATGGGCTTCATGGGTCCGTCATAGCAGGTGTAGCGGTAGGTCTTGCCCACCGCCTTGTAGCGGGCGTGGAACCGCTCCGCCGCCGGGCGCACCTCCCGCACGCCGATGTCCTCCGGCAGGTAGCGGTTCAGGTAGTCCCGCACCTCCTCCGGCGTCAGCTCCGTATCCAGCCAGACGTTGGCCACCATCCCCCTGGCGTGAACCCCGGCGTCCGTCCGGCCCGCGCCGATGACCTCCACCGGTTCCCCGGTCAGCCGCTCCAGCACCCCTTCCAGCTTGCCCTGAACGGTGGGCAGGCCCGGCTTATGCTCCCAGCCGTGGTAGCGGGTACCGTCATAGAGGATGGTCAGCTTATAATTCTGTCTCATAAGAAG
>JAJPXL010000142.1 GCA_021205455.1 Clostridiales bacterium
CAAATGTTCATTGTCATTTTTGCTTTAGTGGCTCAAGTCCATTTTAGCATTCACAGTCCTTATAGCGCTATTTGGACTTAGTGATTTATTTTGCGGTCGATCATCTCCAACCGCTACATTGATTATCGCATATGTCTGATTTACAATCCCAACTCGCCGAGTTGGCTTCAAAACGCTTGCTTTTCATGGGATTTCGAGTTTTGAGCATAAAAAAAGGACCCCTTTCGGGGTCCAAAACCAACTCAACGAGTTATCAACTTTTATGAATTTTTTCTTTCGTTCCGAGTTCCGACAACTTCGCAGCTACAAGCATACCATTGAAATCATTCAGTGAAATGCCTGGGAACCGCTCCAATATGTTAACGTATGTCTTTGTTGGCTCGTGATAGGCATCAAGCGTATTGGCTGATTTCTCGAAGATTTTTTCTATGATTCGGAGACGAAGCCTTAAACCAACACATATAGCCATAAGGTTATCCGTGCCTACCTTATTAAACTGATTGTTCTTGATTTTTCCGTGATAATTGGGATGCAGTCCCGTATGCTCTGCAAATGTTGAAGGTGCTGTCCAATGATGGCGTTCCATAAGAAACCACAAACAATCGCACAGTGACTTTCCGGGATTCCCTAACATCCCCAGCAGTTCGCATTCTTCCTCTTCATCGTAAGCAGGGATAGAAGCATAAGTCGCCCTGTACGAGTCCTCTGCTTTTAGGTTCTCCAAATTTGCCTGTGCTCTCGGATTAAAGAGAAGTATCCTTTTATCAATATCTTCAGCTTTAACTGCTGTTCTATAGAAGCAGCATAGTCCCTCAAGGTCTTCATATGCGTATTTATAATTTTTCCAGTGATGCTCTTGGATATTAAGAACGCATTTCTGAAGATTGCGTTTTGCCGTGCTGGTGAGGCACGGTTTTCCACTCTTAAATGTGACATATTTTGAAGATGCCAGCACAAAATAGCCGTCTGAGAATACAAAATCTCCATTATCGATCCATCTTTTCAGAGTAGGGTTTGCATTCATTAGCCGGAAAGCTTCAAGAGAATCCAATTTTTGAAAATCGTTTCGTTCCAGTATGTCAGCAAACACATCGGCGTAATCTGGAAGCTGTGAAATTGTCGATTCCAGTCCGACTTCAAGCAAACGATATTTGGCGGAGCTTCGAGAGACAATAAAGAACTGGCTAAGAGATTCTATCAACTCATCACATGAAGCGGAATCCTGTTGTTCCTCTAATATTTCCATTGCTTTCTGTCGAAATGTACTCCTAGGCATGAGAATTCGAGGAGCTAAATGGTGTGCTTGCCATTCCAACCATTTGACCTCATTTGCCTTCGTTTTTTTCCCTTCCGGTGGCTCGTAATATATTTCAGATTGACGGCACATGATCGGATACAGTTCTTCGGAATCTTCTGCATTTTTTAACGCCAAAATCTTAAAATATGCTTTGTCCTTTTCCCAATGCAGAGCTTCATGAATCAGCGTGTTGCGCTTGGCACCTTCGCCGTACATCGCCTCAGACTCAGGGTCTATTAATATAGTTCCTGCTGGATACCAGACAGATTTAACACTTCCCGTTTCCCGGTCATACACATCAACCTCTCCATCGAGCAACAGGCAACAACCGAAAATGTCCAAATTTCGAGATAGAGATGTTTCAACGACCGTCAGCTTTAAATCCTGCAATATTTTATCTACAGGCAGGGGCATTGGAGTTTCCAGTGCTTCTTTGCAGTTCTTTTGCAGAAATTTGCGGGCATAGTCATCTAAACGATTCTTTCCGAGAATCAATGCGCCTGTTTTTTTATTTACATCATAAATATCGCTCGATGTCGGCTTCTTCGTCATCTGTATCGGTTTCTCCTTTTTCCAGGTAGTCAAGAGGCATTGTGTTCAGCATTTTCTTTGCCTCCCGCCATGTCGGGCAGAATTCCTCGACCAGTGCATGAAATCTGTGAGTATGATTTTTCTCCAACAAATGCACAAGCTCATGAATGACAACGTAATCGAGACATTCCATCGGCTTCTTTGCAAGTTGAAGGTTAATCCATATCCTGCGCTTATCAATGTTGCAGGTACCCCATCTTGTTTTCATATTTTTTATTCTATATTCTTCTGCGTGAACTCCTGTCTTTTTCTCACATCGCAAAATTACACTATCAAGTACACGCCGGAGTTCCTGGCGATACCATTCGGTCATCAGGGCCTCCCTCGAATCGGAATCCGTTCCCTCCGGCACAGTCATAATAATTTTTGTTGGAGTTTTAATTATGTCGCGTCTGGTTCCTTCATACACCACCTGCAAACGGTAGGGCTTACCCCATAAATAATGAGATTCACCTGAAACATATTCACGCTTGCTCTGGCGCACCTGCGCCAGCATCCTATTTCTGATTTTAGTGATTTCCGGCAGCTTTTTCAGGACAAAAAGTTCTATATCTTCCTTTTTTACATCCATCGGTGTGCTGACGGTCACACTTCCTTCCGGTGGTTTAACCCGTATATAGAGATTTTTCAGATTGCTTTTTCTGATAATCTCAACGGGCAAACCACCGATAACAACTTCCTCATTACGCATTATACTCTTCCTGCCTCCTGGCTATATCGAAAACATCGTTTGTATCCTCCGCGGCTTTGTCCTCGGTATACCTATGAAGCAATAGTTTTTGATAAATTGCAAGTCTAATTTTTTGTTGTTTCTGAAAATTTTTCTTCCAATCAGGGCGGATGGCAACACGAATAGCACCATCAACATCAACGGTGATTTCTGCATCTTCTTCAAAATAGTCATAGAGTGCGCGCTTAGCAGCACTGTCCCTAATCTCATCAGGATACCTGTCATCAGTCTCAGGGTGAAGGATTGCCTCTGCCAGTTCAACAACCTGTCTCAAATACTCCTCATAGCTCATAGCCTCGGCTTTGCGCTGCATGATAATTTTTCTGAGCATTTCCGACAATTTACCATAATAAACGCTGTTGGAACTCATCTTCTTGACGATCTCATGCTGCAAGTTGTTGTCAATCGTCTCGGCCTTTGCTTCTTCGTCTCCAGGCAGGTCTTTTACCAAATCAACGGGAGTGGTAGTTTTCCCTTGGAGGAGCAGTTCGACAATGGACATATTGCCCAGCTCGCTGACTATCTTTGTATCCTCTGCACGGATATATGTGTCGAGGATGTGGCGCATATCTGCCTCATATGGCTTGAGGTCAATATAATCGCAACTTGCCAGCTTAATCATTTCTTTGATTTTATTATAGCCGGAGATTTCTCCACGCAGATGTTCGACTTCCGTTTCGGTATAATTATAATCGGGGACAAGCCTGTCGCAGCAGTTGGCAAATGAACGAGATAAAGCCGCTGTCAGTGCGTACAAAGTATCCCTCCGTGCAGTTTTCTCATCATCTTCGCTGTCATCGCCACAGAAATACTCAATGTAATCTGTATCAGCCTGCGGCATAGGAACATTTTCTACCAACGCCTCCAACGAAGCCAATGTCCCTTCAAGTTCGGATTTAGCTTCATCATATCGATTTTTAATGAGGCCATCTACATCTTCCTTGTCAAAGCCGTCAAACGCCTCAGAAGTGTAATCAGAGACCGCCAGCTGCACATTGCGGAACAAATCCATGTAATCCACAATATAACCATAATCCTTGTCTTCGCCGTCCGGCCGATTGACACGGCAGATTGCCTGGAAAAGGTCGTGGTCGCGCATGGACTTATCTATGTACAGATAGGTGGCGCTTGGCGCATCGAACCCGGTCAGTAGCTTATCCACTACGATGAGGAGCTTCATTTTTGCCGGTTCTTCCTTGAACTGCTCCTTGGCTTCTTTCTCAAATTCAGCTAACTTTTTGCCGCCGAGCATCCGCTCATAGACTCTCTTTTTATACTCTTCTTCGCTTTCCTGCATGGGATCAGAAGTTGCTGTTCTAACGCTTTGAGTGGTCGGCTCATAAGACGTTACTACAGCACATTTTGTAAAGCCCATGCTCATAAAAATCTCCCAGTATCTGCAAGCCTCATAGATACTGTTTGCCACAAGCATAGCTGTGCCTCGGTCGGATTTGAGCCTCGGTTTCATGCTCATATCAAAAACAATATCAGCCGCAATCTTCTCCAGCCGCTGTTTAGAACTGTAGAGCTTGTTGATTGACGTCCAGCTCTGCTTCAGCTGGAGCTTTGCCCGCTCAGTCAGTCCCTGTGTTTTCTGCTCAAACCACAAATCCACCTTGTCCTGGCTGGATAAATCCTGGTCCACGTCTCGTGCTTCATAGCGCAAATCGAGAACGACACCATCAGCCACACCTTCGTCGAATTTATAGGTGTGGATGTAGGTTCCAAACGTCTCCAAGCTCGTCTGCTTATCAGTTTTCAAAAGGGGAGTGCCTGTGAAACCGATTAAAATTGCATCCGGCATCAATGTTTTCACAGCCTCGTGCAGCTTGCCGGAGTTGGTACGATGGCACTCATCTATGAAAGCGACAATATTGCCTTTCGCCTTGAAATCTTTCGGTAAATCTTTCAGAAGTTCCTTCCGATACTGGTCGATGTCTGATTGCTTCCCTGCATTATGCCCATATTTATGAATAAGGGAGCAGACAATAGAATCCTCATTCTTATCCAGAATAGAACGAAGGTCGGCACAGCTTTTTGCCCTGCGCACCTTTTCATCCACGTCAATAAAAAGGCTCTCAATCTGGTCGTCTAACTCGTCCCTGTCTGTAATAATCACGACACGACTGTCTGTGACATTTTCAATAATCCATTTTGTGAGCCACACCATAATAAGCGACTTGCCGGAACCCTGAGTGTTCCAAATGATGCCGCCCTCATTCTCCTGGATTCTCTTCCTGGCAGCAATGTTCGCAAAATACTGATTGTGCCTTGCTACTTTCTTTATGCCGGCATCGAAAATCACAAAGTCATGAATGATAGAGAGAAAACGTTCCTTTTGGCACAGAGAGACGACACCGTTTCTCAGACGGTTGTTTTCCTTTTTCTGAAGCTCCTTGATTTCTGTGGACAGCGCATCTGCCGCCTTTTTATCCTCTTTCCACTGAAGATAGTATTTCTCCGCAGTATCCGTAGTTCCATAATAAAGCCCCTGCGATTCATTTCCAGCAAAAAGTAGCTGCATCGTTCCGAAAAAGTTCAGAATATACTCCTGCTTTTGGTTTGTGAGCATCTGACGGATGCCTTTGCCTGCACTGACATAGGAACTTTTCAGTTCGAACATACCAAGTGCTATGCCATTAACATAAAGAATAACATCAGGACGCTTTCTTGAAACGCCATCAGAGCAGAGGACGGTCACTTCCTCTGCCACATAAAAGTCGTTACGGTCTATATTCTCCCAGTCAATGTAATGCACAGTTGGGCGATTCCTGTTTTCGTCTTTTGCACCCTGTCTGCCATAACGTAAAAGAGAGTACACGCTCTGGTTGATTTGATATAACGAGTCCACCTGATTATTGACCGCACTCAGCAGGTCGCGCAGGGCAACCTTAATCTGAGAATCACTGTACCCGCGTTTTTTCAGATTCGCCGTCAGCAAATCTTCCTTAACCGGCGTGTTGTCCTGTTCTTCCAGGTTACCAAGGTAGGTATAGCCCAGATCATCAACGAGCCAGTGCAAGACTCTATTTTGTAATTTTTTCTCCGCATCCACCGTTGCCATCTCGTATACCTCCTTTAGACCGTCAGACGAACACGCCCTGTCAGCAAGTCATCCATTGCGCCTTCCCTGATTTGAATCATCTTGTCTCGCTCTGTCTCCAGGGCTTCGATTTCCTCATCCATTGCCGTCAAAATTGCTGCTATAGCTTTCTGTTCGGCAACATCACCCGGCATTTTCACAGCGACATTTTTTATCAGTTTCTTGTTTAAGCCTCCACGCCCGCCATCTCCAGAAGACAGCTCTCGCAAATATAAATATAGGCTTTCAATCAAATAAAACAAGAATTCAGAATCACATTTTTCATTAGTAACAAGTGCAGCTAATGACTGGTTTAATGCCATTGATTCTAAAAGATATGCGGCTGTTCCTCTTGTTTTTCCTTGTCCTGCCAGTGCAATAAGCACCGACTTGCTCGGCGCTATTTTTGCAGATGAATTCTGCAAACCGATTTCTGTAATATATGCTGTGGGTTTGCTTACCCGTTTTTGATGAATCTCTGTGGAAGACAACCACGGGATTTTTCCACCATAATACTCTGGATGTGCAGTAGCAGGTGTTCCACCCGTGATAATTGTTTGCGTTATTTCATCAATGGAATTCTCCACCCACTCACCATCGAACCCCTCCAACCTTGTTCGACCGCTCATCAAATCCTCCAACGCACCATTGCGGATGCCCTTTTTCTTTTCGATCAGTTCGGCAAGGTCATCAATGTAGCTGTCAAAACAAGAGAGTGTGGATGCTATCTCTTTCTGTTCTGAACTCTTTGTTGGCACGAATATTTTAATTGCCTCGAAGTCTTTTTTTGTTATCTGATTAATTGTCGCACTGCTTCTGTCTCTTACCTGGCTCTGAACAATATCTGATTCAAAAATTTTGGAAATAAAACCTGTAGTATCTCCTCTGAGTACAGACATAAATGCACCAAACGTTGTATTAGGCATTCTTCTCAATACACAGCTTTTCCCTATAAGTGCCGCACTTCCGTTTCGAACACAAACCAAGATGTCACCGTCCTGAATTTGTTTTTCTTCAGATACAGATAAATTAACATAAACATTATCATTTAGTGAGAGCCGCTGCTCTTTGATATTTGAAGAACGAAGGACAAGCGTTCCATACGGTTTCACATTCTCAGGAGTATAGGTTAATCCCTGTACTAAGATTACACAATCTAAAAGTCGTTTTTCTTCCCAGTCTTCTGGATAAGTTACCATTTGTACCCCATCCTTTCCAGAGCCGACATAACCGCCTCCCGTGATTTCGCCGTTCTGTCCTCGATTTCTCCAAGGGTATGTTCGTAGCGTTTTGCAATCAACAACACTTTGGAGGACAATGTATTCAGGACTTGCTCGACCTCATCTCTAACATCACCCGCCAGCTTCGCCATCCATTTCATATCAAAGAGGAGATGCTTGATTTCTTCCACAGTCAACTCACTGTATTTGGCCTCAACCTTATCATCGAGAGCTTTACGGGCATCCTTGATTTTCTTGTCCACAGCATCTTTTTCATCTGTCTTCGCAGCATACGATGTCAGTGCTTCATATTCATCACGATATATTTCAGGCACTACGGCAGTATCGGCAGCAAGTCGCATCGCCGCTGTGATTTTTGCTTTTCCAAACTTACCGTTTTTATTCCGCAGTTCAAATTCAGCAAGCTCCGGCACCTCAATAATCAGACGCTCCATTGCATCGGTATTTCCCTCATCAAAAAGTGCCGCCAGCTTTGCCATGGCATCCATAACAGCGGATGTTTTTCTTGCATCCAGCTCCTTCAGTCGCTTAGTCAGGTTTGCCTTTGGAATGCTGTCGCCCTTGTCGTTCAATACATCTTTCAGCAGTCCGTCCTCGCCGGATTCCTCTTCGCGCATCTCATCCAGTTCGCCTTCCAGTGCAGCGGACTGCTCCATGAGTGCATTGATGGCTGCCAGATCGTCTGTAAAATACACCGCCTCAATAATTTCTCTCGGAATCAACGCACCCTCAAAGGATTTCACTTTAGAGGTATCGTCCACGGAGATGGTTTCTCCGTTTTCATCCTTTGCCTTTTTCTTGGCGTATTCGTACTCGATTTCTCTGCCGATTTCATATCCACTGGTCTTAATGGCATACACATCATCCTGCAGCTTCGCATTCCAGTAATTCAGCAAGCAGTCATATACATCATAATTATCGAGGAGTCTGGCAGGTTCATAGGCTTCAAGCAGCATAGCACCCAACCTGCGAATTAGCTCCTTCGGATTTGTATCCGCAGTAATGTCCAGCAGAATATCTTTTACAGCTGCTTTCCACTGTAAAAATATAGTTTCAGCTTCCTTCTGCTTTTCGGCAAGTATACGCTCATCCTGTCCGATGACACTCTCAATTTCGCCGGATGGAAGGGCGAGATTATAAACGCTATGCGTCGCATCTGTGCAGGTGAAAATTTCATCCTTCAGTTCAGGAGAAATTGCCCACAACCGTGCAAGGGAATCGATGTCCGTTCCCGGAATGCCACCCTTCAAATGAGCAGCAATATTCTGCGGTAGGGTATCGTCTACTTTCTGAATGTAGCGAGGAACATTCAGGTTTCCGCCATTCTCCACCAAAATCTCATCATAGCTTACAAAGCGTGAATACCCCGGCACTTCATCTCTATTGATAAAGGTCTGCACGATTTTTTCGATGTCCTGTTCGCGCAGC
Organism: Clostridiales bacterium; assembly: GCA_021205455.1. GTDB lineage: Bacteria > Bacillota > Clostridia > Oscillospirales > Oscillospiraceae > Onthomonas. Next base: position 8,370 of record JAJPXL010000142.1, read on the forward strand.
CTATTTTTATTTCCGTCTTTCTTAAATCCACGGCTGGCATCAATAAGGAAAATGCCATCTCTCTCATCAGCGTTCTCTTTGTCAATGATAACGATACAAGCAGGAATACCCGTACCATAAAAGAGGTTAGCGGGCAGGCTGACAATTCCCTTAATGTAATGTTTTTTCAGGACGGCAATTCGGATAGTTTCCTCCGCGTTCCCTCTGAAAAGCACACCATGAGGCATAATAATACCCGCCTTGCCGTTGCTGTCCAGAGATTTTACAACGTGCAGAAACCATGCGTAGTCGCCGTTTTTCTCCGGCTGCGCACGGGCCGGAAGGCGGCGGCGCTTCACTTGTGGGCAGGCGATTCGGCTGCAGTCAGCGCCTGATAGCGCCGCATCAGCTCGGCCACGCAGACAGACTCGGTCACGCCCTTGTTCGGGAAGCCATAGGCCTGCATCACGGCCCGGTCGTTCCGCTGGTGGGCGGTGCGCAGCTCCGGCGGCATGGTTAAATCATCGTACAGGTCGGCCAGGCTGCTGTCCGGGTACAGCGCCCGTGCGTCCAGGATGGCCTGGGCGGTCTGCTCAATTTTTGCTTTCTGGGCGTCGGTTGGGGTGGGCCAGGGGAAGTTGTTATAAACGATGGTGTTGGAATAGCTATAATCGCTTTTTAAACGGCCACAGACTGCCCGCATCCATGCCATATGAACATTGGAGGTTAGAACACCAAAATAATAAGTAGTGCCACCAGGAAGCATAAATAGCTTATCTCCGGCAATCACTTCCTGTCTGATGTAATCCATTGGAATATAGCGTCTGCGTTCTGAGGATACCTTGGGTATCGCCACATAATCCGTTTTGCACTCATGGTTTTCATCAAAAAGGGTTGGCGTATCCGCTTTGATTCGGGTCGCCGTTTTTTTGCTTTCTAGGCGGAACTCCCGCACTCGTTCCACACGTTCCAGAATATGAGGGCATTTTTTCAGGTCAGATGGGTTTGCTCCGGCAAGCCACAAGCAGTATCTTGGTTTCCGGTTGATAAAATCCCGCCCCATCATATATGGCCGGATAAATTGCGCCGCTTGCGGTTCTGCTGCAAGGAGTTCATCCCTTTCCGCTTCGGTGAGAATGAAATTTCCATCGTCCGTAGGTTGGCTGCCCCTGAAAATCTCCGGAACATCACAAATAGGAGTATTCCGCCGTTCTATGAAAACAACAGGTGCATTTAACAGATACGGATTTATCGTTTCTACTTGATTCATTCTATTGGAATCAAACAGAAGTTTGGGATGATTGTTTGAGGCAACGCTAAAGCCTACAATGACACAATGAACCTGAGCTTTTGAACTTGCCTCATTATCCCATCTGAACGTGCGATGGGCAAAGTCGATGTGAATTTTAAATTGGTCATAGAGAGGCTTCCACACACCGGCCACCTGTTCGCCCTGGGTGATGGAGTTGGTGGAGACGAAGGCGGTGCGAATGTCCGTCCCCTGCATCAGCTGTGCCGCCTTGAAGTACCATCCGGCCACATAGTCAATATTTTTGCCAATGCCCTGGGCTATATTCTGCAAATCGGCCTTCTGTTCTTTCGATTGGTAAGCATAGCCGATAAACGGCGGATTCCCCATAATATACCTGAGTTTATTTTTCGGTACTACATCCTCCCAGTTCAGCCGCAGGGCGTTGCCCTCCACGATGTTGGTGTAGGATTTCAGCGGCAGGAAGTCCAGGTGCATCAGCACGATCTCCTCCGTCTCCTTCATCATCTGGCTCTCCGCAATCCACAGGGCGGTTTTCGCCACGGTCACGGCGAAGTCGTTGATTTCGATGCCGTAGAACTGGCTCAGGGAAACCTGAATCGGGTTCAGGTTCACGTCGCCAAAGCTGATTTGCTCCTGGTTCAGCGCCCGCAGCACCTCGTTCTCCAGCCGCCGGAGGGACAGGTAGGATTCCGTCAGGAAGTTGCCGCTGCCGCAGGCGGGGTCCAGATACGACGCCGAGGCCAGCTTCTTCTGAAACGCCCGGAGCTTTTGCTCCTTCGTCTTTACCACCGGAATCGCGCAAATCTCCCCGAATTCCCGCTTCAAATCGTCCAGGAACAGGGGGTCGATGACCTTGTGGATGTTTTCAATGCTGGTGTAGTGCATCCCGCCGGAGCGGCGGGTCTCCGGGTTCAGGGTGCTTTCAAAGACGGCCCCGAAGATGGTGGGGCTGATCTCCGACCAGTCGAAGCCGGTGCTGGCCTTGTCCAGCAGCAGGTCGCGTATCTCGTCCGTGAAAGGCGGAATCTCGATGTCCTCATCGGAGAACAAGCCGCCGTTCACATAGGGGAAGGCCGCCAGCTCGGGATTGTCCACATCAAGGTAGGGGTCACGCTCATTATCCGGCGTATCCAGCACTTGAAACAGCTCAATCAGCGCCTTACGCATCATACGGGTGTCATATTTTGCCAGATAGTCATGGAACATCCCGTGCCGCCCGAAGATGCCCGCGTCCTCCGCGTACAGGCAGAACACCAGCCGGACGCACAGCACGTTCAGGCTGTGCATGGCCCGCGGGCTGGCGGGGTCGCGGTACTGTTTGGCAAAGGCGTCGTACAGCAGGCCGACGATTTCGCCCGCCGCCATGGAGACCTCCATCTCGTGCTGGATATGCTCGCTGCCGGTGTCCACCAGGAAGTTGAGCCGATAATACTCCTTCGGCAGGTCGGCCAGGAGCAGCACCTCCGGCTCGTCATTGGGGCGGTTCATGTTGTGAATCTCAAAGGACTGGAAGTTGCAGACCACGATCCACTGGGGGTTCTGGTTGTGGGGCAGGTACCCGGCGTAGCGGCGGGCCTGGCCGAAGGGGGTCAGCAGGGAGCCGTCCGACTGCCGGTAGCCCTTCCGCAGGTTGACATCCATGCCCTTCTGCTCGATCAGCACCTTGGTGGTGGAGATGTAGCCGTCAATGAAACTGGTGTGGCTCAGCTTCACCGGCAGCTCAAACTGAATGTACTCCGACGGGTCCTCCACGCCGTAGACCTTTTGCAGCAGCGTCAGCCAAAACGCCTGGGTCTCCTGCTTCTCATCGCCGCGGCCCGCCCACTGGGCGGCGAAGGCTTTTGCGGCGGCCTTCTGTTCGGTATCGGTCATCTTCGTTGCCCCCATTGTCCGTTTCTTACTGGTAATGATACCACAATCGGACGGCTTTCTCAATTGGGGACTTTGCTTTTTTCCTTCTTTTTTGGTTGCGCTTCCCCCCCATGCGCCTTTGTCCGCCGGCGCTGCTTCCTCCGGCGTTCCCCGGCGCATGATACCGGATAACTATGAAAAAACCATCTTGTCGATGGACAGGAGTTATATCAATTCCTATGATGGCATCAAGGCCCTGTACCTGATCGATTGGCTGATGTCCTGAGCGGCGGGGCTACGGTATCATTTTTCAAAAACAGTAACATGATAAGCGTCAAACCTTTGGTTGATGAAAATATATTACGCATACCATTGATTTTTCCGCCCCTCTTTTGCAGTTCGATCAGCGTCCGCCGGACCGTCGCACGGGCCGGAAGGCGGCGAAGCCTTCCGGAGAAGGGCGCAAAAAAGCGCTGCCTCACATGAGCGCAAAGCATCATGCCGAGGCAGCGCCTTCTTGAACACCCTTTCGGGGCCTTTTAGTGAGAATCCGTATCCGTCGTCACCTGCACATGATCGGTGCCGTGGGCCTCGAACTCCATCATGTATTCGTCAATGCGGCGGTTCAGCTCATCCAGGTTATGCTCGTCAATGGGGGCGTCGTGCATATCCCGCCGGGCCAGCTCCTCCGCCAGAATGTCGAAGAACACCGAGTCCTCATAGTCCGCAATGGCCTCGTGGATGCCTCCGGCGACGAAGGCCGGAGAGGGCACCACCTCGCCGTTCCACCACTCCGCCAGGTCCTTCATGCCCTGGCCCGGCGCCTTGGAGAAAATCAGCGATTCCACCTCGTCATAATCCGAAAAGCGATCCTCCCCCCGGGCAGAGTTCAGCACCCAGTTGCCAATATATACCATGTCCAGCAGGCGGCGATATTGTTTTTCTGTCAGTTCGAGTTTCATAGCCGGTACTCCATCAAAAGAACGCGCGCGGGTGGCTCCACGCCAGCGGCAGCCGAACCCCGCTCCCCCAACGGGGAAACAGAATATACCATTACACTATAGTATATGCATTTTTCCGCTGTTGTCAAATGGAAATGTTGCGATAGTCCGTTGGGGCAAGAAAATTTGAAATGGCCCTTGTTTTCCGGGGCAGTTTATTATATGATGAAGGCACAACGGGGGTACCCCACAGAGGCCGCCCCCGGAAAGGACTGTACACCATGAGAGTCAAAGATGTGACGATTACCATTCAGGGCAGGCCCACCTATGAGGACCAGGATGAGGACGCCGTTCAGCTGATCACCCAGGGCACCCTCGCCATCGGGGAGAAGGCCGGGCATTACGACCTCAGCTATGAGGAAACCGAGCTGACCGGGCTGCAGGGTACCACCACCACCTTTAAAATCACCCCCAAGCGCATTCTGCTGATGCGCTCCGGGCCGGTGAACAATCAAATGCTCTTTGAGGAGGGGCGGCGGCATACGTCGCTGTACGCCACCCCCTATGGCCAAATGCAGGTGGGGGTCTGCGCCCGCCATGTGCGCAACAGCATGGGCGACTGCGGCGGGGATATGGAGATCGACTACTCCATCGACATCGACCACGCCATGGCCGGGGAAAATTCCCTCCACGTCAACGTGCGGGAAGCCCCCATCCGGCAGTAACCTCTTCCCTCCGCCATTTCACGCAGGAAGGAGTGCATCACCTATGGAAGGGCCGCTGACCCAGGCCCGGTCCGCCGCCGACCGGCTCGTCGGCGGGCCGGGGGCGAGGCTGTGGGGGCAGGTCATTGCCAGCCCCGCCGCCTTTCCTCTGGCGAAGGACGCCGGACAGTCGGCGGAGGAACTGGCCGCCGCGCTGGCGCAGCGGCTTGCCCTGGAAGGCACCTGCTTCACCGCTGTGCAGGCCCAGGGGGGCTATCTCAACTTCACGCTGGCCCAGGGCTGGTACCGCAGCGTGGAGGATGCCGCACTTTTGGCCGAATATCCCGCACGAAATATGCAGCATCCTGCCGCAATTCCCGCCTATCCGGCTGCCATTCACCCCCTGGACTGGCGGCTTTTGACGCTGCTCGGCAGGGGCGAGGCCCCGGCCCCCGGCCTGGCCGCCCGGCAGGACGGGGAGAATCCGGGCTGGCTGCTGCGGTACACCGCCCGGCGGCTGGCCGCCTTTGGCGGCGACACGCCGTCGGACGGCTATACGGCAGAGGAACAGGCGCTGCTCCTCCGGCTGGCGGAGTGCCTGGAGCAGACGGGCGGCAGCCTGCCCCTGGCCAAAAGCCTGCTGCGGGCGGCGGAGGCCGTCTGGCGCATCACCCCCCAGCGCCTGCCGCCCCGCACCGCTCTGGCCGCCTGCCGGGTGCTGGAGCAGGGGCTTCGTTCGCTGTGAACCGAGGTTCCTTTACAAAATATTCACGCAAATGCTGTGAAATACGTTATAATAAAGACACTACCCCGGTCTGCAATCGCCACTGTCGGGTGGGAACAGCGGCCGGGCACATTGCCTCTGGCAGGAAGGTAAGGAACTGATATGGCACTGAAGGTTTTAATTGTAGAGGATGAAGGCAATATTGCAGAGCTGCTTCAGCTCTATCTGGAGAAGGAGGGATTTGAAACCTCCATCGCACCGGACGGCGGCAAGGCCATCGAGCTGTTCCACAGCTTTGCGCCGGACTTGATTCTGCTGGACATCATGCTGCCGGTCATGGACGGCTGGGCCGTCTGCCGGAAGATTCGGGAGACCTCCCAGGTCCCCATCATCATGCTGACCGCCAAGGGCGAAACCAGCGATAAGGTGAACGGCCTGGAAAACGGCGCGGACGATTACATCACCAAGCCCTTCGAGATGAAGGAGGTGCTGGCCCGCATCCATGCGGTGCTGCGCCGCTACGGCACCATGGAGCAGAAGGAGAAGAAGCTGACCTTTGACAAGCTGGTCATCAACATGGACTCCTATGAGCTGCTGGTGGACGGCAAGCGGGTGGACACGCCCCCCAAGGAGATGGAGCTGCTGTACCACCTGGCCTCCACCCCCAACCGGGTGTTTACCCGCAACCAGCTGCTGGACGAGGTCTGGGGCTTTGACTACTTCGGCGACAGCCGCACCGTGGATGTCCATGTGAAGCGGCTGAGAGAGAAGCTGGAAGGCGTCAGCGACAAGTGGAGCCTGAAGACGGTCTGGGGCGTCGGGTACAAATTTGAGCTGCTGGAAGGCTGAGCGCTATGAATACCAGCTTTCGTCGGCTCTTTTCCGCCATGGTGGCCATCATTCTCCTGTCCTTCGCCATTCTGGGCTCGGTGTTTCTGATGCTGAGCTATCAGTTCATCGTGCAGGAGAAGAAGGATACCATGATGGAACACGCGAACTTTGTCTCCACGCAGTTGGTTCGCATTATGGGCGTCAGTCTGAATCAGGATGACATTTTCGACGCCAGCGCCCTCTCTGTGGCCACCGCCGGGGCGGAGGATGTCCTGTTATGCAATTTGGACGGCGTCATCCGCTTCTCCTACACCAGCGAGGAGGAGGTCAACGTCCTCTCCGGCACGGTCTCGGAGGACATTATTTCCACAGCCCTGTCTGAGGGCAGCTATGACGGGATCAGCACGCTGGGCCTCTATGAGAAGAATCATCTGGTGGTGGCCATCCCCATCTATCAGGCGGAGCAGAACGGCGCGGAGAGCTCGCTCCTGGGCATCCTCCTGATCGCCGCGAATATCGACTCCTTCTCCGAGCTGTGGCACTCTATGGAGTTCGCCTTCCTGGTGACGGCGCTGGTGGTGCTGTGCTTCGCCTTCGTCTTTTGCTGGTTCACCTGCCGGCGCTCCGCAAAACCGATGATAGAAATGACCAACCTGGTCAACCGCTTCGCCATGGGGGAGTATGAGCTGCGGGTAGACCCCTCCTATACCAAGCGGAGCGATGAGGTGGGCGCGCTGGCCACCGCCTTCAACGGCATGGCGGATTCCATCGCCGCCTCGGAGCAGCAGCGGCAGGAGTTCGTCTCTGACATCTCCCACGAGCTGAAAACCCCCATGACCACCATCCAGGGCTTTGCAGACGGCCTGCTGGACGGCACCATTCCGCCGGAAAAGGAGCGGGAATCCCTCCAGCTCATCTCCAACGAGACGCGGCGGCTCTCCCGCCTGGTGCGTCGGATGCTAGACGCCAGCCGCCTGGCCGCCCAGACCCAGGCTGGCCCCCCACAGTCCCAGACGCAGTTTGACCTGAACGAAACGGTGGCGAAGGTCATCATCAGCCTGGAGCGGAAAATCACCCAGCGCGGGCTGGACATGGACGTTCAGCTGCCGGAGACGGCCACCATGGTCTGGGGAGACGCGGACTCCATCACCCAGGTGTGCTATAACCTGCTGGACAACGCCGCCAAGTTCGCCCATCGGGGCACCTCCATCGGCTTTTATGTGGTGCCCAAGGGGAAGAAGGTCTACGTCACCGTGCGCAACATCGGGGAGACCATCCCCGCTGAGGAGCTGCCCTTCATCTTCGACCGGTTCCACAAGAGCGACCGCTCCCGCAGCCTGGACAAGGAGGGCGTTGGCCTGGGGCTGTACATCGTCAAGACGATTTTGAGCGGCATTCAGGAGAGCATTACCGTCACCAGCGAGGGCGGCGTGACGGAGTTTGTCTTTACCCTGACCCGCGCCGAATAACTGTCTGTTATATCAGGTGTGTTTTATCCAAATTGTATCGGCGTTTCCCCGCCGTACAGGCAGGCAATCATAAGAGGGAGAGAACATGATGCGTTATACAGATGAATTTGAGGGGCGTACCCAGTCGGAAAACAGTGCGCCCTGGGAAATTTCTCCCCGGCAGGCCTGGCGGGAGCAGTTTTTCCACCGGGAGACGGACCCGCTGGCCAAGGACAACGCCGCCCAGCGCAAGGCTGCGGCGGCACGCAGGGCGGAGCATGAGGCCACCCAAACCCAGCGCAGGGAAGCCTACGAGGCTGACCAGGCCCAGCGCAAAGAGGCCCATGAGGCGTTCCAGACCCGGCGCAGGGAGGCCCATGCGGCAGCTCAGGCCCGGCGCAGAGCGGACCACGCGGCAGCCCAGGCCCAGCCTCCGGCGGAACCCGCCCCGCCTCCGGATGCGCCCGCCCAGGCGAAGCCCGCCAGGAAGAAGCACAGCGCCCTGTTCTGGGTTTTGCTGGTGCTGCTGATCTGCGTCGGCGCGGAGACGGTGGTCAACCTGGTGCACACCTTTGCCGGGGTCTCCACCTCCGGCGATGTCTACTATGAGGACGGCGACGACGGCTTCTTCTACTACTATGACGACGATGACGAGGGCGCTCTCTACAGCGACACGGAGGCAGAGGAATACGAGCTGCCCGCCTACACCGGGGACAGCTCCGACCTGTCCGTGACGCTGGCGTCCAGCGCGGGGAAGACGGCGCTGACCTATCAGGAGCTGTACGAAAAGTGCCTGCCCTCCATGGTCAGCATCACGGTGACGGCCGGCTCCTCCGGCGGCACCGGCTCCGGCATCATCCTGACAGAGGACGGCTACATCCTGACCTGCAACCATGTGGTGGAGGACTCGGAGGTCTGCACCGTGCTGACCTATGACGATACCTCCTACACCGCCACCCTGGTGGGCTCCGACGCCCAAACCGACCTGGCCATCCTGAAAATCGAGGCCACCGGCCTGACGCCGGCGGAGTTTGGCGACTCGGATGAGCTGCAGGTGGGGGACGAGGCCCTGGTCATCGGCGACCCCCTGGGCAGCAGCTTCCGGGGCACCCTGACCAACGGCATCATCTCCGGCATCAACCGCAGCGTCTCCAGCAACGGCTACGCCATGACCCTGATTCAGACCACCGCCGCCGTCAACAGCGGCAACTCCGGCGGCGCTCTGTTCAACATCTACGGCCAGGTGGTGGGGGTGGTGAACCTGAAGATGGTCACCTCCAGCAGCAGCGAGGCCACCGTGGAGGGCATGGGCATGGCAGTCCCCTCCACCACGGTGGAGAGCATTGTCAGCCAGCTGGCCACCGAAGGGGTGGTGCATCGCCCCGCCCTGGGCATCACCTGCTCCAGCATCAGCGAGGCCACCTCCGCCATCACCGGCATCCCGGAGGGGCTGATGGTGCAGAGCATCTATGACGCCTCCGACTGCGCCGCCCAGGGGATTCAGCTCTACGACCTGATCACCGCCGCCAACGGCGTAAGCGTCACCACGGTGCAGGAGTTCAAGGAGGTCATCGCCGACCTGGAGATTGGCGACACCGTCACCCTGACCATCTACCGGGACAGGAACCTGCCGGAGGATACGCTGGAGGAGGACGAAGCGGATTCCTCCCTCTCCGCCGAATCGGAGGAGGACGCCGAGGACGAGGAGTACGAATATGACTACCAGTATTACGGGGAAATCACCGTCACCCTCATCGACTCCCTGCTGACAGAGTGAGTGTCCTTCACGCATAAAACCGCCTGCTTTTGGATAGAATACCCCTATCCGGAAGCAGGCGTTTTTCCATGCAGAGCATCCGACAAAAAACAAAGGAAGCAGAGCTATGAAATTGCAGGACATCATGACAAAAACCGTGGTCACCATCACGCCGGAGGAGAGCGCCTCCCTGGCCGCCCGACTGCTGACCCGACACAACCTGGGGGCGCTGCCGGTCTGCTCCTACGACGGGCGTCTGTTGGGCATCGTCACCGACCGGGACATCGTCACCCGCTGCGTGGCCGCCGACCAGGATCCTCATCGGGTCCCCGTCCAGGACATTATGAGCCGGGAGCTGGAAACCATCGGCCCGGAGGACGACCCGAAGGTCGCCGCCCGGCAGATGGCCGCCGCCCAGGTGCGGCGGCTGCCGGTGGTGCAGGACGGGAAGGTGGTGGGCATGGTCTCCCTGGGGGATTTGGCCACCAACCGCCGCTGCGACACGGAGGCGGCCAGCGCCCTCACCGAAATCTCCGAGAACATCCGTCGGAAGCGGTAACAGGACCAAAAAACAGCGCCGTCCAGCGTTTTGCAGGCTGGACGGCGCTGTTTCGATGGATTACGCAGATATAACCATCGAAAAAATTCGGGAAAATCCGCAGCTTTCCGCCAGTTATGCAACCGTAGAACGGGCGGTCGTGGGAATGGGATACACGCAGAAGAAGAAATCCCTCCATACAACCGAGCGTGGCCGCTCCCGATGTGCGTCAGAAGATGGACGAGTGGAAGCAGCTCTGGATTTGGTTGCGCGTGATGACGTTAAAGCTTGGTTCCAGGGGCCTTGTCCAAGGGGCCGCCGCTCCCCTCACGCCACCGCCACGCCGTCCACCCAGACTCGCACAGGCTTGCTCCCCAGGGTGAAGGGGTGGCCGCTCCACAGCACCAGGTCGGCGTCCTTGCCTACGGCGATGGAACCCACCCGGTCCCCGATGCCGGCGATCTCCGCCGCATCCAGGGTGATGGCCCGGAGGGCCTGGGCCTGCCCCAGGCCGTGCTGGGCGCACAGCGCCGCCCCCAGGGGCAGGTACTGGACGGGGTTCTCCGGGTGGTCGGTGCAGATGGCGACCTTCACCCCGGCCCGGGCCAGCACCGCCGTGTTCTCCAGGGTCTGGTGGAGCAGCTCCGGCTTGCCCCGGTCGCTGATGATGGGGCCGGTGACCACGCGGGCCCCCTCCTCCGCCAGCAGGTCGGCCACCAGATGGCCCTCCGTGGCGTGGAGCAGCACATAGTCCAGCCGGAACTCCTTGGCGATGCGCACCGCCGTGGCGATGTCGTCCGCCCGGTGGGCGTGGAAGTGGGCGGGCACCCGCCCTTCCAGCACCGGCACCAGGGCCTCCAGCTTGGCGTCAAAGTCTGGCGGGTCCTTGTCCTCATCCTGCCGGGCGGCCGCCTGCTTCCGGCGGTACTCCTCCGCCTGGGACAGGGCCTCCCGGATCCGGGCGGCGGTGGCCATGCGGGTCATGGGGCCGTCCTTCTGCTGGCCGTACACCCCTTTGGGATTCTCCCCCAGGGCGAATTTCATGGCGGCGGGGGCCTTTACGATCATCCGGTCGATCCACCGGCCGGCGGTTTTCACCGCCGCGAACTGCCCGCCGATGGCGTTGGCGCTGCCGGGGCCGGTGAGAACGGTGGTGACGCCCCCCTCCCTGGCCTCCTGGAAGCAGCGGTCCATGGGGTACAGCCCGTCGATGGCCCGCAGCTCCGGGGTGACGGGGTCGCTCTCCTCATTGCAGTCCCCCTGCTCGTAGGTCAGCCCGTCCGGGTTCAGCCCCAGGTGGCAGTGGGCGTCCACGAAGCCGGGGAGCAGCAGCGCCCCACCGGCGTCCACGTCCCCGGGGTTGGGAGCGGGGCAGTCCGCCATGTCCCCCAGGGCGGCGATTTTGCCCCCCTCCACCCGGACGTAGCCGTCCGGATAGGGGATTCCTTCGACAGGTTCGACGTTTGCGTGATAAATCAGCATGATTTGGCTCCTTTCGTCAAAAAGCACCGGTTGACAGGGCGCTGGAAAAGGGGTATCCTATCCTTGCAGCTCAGCCAATCGCAGGACGGCGCGCCGGGGGAACCCAGCCGCCGGGCCATGCCAACCAGGCGGTCAGGCCCCATTGGGGCCTGTTTTTTTCGGCAAAAAAGCGTCACGCGCTGCGTGACGCTCTGGATGATAACGGGATGAACCTCCGTTCAGGGCATAGTAGCCCCCTAGTAGAGTGTGAAAGCTAAATCTCTGTTTTGCTCAACCGTTACAAAATACCAGCGGAACAGACTGCGGCATCACCCCTCAGTCAGCTTCGCTGACAGCTCCCCTTTCAGGGGAGCCAATAGCGCAGAGATTATGACAACTTCTTGCCGCCCCTGAAAGGGGAGGTGCCTCCGAAGGAGGCGGAGGGGTGAAATCTCCTTAGATGTGGTTCTTTGAAGGAACAACGGCTTGCCCTCCCGGCGGGCCCCCTTTAACGCGACGCCGAGAAATGGGGGAAATAGGGCGGCTTAGCGGAGGGGAAGCGGG
>JAJPXL010000132.1 GCA_021205455.1 Clostridiales bacterium
CGATGCAGCTTTGTCTATCCTTTTGGGCTAATTTTAAATGCTGTTACCCTGCCCGAAGCCCCTCCCTGAGCCGCTTTCTTTCCCCCATTTCTTGGCGGGACAAGAAATGGGGCCCGCCGGGAGGGCAAACGCTTTATTTCCTTATAGTATCCTTGTCTAAGGAGCGTAATTCCCTTAAATTGCTGCCATTGCCACAGAAAGGACGCTGACCCATTTTGAAACGCATCCGCTACAATTCCCCCGTGGTGCTGACCTTCGCCCTGCTGAGCCTGGGGGCGCTGCTGCTCAGCTTCCTGACGGACGGGGTCAGCACCGGGCTGGTGTTCTCCGTCTACCGCTCCTCCCCCACCGACCCGCTGACCTATGTGCGGCTTTTCTGCCATGTGCTAGGCCACAGCGGGTGGGAGCATTACATCAGCAACATGACCTATATCCTCCTTCTTGGCCCCATGCTGGAGGAGAAGTACGGCAGCAGGCCGCTGCTCCTGATGATTTGCGTCACGGCGCTGACCACGGGGCTGGTGTTCATCGCCCTGTTCCCCGGGCAGGCCCTGCTGGGGGCCAGCGGGGTGGTGTTTATGATGATCGTGCTGTCCTCCCTGTCCAGCTTCGGCCAGGGGGAGATTCCGCTGACGCTGATTCTGGTGGTCGTCCTGTTCCTGGGGCAGGAAATCGTCAGCGGCATCACCACGGCGGACAACATCTCCCAGCTGACCCATGTGGTGGGCGGCTTGGTGGGCGGGCTGATGGGGCTGTGGTTCCACCGGCGGCAGGGGAGCGGCGGCTGACCGGCACGCCGCCGGGGCCCTGCTGTTACAAACTCCCATCGGAACGAGAACTCCCCTCCGTCCGGCGTTTGCTGGGCGGAGGGGGTTGCTGGTTCAGGGGCAGCTGACCTTCCGGTGGGATGATTGCTCCTTAGACATGGTTCTTTGAAGGAACTACGGCGTTGCCCCCCCCCGGCGGGCCCCATTTCTCGCTCCGCCGAGAAATGGGGGAAAGAGGGCGGCTCAAGAGGGGAACCTGTGGCCCCCTCTTAAGAATCTCCCCGTATCAGACAACCGGCTTGCGCCTTGTCTCGTCTTTTTGGTGGTCTGTCAGGCAACAGACGATGGAACTTGATAACTGGTGAGACTGCCGCCTATGGCGGCTGGGGGCGATTGCCACCCGTTCCGCTGGAGCGGAACGTGGTGGCAATTTTGTTGCCCTTTGGTTGCGGACATCTGATTTTTATTGAGGATAGGATGTTATTCTTGGCAAAACAGTAGGGGCGGCCCTTGGCCGCCCGCCCGTTTTCCTCTTAGATGTGGTTCTTTAAAGGAGATACCACCCCACCGGAAGGGCAATATTGCCTTTCCTCAATCCCTCCTTATCCAAGGAGTTCATCCCGCCGGTGACGCAAAAACCCGCCCCCTCCAGTCGGAGGGGGCGGGTTTCAGTTTGTTTGTGGGAAGGTGTCAGCCAAACACGGCCAGCAGGAAGCCTGCGGCCACGGCGGAGCCGATGACGCCTGCCACGTTGGGGCCCATGGCGTGCATCAGCAGGAAGTTGGACGGGTTGTCCTTCTGCCCTTGCACCTGGGCCACACGGGCCGCCATCGGCACGGCGGACACGCCGGCGGAGCCAATCAGCGGGTTGATCTTGCCGTGGGTGAGATAGCACATCAGGTTGCCTACCAGCAGACCGCCGATGGTGGCGAAGCAGAAGGCAATCAGGCCCAGCACGATGATGAGCAGGGTCTCCACCTTCAGGAACTGGTCCGCGGTGGCGGTGGCGCCCACGGAGATGCCCAGGAAGATGGTGACGATGTTCATCAGGGCGTTCTGCGCGGTGTCAGACAGACGGTCGCACACGCCGCAGTTGGCCCACAGGTTGCCCAGCATCAGGCAGCCCAGCAGGGAGGCCACGGAGGGGATGATGAGGCAGCAGACAATCGTGACCACGATGGGGAATACGATCTTTTCCGTCTGGGAGACGGGGCGGAGCTGCTCCATCTTGATTTGGCGGTTCTCCTTCTTCACCAGCAGCTTCATAAAGGGCGGCTGGATGACGGGAATCAGCGCCATGTAGGAATAGGCGGCGATGGCGATGGCGCCCAGATAGTTGGGGGCCAGCTGCGCGGTCAGCCAGATAGCGGTGGGGCCGTCCGCGCCGCCGATGATGGCGATGGAGGCGGCTACGTTGCCGTCAAAGCCCAGGATGACCGCCATCAGCAGGGCGAAGTACACGCCGAACTGAGCGGCAGCGCCCAGCAGCATACTCTTGGGGTTGGCCATCATGGGGCCGAAGTCGGTCATAGCGCCCACGCCCATGAAAATCAGGGAGGGATAAATGCCCAGCTTCACGCCGATATACAGGATGTCCAGGAAGCCGCCCTCGTGGAGGACGTCGCTGAAGCTGATGCTGGTGGCGTTGGAGCCTGCATACCACAGCTCAGGGGTATAGATGCCGGAGCCGGGCAGGTTGGTCAGGAGCATACCGAAGGCGATGCCCACCAGCAGCAGCGGCTCATACTTCTTGACGATGCCCAGGTACAGCAGTACGCAGGCAATGACGATCATGATAATGGTTTTGATGGTGCCGACGACGCCGGACTCCGCCATGGCGGCAAAGCCGGTCTGCTCCGCCAGGTTCGAGAAAATCGTACCGATAAATTCCATGTCCGGTACCTCCTTAACCCAGCATTACCAGCGGATCACCAGTCTTCACGGCAGCGCCCTTGCCAGCAACCACCTGGGTGACGGTGCCATCCTTGGGAGCGAGAACTTCGTTTTCCATCTTCATGGCTTCGATGACGGCCAGCAGGTCGCCGGATTTGACGGCCTGACCCTGGGAGACCTTCACATCCACCACGGTGCCGGGCAGCGGCGCGGGGACAGGATCGCCGGTGCCGGTGATGACCGGAGCGGCAGGGGCTGCGGCGGGCGCTGCGGCAGCGGCGGGGGCGGCAGCCGGGGCGGCTGCGGGCGCGGCGGCGGCAGGGGCCATGGC
>JAJPXL010000075.1 GCA_021205455.1 Clostridiales bacterium
GGAGGATACCGTAAAGGGTCAGCAGGCGGTAGTCAGGCCCGCCGGGAGGGCAAACGCTTTATTTCCTTATAGTATCCTTGCCCAAAGAGCGTAATCCTCTCAAATTGATGACATTGCCCTGAAAGGGAAGCTGACTGAGGGGTCACTAGCAGCTAATAGCTAACAACCAACAGCTTCACCCCGAAGGGGTGTCCGGCCACTAGCCGCTACCACCCCTCACACATTGAACAGGAACTCAATAATGTCCCCGTCCTGCACCACATACTCCTTACCCTCGGAGCGGTACAGCCCACGGGCCTTCACCTCGCTCATCTTGCCGCCGCACTCCATCAGGGTGTCGAAGGAGCAGACCTCCGCCCGGATGAAGCCCCGCTCAAAGTCGGAGTGAATCTTCCCGGCGGCCTGGGGGGCCTTGGTGCCCCGCTTGATGGTCCAGGCCCGGCACTCCTTCTTGCCGTCGGTCAGGAAGGAAATCAGGCCCAGCAGGGAATAGCTGGCCTGGATGAGCCGGTTCAGGCCGGAGTCGCTGAGGCCCAGGTCCTCCATAAACATCGCCCGGTCCTCCGGGTCCAGCTCGGCCAGCTCCTCCTCCGTCTTGGCACAGATGGGGATGACCTGAGCTCCCTCCACGTCGGCCCGCTTCTTCACGATTTGGTAGTACGCGTTGTGCTCCGGGTCGGCCACGCCGTCGTCGTCCATGTTGCAGGCGTAGATGATGGGTTTGGCGGACAGCAGCCCCATCTCCCGCAGGGCGAACTGCTGCTCCTCGTCCCCCCGGTCAAAGGGGAAGGTGCGGGCGCTCTTGCCCTCGCCCAGGTGGGCCACCAGCGGCTCCAGCCAGGCGGCCTCCGCTTTGGTGGCCTTGTTGCCGGTCTTGGCGGCCTTGGCCTGTCGGGCCAGGCGGTTCTGGGCCAGCTCCAAATCCGCCAGCACCAGCTCCATGTCGATGCACTCGATGTCGCCGTCCGGGTCCACCGCCACCGGCTTGGTGGCGTCCTCCACAACGTGAATGATGTTGTCGTCATCGAAGCAGCGCACCACATGGACGATGGCGTCGCACTCCCGGATGTGGCCCAGGAACCGGTTGCCCAGGCCCGCGCCCTCGCTGGCGCCCTTCACCAGGCCGGCGATGTCCACAAACTCCACCACGGCGGGGGTCTTTTTGCTGGGCTGCCAAATCTCCGCCAGCTTGTCCAGCCGCGCATCGGGCACCGGCACCACGCCGGTGTTCGGCTCGATGGTGCAGAAGGGGTAGTTGGCGGCCTGGGCGTTTTTGGTGCTGGTGATTGCATTAAAGAGGGTGCTCTTCCCAACGTTGGGCAGACCCACGATTCCTAATTTCATAGAGGGGATACTTCCTTCCGTCAAAGGCAATAGGGCGCAAGCCGGCCGATGCGGCTCACGGGATATTGCATAAAGTTATTCACCTTTTCAGTATACGCAAAAGGGCGGCAGTTTGCAAGTGTTTTTCGCCTTTTCCGGTCAGAATCCTGCAAAGGGGCGGGCCAAACGGGGCTGCCCCGCCTTGCAGCGAAAGGCGGCGGGAGAAGTTTCTTCTCCCGCCGCCTGCGCCTTTACTCTCCCCGATATTTTTTCCGGGTGGCCTCGCCGCCCCGCAGATGGCGCTCCGCCCGGTTTTCGTCCAGGACGGCCCGCACCTGGAGGTAGAGCGCGCGGTTCAGGCGGGGCAGCCTGTCGTGGAGATCCTTATGCACCGTACTCTTGCTGACCCCAAACTCCTTTGCCGCCGCCCGCACCGTGGCCCGATGCTCCGCCACCCATTCGCCCGTCCGCAGGGCGCGTTCCTCAATATCCTGCTTCAAAGACAACACTCCCATGGCCCAGCCGCCCCCGCTCCGCTATCCGGGTCGGCGGCAGCCTTGCTGTCACAGCTTATGTGCGCAGCGGGCAGGAAATGCCAACCCTGAGGGTGTTGGCCCTGCATCGAAAGCGATGGTTCCAGGCGCCTCCGGTCTCCCCTGCGCCGCCGCCGACAGAAAAAAGCGCCATTCCGCCTGTCGATTGCCCGCCATTTGTGCTATACTATAAGCAGAGGAAGCTGCGAAGAACGGCCGAGCGGGGCGTGCCGCCCCGACAGCGCGCTGCAAGGCCGGAGGGACCCGGCCTGCTGCCCTAGCTGTGGAATGGAGGGGTCTTATGGCCGCCAGGAAACGAATTTATTACTACAAAACCTTTCAGGACGATTTTGTGGAGAGCGCCGACCAGGCGTTTGCCCTTCCTGAGCACTACGCCTGGATACGAGACGGCAGAGGGGCCAGGCTGCTTGGGGCGCTGCTGTACGCGGCGGGATACCTGTTCGCAGCGGTGTATGGGAAGCTGTGCCTCCACCTGAAAATCGTGCGGAGCGTGGACTGGAAGGCGTACCGCGACAGCGGGGCCGTGGTCTACGGGAACCACACCCAGCCCCTCGGGGACGTATTCGTTCCGGCGCTGGTGTGCGCCCCCAAGCGGTGCTACACGATTGCAAGCCCCGCCAACCTGGGGATTCCGGTGATTGGCCCCCTGCTGCCCTGGATGGGGGCGCTGCCCATACCGGGCAGCCTGTCAAAGCTGCCCCAGTTCCTCCGCGCCGTGCAGCAGCGGCTGCGGGAGAGGTGCTGCGTTGTCGTCTACCCGGAGGGGCACGTCTGGCCCTACTGCACCCAAATCCGCCCCTATCCGGAGACGTCCTTTGACTATGCTGTGAAGAACCGTGTCCCCGCCTTCTGCATGACCACCACCTATCAGGCGCGGCGGTTCTCCGACAAGCCAAGGCTCACCGTCTACCTGGACGGGCCGTTTTACCCCGATGAGGGCCTGCCCCGACAGGAGCAGAAGCAGCAGCTGCGGGACCAGGTCTTTGCCTGTATGGAGCAGCGCAGCCAAAACAGCACATACCAGTATGTGGAATACCGGCCCGCGGCGGACGAGCCGACGGGCGGGGATAACTGAAAAAAAGCGAAAACGAGCGCAGCCTTTCCACAGGAAAGGCTGCGCTCGTTTGTTTTTGTGCAACGTCCGGCGCTGCGGGTTCGCAGAATCGGGCCGAAGCCGGGGCCGCCCCATCAGACGGCAGCGGCCTGCGCCGCCTGCTCCGCGCCGCCGTTCATAATCAGCATTTGCAGCCGGTTCTCCACGTTGGCATAGCTGGTGTCCGGATCCAAGTCCAGGGGCAGGATGGAGATATCCGGATACGCCTCCTTGAGCCGCTTGATGACGCCCCGGCCGCAGACGTGGTTGGGCAGGCAGCCGAAGGGCTGCAAAATGATGAAGGATTTCACGCCTTCCTTGGCGTTGTGGGCGATTTCCGCCGCCATCAGCCAGCCCTCCCCACAGCTCAGCGTCTCCGGGATGATGTCGCTGACCTCCTGGTACAGCTCTTTTGGCCGTCTGGCGCACTCGTAGAGGGGGTGCCGGACGGCGATTTTCTCCAGCTGACGCTGGACGTAGTCGAACAGGCCCTCCACCAGCTGGGGATAGGGCGGGATGTTGGCGTGATAGTCCTTGATTTCGCACTCTGTCGCCCGGAAGTCCTTCCGCAGCTGGTCGGTGATGCGGGGGAAGGCCGTCTCCATGCCGTTGTCCTCCAGGTACCGCTCGATGTTGAAGTTGGAACCGGGGTGATAGGTCACCAGCAGCTCGCCGGTGACGAACACCTTCGGCTTCAGGTGGCTCCGGTCATAGGGAATCTGCCCCATCCGGTCGATGCAGTGGGCGAACGCCCGCCTGGCGCTGCTCACGCCCTTGCGGATGCTCTCCCCCAGCTGGGCCACGCAGTCGTTATAGACCTCGTCCGTCTCGCCGGGGTGCAGCTCGTAGGGGCGTATCTTCCGGCACAGGTCGGTGAGGATGTCCAGCATCATAAAGGTCCAGACCGCCTCCCACACCGCGCTGACGCCCAGCACCGCCACGCCGGGGTGCATCTCCTTGGTGTCGCCCATGTCCGTGGTGACGATGGGCACCTCCGTAAATCCGGCCCGGTCCAGCCCCTTGCGGAGCAGCCCCGCATAGTGGGACATCCGGCAGTCGCACTGGAACTTCACCATGGCCACGGCCACCTCGTCCTGTTGGTAGTGCCCCTCCTGCAGGGCGCTGATGAGCTCCCCTATCACCATCTGACAGGGGAAGCAGATGTCGTTGTGGACATACTTCTTGCCCAGGGCGATCTGCTCCCGCCCGCCGATGGGTAGCGTCTGAACCCTGTAATGCTCCTTCTCCATGATGGCGGAGAGCAACACCGAGACCTCCTTGGAGATGTTGGGCACCAAGATGGTGCGGGTCTTCTTGTCCTTTTTGTAGAACTTGGTGGGGCTGGGCTCAGGCAAGTCCCGGTGCCAGTGTTCCAGCGCCTCCCACAGACGGGCGTCCCGCCGCTTGATGTCAATGGTCTCCAGGAAGGACTGGATGCGGATACCCAGGGAGCCGGTGGCGTCGCTCTCGTCCACCTTGAGGATGAGGGGGGACTTGCCGCCGCTCTCGCTCAAGATCCGGCTGATCTCGTCGGACAGAATGGCGTCGTGGCCGCAGCCGAAGCTGACGATCTGCACATACTCCAGCGCCGGGTTCTTCGCCGCCACCATGGCCCCCTCCAGCATTCGGGTGTGGAAGTTGTTGGTGATTTCAATGGTGGTGTTTTTCAGGTCCTGCTCACTGAGGTGGGGCAGGCTGTCCACGGTCAGCACCGGGATACCCCGCTCCTCGAACCGCTTGAAGATGTCGTGGCAGATAAAGGGGTCGGTGTGGTAGGGGCGGCCTGCCAGCACCACCGCATAGGAGCCGCGCTCCTCCGCCTGGCGCAGCACCTCCTCCCCCCGTCCGGTCAGGGTGCTGCGGAAGGTGCAGAGCGCCTGCTCGCCGTCCGCGAAGGCGGACTCCGCCGCCTCCCTGGAGGCGCCCAAAGTCTCCACCGCATAGCGGCAAATCTGCTTCTTCCGGTCCTGCTCTGCGAACCAGTGAAAGACGGGGGTGTCAAAAATCACCTGGTTATCCCGCCCCGGGTCCTGGGCGTTGCGCACCACCATGGGGTAGCCCTGGAGGACGGAGCAGACATAGGGGCTGAGCTTGTCCACCCCCTCCGGGGGCATATGCATCACATAGGGGAAAAAGATGCGGTCCACCCCCATCCGGGACAGCTCCATAATGTGCCCGTGTACCAGCTTCGCCGGGAAACAGACCGTGTCGGAGGCCACATATTGCAGCCCTTGCTCGTAGATTCTGCGGGAGCTTTTGGGGGAGAATTTCACCTGATAGCCCAGCGCACGGAAGAAGGTGCTCCAGAAGGGCATGCTGTCCCAGAACTCCAGCACCCTGGGCAGGCCGACGACCTCATTCTTCTCCGGGGCAGCCTGATGGAAGGGATAGTCCTGAAAGAGCATCTGTTCCCGCTCCACGAACAGATCCGCCGGTTTTTCCCTGTTTGCTTTCTCAGCGGCGGAGTCGTCCTGAGCCTCCGCCGCCCCCTTTTCGCACCGATTGCCGGAGATCCACTGCTTCCCGGTGGAGAAGCGGACGATGGTGCGGCTGCACCGGTTGCCGCAGCCCGTACACTGGACGCCGGTCTGGGTCTCGTAGGAGAACCGCTCCACCGCGTCAAACCCGATGAAGGAGGACGCGCCGCCGTGACCGTAGCCGGATTCCGTCACCTGCCGCTTCACCGCCAGGGCCGCGCCGATGGCCCCCATCTCGCCGGGGTAGGGGGCCAGCTTCACCTCCGCGCCCAGATATTCCTCCAGCGCCCGCAGCACCGCCCGGTTGCGGAAGGTGCCACCCTGCACCACGATGCAGTCGCCCAGCTGGGCGGTGTTGGAGATGCGCACCACCTTGGTGAACACGTTCTCGATGATGGAGCGGCACAGCCCCGCCATGATGTCGTCGGGGCCCTTGCCGCACCGCTGCTCGTTGATGATGGTGCTGTTCATAAACACGGTGCAGCGGCTGCCCAGCTTGGCGGGCGCCTCCGACCGGAACGCCGCGTCCGCGATCTCCTCCACGGGGATGTTCAGGTTCACGGCGAAGTTTTCCAGGAACGAGCCGCACCCGGAGGAGCAGGCTTCGTTCAGCATGATGTTGGTGATGATGCCGTCCTCCAGCCAGATGGCCTTCATGTCCTGGCCGCCGATGTCCAGCAGGAAGGTGGCCTCCGGGTAGTAGTGGGTGCAGCCCAGGGAGTGGGCCACCGTCTCCACGGTGTGATAGTCCGCGCCGTAGGCCCGGGCCAGCAGGTTTTCCCCGTATCCGGTGGTGCCCAGGCCCAACACGGTCAGCTTGATTCCCTGGGCGTCATACTTCCGTCTGAGGGCCTTCAGGCCGTCCCGCACCACCAGCAGGGGCTCCCCCTGGTTGTTGGCGTAGAAGCGGTCAATGACCCGCTCCTCCTCGTCCAGCAGGACGAACTTGGAGGTGGTGCTGCCGGAGTCGATGCCCAGCCAGACCCGCAGCTCCCCGTCCACCGGCTTCGGCGGGCAGAGCGCTCTCAGCTCCCGGTCATGCCGCGCCTGGAAGGCCAGCCGGGCCTCTTTCGTGGGAAAGAGGGGCGCCTGCGCCTCCTCCCCGGAGGCGGAGGGGCCGTCCGGCCGGGTCAGCCGGGCCGACAGCTCCCCCAGGGTGACGGTATCCATCCCCTGGGGAAAGAGCTGGTCGATGGCGATGGCCGTGCCGTAGGCCACGATCGTCTCCGGGTGCTCCGGGCGGACGATGTCCTGCTCCGACAGATGCAGCCGCTGGGCGAACACCCGCACCAGGGTGGGGTGGAAGGTCAGCGGGCCGCCCTCGAAGATGATGGGGGCTGACAGCTCCAGCCCCTGGGCCAGCCCGCCGATGGTCTGCTTCACGATGGCGTGGAAGGTGGACAGGGCGATGTCCTCCTTCCTGGCGCCGGAGAGCAGCAGCGGCTGGATGTCCGTCTTGGCGAACACGCCGCACCGGCCGGAGATGTCGTAAACGGTGCGGCCCTGCTCCGCCAGAGCTTCAAACTGCTCCGGCTCCACGTTCAGCAGGGCCGCCACCTCGTCAATAAATGCGCCGGTGCCCCCGGCGCAGCTGCCGTTCATCCGCATATCGGAGGTCTGGAGCTGGCCTTTCTGTTCGTCGTAGTAGAAGAACACGACCTTTGCGTCCTGCCCGCCCAGCTCCACGGCGGTTTTCACATTGGGGTACAGCGCCCGGACGGCGGCGGAGTTGGCCACCACCTCCTGTATGTAAGGGACGCCCAGCTTTTCCGCAATCGGTCTGCCGCCGGAGCCGCAGACTGCCGCCCGGAACCGCTCTGCGGGGAAGCGTTCCGCCGCCTCCCGGAGCAGGCTGCCCACCGTCTCCTGCTGTCTGGCATTGTGCCGCACATAGCGCGCGTGGAGCGTCTCCCCGGTTTCCGGGTCGGCGACGACCACCTTGGCCGTTGTGGAACCCACGTCAATACCGATGCGAAGGGTTCTGTCCGTATCCTCCACAGCTATCCTTCCTTTCCGCGCCCTCAGGGCGATTCGCGTTCCGGTTCCGGCGGAATCCAGCCGGCAATATCGGATACGTCGAAGTCATAGGTCAGTTTTTTGCCATAGGCTTGCTCATAGGCGGCCACCTTCTGCCGGTAATCCTGCGCCATCATCTCCTCGCTGTTGACCCGGTCGCTCTTGGACGGGTCGGGGAAGATGGGCGGGAGGACATGCATGACATACCGGGTCTTGTGGAACTGCTCGTTCTCCTGCCCCGGCAGGTCCCGGATCTCCACAAAGCAGGAGACCACGGGCACATGGTTGACGGCGGCATAGTAGTAGGCCCCCCGCTTGGGCGGGCGGGGCTTCCGGTAGTGGAACCACATCTCCTGCTCCGGATAGATCAGCACGGCGTGGCCCTGCTCCAGCCGCTCGTGGAGCATGGGGCCGAAGTGCTTGCGCAGATAGGTGGTGCCGCTGGCCAGGGGGATGATGTCCTCATGGTTCATCAGGAACCCGATCCAGCCCTTCATGGCCAGGTTGCTCTCCTGACTGACCATGTACAGCCGCTTGTAGCCCGCCTTGTTCATGGTCTGGCGCACCGCCGTGTTGTCCAGCGGGCTGAAGTGATTGCTGGTGACAATGACCCCGCCGTGTACCCCGGCGAGATGTTCCAGCCCCTCGATTTTCGTGCTGCGCTTCAGATATTTGGTGGTGGTATCCGTCAGCGCCCGGGCGCAGACGTTGCAGAACCGGTAGCCAAAGGTCTTGTAGTTGTCCAGAAAGTGCTGCGTGATGGCCTCCTGCTCCTCTTTGGACAGGGTGGGGTCATCCACCTCCACCTTACAGTTCAAGTCGCCCCGCTCCGTGGCGGAGCGCATATTGGCCACCACCTGCTCTTTGTTGCCCCCGATTAACATACACGAATTTTCTTCCCTTCTTCTCCCATTTTGCGGAAGGTCACCGGCTGTTTGCACACCTCCGGGCCCTTTCGGATCATGTTGCCCAGGCAGGTGCGGTCGGACGCCTTCTGCGCCTCGGAGTAGGTCTCCTTATGGCGCACGATGTCCTCATAGAAGGGGGAGCCCTTCGCGCAGCGCCAGAAATAGTCCTCATAGGGGATATTGTCGTAGCACCAGGGCTTCTGGAACAGGTTGTAGTGAATCAGGTTGGGATGCTCCAATACGCTGACGGCCCCGCCGCCCTCCGGCGGCATGGCGTCCCAGCTCTCGTCCAGGTAGACGATTTTGCCGTTGCACATGGCGTTAAAGTAGTCCTGATCCGGGGCGAGGCAGTCAAAGTGGTAGGTGCTCAGCAGGTGGAGGAAGTGGCCGCTAAAGCCGACCTCCCGCATCTTTTTCAGGTTCATCACCAGGATGCCGGAGTTGATATACTGGTCAATGGGAACGCCCACGGCATCCTCCACATAGTTCACCAGCTCAGGCACCGGCATGATGGAGCGGTCAGTGCAGGCGGCGATGATGTTGCCGCCCAGCTCGGTCCGGTACAGCTGGGAGATGTCCCCCGGCACCACGATGTCGCTGTCCAGGTAAACCCCCTTGTCGTATTCGGGAAACATATCGGCAATAAAAAGCCGGAAATAGATGGTCAGTGTGAAGTAATCGCACCGCAATCTATTCTCGGCCCGGTCGGTGATGCCTGCCAGTTTGTCCTTCATATGAATAAAACGAATCTGGAAGGGAGGCTTTACGTTGACGGAGAGCTTCCTCCGGCTCTCCTCGGTCAAATCCTCATGGAGGACAATGATTTGATAGGTGTACGCTTTGGATGCGTGTTCCATCATGGAGCGAATCGCACAGTCCAGATAGGGGGCATAGCTCTCGTCCACAGTGAAGAAGATGGGAATCTCATCCTGTTTCATAGTAAGGATCCTTTCATTGCAGCGGTGACATCAGTATACTCCTGCAAAATGTCATCATATTCATGCAGCTTCAGTTTTTGATGCACCTGTTCGATTTGCCAGGGCTTCACCGTCAGGGTGTGTACCCAGGGGAAGAAGCGGAAGCTGGTGGTGAAGTGCTGAAATACCGTGCCCTGGTGCAGCTTGCGCTGCTCGTTATAGGCCCTTCCCCACAGCTTTTTGGATTGGGTCAGCTTGTTGATGGCGGATTGATCGGGCATGAACATCTGCTTATCGCGGCACATCGCCCGGCACCGGGCGAACAGGCCGGTCTGACGAATCTGCGCCAGGTTCAGCAGCAGCACCCCG
This sequence comes from Clostridiales bacterium, assembly GCA_021205455.1. GTDB lineage: Bacteria > Bacillota > Clostridia > Oscillospirales > Oscillospiraceae > Onthomonas. The sequence continues at coordinate 9,658 of JAJPXL010000075.1, forward strand.
GAGTTGACATAGTCCATGTGGAGCGGCCGATTGCGGAAGACCCACCGACCATAGTAATCCAGCACGCCGGCCAGCTCGCACCCCTCCATGTCCTGATGGTAAAATGCGCTGTAATCCTGCCGGCAGACCACGTCGTTGTCCAAATACAGGATGCGCTCCGGCAGCTGGGGCACCTGATCCGCGAACAGCCGCAGCATACAGCAGGGCGTGAACCGGGTCTCCAGATTGGCCTGAGGCGGCTCCGCCCGGAACAGCTCGGTGGCGTCGATGCGGGTGACGGAGCTCTCGCAGTTCTGCCGTTTGACATAGGCGTCCAGGTATTGAACAGTCCCCTGAGAGACGGGCGCGATTCGCCGCCCCTCCAACGTCAGGTCCATCGTCATCACGAAGATGTGCAGCGGCTCCGCCGTGTGCCGGAGCAGAGACAGGATGGAGATAATCAACCCGTCCTCAATATTCCTGTCCCCGCAGTACAGGACGTTGACGCAGTTCGCCGATAGGCTGTCTTGTTCCCTCATAGCTGTATTCCCTCTGCTTGCTCCGCAGGCGCATGGCCCGCATCGGAGCAGTTTACCGTGCGACACATATCGTATAATATCATTATACCCCCGCTGTGCGAGGTTAATCAATGGACAAAATCCAACAAGTGTCGCACAAATTGCTGCGATTTACGATTCGTTTGGCCCCCCAGGGGCGCGGGAGGCAAAAAAAAGCGGCGGGGCCAACTCCGTAATGGAATTGGCCTCGCCAACAGGGAATCAGGCGCTTTGCGTCATTTCCGGTTGGAACCAGCGGTGGAACAGGGTTTGAATGATGTCCAGCAAATCCTCATCGGAAAGGGCGTCCTTGCTCTGCAGGTTGGTCGATATGGCATGAAAGACGCCGTAGAAGTAGATATCCATGATGATGCGCTGCTTGGGCGAATCATTATGCTCCCGATACATTTGGTTTGTGATGTTTTCCTCAATTTTCCGCAAAAAATGGGAGCGGTTCTGCTCCGACATCAGGGTTGAAATGCGGTCCTTGTTCTCGTGAAAGCAGCTGATGACGACCTCAAAAAACTTATCCTCGCTGATGGAGCCCTCTGCGCCCTGCGCCTCCAACGTTTTCCCGACGCCCTGTAAAAACTCATCCTCAGCGTATTCCACCAGCGCGTAGACGTCCATAAAGTAGCGGTAAAAGGTGGTGCGGTTATATCCGGCCAGGGTGGCGATTTCCCGAATGGTGATTCTGTTGATGTTCTTCTTCTTTGCTAACTGAAAAAATGCGTTGACAAAGGCTTCCCTTGTTGCATCCGTGACTTCCGGCTGCTTCCTCATGGGTCATTCCCTCCCAGGTAAACTCCTTATGCGGAAAACAGACGGGGAAGCCGCCTGTTTCCGTTCTCTAACGATCATTATACAGCAGATGTCGCACGATGGCAAGCAAAAAAAACAATTATGCGACATATGTTACATATTGTTGCTTGACAGTTAGCAAAATGAGTGGTAGAGTGATAATGCAACGGATGTCGCACAACAAAATGATGCCGTTCGAAGGGCCTTCACGGAGCCCTCAAAAAACGGGCTTTTCGGAATATATACCGCTGGAAACTATGCAAAATAGGCGGTAACGTTCTGTTCGGTGCATGATATGCGTTGCAATTTGACGCATTGCAATTAGCAGAAAGGACGATAGAGTGATAATGCAACAAGCGTCGCGCATAGAATCTTGTGGTTGCGTCAACGCAACGGAACAAAGACAGGAGGTATTGATATGATTCATATTTTCAGCAATATGAAAACCAAGGACAGGTGGCTGGCGCTTCTGTGCGTGCTGTTGGTCTGCGGCCAGGTGTATTTCGATTTGCGCCTGCCGGACTATACGGCGGAAATCACAGTGCTAATCAGCAGCGAGGTGACGGACCTGTCCCAATATTATGCGGCGGGCGGAAAAATGCTGGGCTGCGCCCTGTGCAGCGCCCTGCTGACCGTGGTGGTCGGCTATCTGGCGGCCATGATCGCGGCGGACTTTTCCTTTGATGTCCGGGCGAAGCTGTTCAACAAGGTGGCGTCCATGGGCAGCGGCGAGATCAAGAAGTTCTCCACCGCCAGCCTGATCACCCGTACCACCAATGATATTACGCAGATTCAGATGATCATCGCCATGGGGCTTCAGATGATGATCCGCGCCCCCATCATGGCGATTTGGGCCATCATTAAAATCGTCGGGAAGAGCTGGCAGCTCTCCGCCGTGGTGGCCGCGGCGGTGGCTGTGGTCGTGGTGTCGCTGGTCGTCCTGCTGGCGATTATGATTCCCAAGTTCCGCATCGTCCAGCGTCAAATCGACGATGTGAACCGGCTCACCGATGAAAACCTGAGCGGCATCCGGGTCGTCCGCGCCTTCAACGCGGAGCAGTACCAGGAGGATAAATTCGAGACGGCCAACGACAACCTGATGCGGACGCAGCTGTTTACCGGCAGAGGAATGGCGTTCCTTTCCCCCATTATGATGTTCGTGCAGAGCGGCGTCAGCGTTGCCATCTACTATGTGGGCGCTATGCTCATCAACGCCATCAACGTCCCCCTGGACGGCACGGTGGCGGAGATTATGGCGGCCGTCTCCGACCGTTCGGTCATGCTGGGTGAGGTCGTCTCCTTCAGCTCCTACGCCCTGTATGTCATCATGTCCTTCGTGATGCTGCTGATGATCTTCATGATGCTGCCCCGTGCCGCGGTTTCCGCGAACCGTATCAACGAGGTCATTGACTCCGACATCGCAGTCACAGAGGGCACGGAAACTGACTCCGAGGAAACCGGAAGCATTGAATTCCGGGATGTGTCCTTCCGCTACCCCGACGCCTCCGAGGACTGCCTGAAGCACATCTCCTTCTCCGCGAAGAAGGGCGAGACAGTGGCCTTCATCGGCGCCACCGGCTCCGGCAAGTCCACGCTGGGCAGCCTCGCCGCCCGGCTCTATGACGTGACGGAGGGAGCCGTCCTGCTGGACGGGAAGGATGTCTCGACCTACAGCTTTGAAACGCTCTACGACAAGGTCGGCTATATCCCCCAGAAGGCCACCCTGTTCGCCAACACCGTGGAGGGCAACGTCTCCTTTGGCAAGAGCGGGCAGAACCTGACGGACGCCGATGTGGGGAACGCGCTGGACATCGCCCAGGCCACGGACTTCGTGCAGGCCATGGACGACGGCGTGAACAGCTGGATTGCCCAGGGCGGCTCCAACGTGTCCGGCGGACAGAAGCAGCGTCTGGCCATCGCCAGAGCCGTCGCCCGGAAGCCGGAGATCCTAATCTTCGACGACTCCTTCTCGGCGCTGGACTATAAGACGGACCGCACGCTGCGGCAGAGAATTAAAACAGATTTGAAGGGTACGACCTGCCTGATTGTGGCGCAGCGTATCGGGACCATCCGCAACGCAGACAAAATCGTGGTGCTGGATAACGGCGCAGTCGCCGGAATCGGCACCCACGAGGAACTGATGAAGAACTGCCCGGTTTACCAGCAGATCGCCCTGTCGCAGCTCTCTGCAGAAGAGCTTGCGGCGAATGCGTAAGGAGGTGCCTCTATTATGGCTGAAACCAATCAAAGCAGACCAACCGCACGGGCCGGCGCTCCGATGAGGAGAGGCCCCATGGGCCGCGGCCCGATGGGCGGCGGCATGAGCGGCGGGAAAGCGAACGACACCCGCGGCGCCCTGGGAAAGCTGATCTCCTATTGCAGGGATCAGCTGGTGCCGATTCTGGTCGCGCTGGTGCTTGCCGCCATTGCAGCAGTCTTTACCATCATTGGCCCGAATCAGCTCAGCCGGCTGACCGATTATATCTATGACGGCCTGACCGGCGGCGTCTCCTCGGAGGAGATGGCGGAGGACATTCAAGCCCAAATCATGAGCGGGGAAATCAACATCCTGGACTACCTGCCGGAGGGCACAGACCCGGAGGACATCGACCTCTCCAGCCTCGACCTGACCGACACGGAGGATGAGCTGACCCAGGCGATCCTCTCCAACATCACCCTCAGCGAGGAGTATCAGGCGGCGCACGCAGATGAAGGCATCGATATGGACGGGGTCCTGAGCGTCGCGTTGCTGCTGATGGGCATTTACCTTGCCAGCGCCTTATGCGGCTTTGTTCAGCACTTCATCATGCAGACCGTGACCCAGCGCACCGCGAAGCGGCTCCGTGGGGACATCGACACCAAAATCAACCGTCTGCCGCTGAAGTTCTTCTCCGGCAACGCCGCAGGCGACGTGCTTTCCCGCATGACCAACGATGTGGATATGATCGGGCAGGCCATGTCCAACAGCCTGTCCAACCTGGTCACAGCAGTCGCGCAGTTTGTGGGCTGCCTGATTATGATGTACTACACCAACTGGATCATGGCGTCCACCACCGTCCTGGCAACGCTCATCGGCCTGGTGCTGATGGTGGTCATCATGAGCCACTCCCAGAAGTACTTCACCGCCCGCCAGGAGAGCCTTGGCACGCTGAACGGGTATATCGAGGAGATGTACAGCGGCCATGATGTCATCCGCATCCTGAACGCGGAGGATGAGGTGAAGGAGACGTTCTCCTCCATGAACCAGGCGGTCAAGGACGCAAACTTCCGCTCCCAGTTCCTGTCCGGCCTGATGCAGCCCCTGATGACCTTCATCGGCAACCTGGGCTATGTGGCGGTCTGCGTGGTAGGCGCCTGGCAGATCATCAACGGCAACATCACCTTCGGCGTCATCACCGCCTTCCTGATTTACACCCGCCTGTTTGAGTCTCCGCTGCGGCAGATCTCCCAGGCCATGACCCAGGTGCAGTCCTGCGCGGCCGCCTCTGAGCGTGTCTTTGATTTCCTGGCCGAGGAGGAGATGGAGGACGAATCCGACAAGGTGCAGCGCATTGAGAACGTCCACGGCGAGGTGGAGTTCCGCCATGTGAAGTTCGCCTATCCCAACGCGCCGGAGAAGGAAATCATCCACGATTTCAGCGTCAAGGTGCAGCCGGGCCAGAAGGTGGCTATCGTCGGCCCCACCGGCGCAGGCAAGACCACCATGGTCAACCTGCTGATGCGCTTCTTTGAGCCCACGGGCGGCAGCATCCTGATTGACGGCATCCCGACCACCGACATCCCCAGGAGCAACGTACACAGCCAGTTCGGCATGGTTTTGCAGGACACCTGGCTGTTCGAGGGGACTGTCCGGGAGAACCTGCTCTATAATACGGAGGGCGTCACGGAGGAGCAGATGATCGAGGCCTGCAAGGCCTGCGGCATCCACAACTTTATCCGGGCGCTGCCCAAGGGCTATGACACCGTCCTGACCGACAACACCTCCATCTCCGCCGGGCAGAAGCAGCTGATGACCATCGCCAGGGCCATGATTCAGAACAGCCCCATGCTGATTCTGGACGAGGCCACCTCCAGCGTGGACACCAAGACGGAAATGCTGACCCAGCAGGCCATGGATAAGCTGACGGATAAGCGCACCAGCTTCGTCATCGCCCACCGGCTGTCCACCATCAAGAACGCCGACATCATCCTGGTCATGCGGGACGGCGACATTGTGGAGCAGGGCAGCCATGAGGAGCTGCTGAAGCAGAACGGCTTCTATGCGGAACTGTACAACAGCCAGTTTGAACAGGCGTCCTGACCGGAAACGGCAAGGGGCCCTGTATCAGCGTCAACTTTCATAAACAAACTGCAATCGGCCCTGAACCTGACGTTCAGGGCCGATTGAAAGCGTAAAATCCAAATTACGACTCACCATCCCCCTTAAAATGAAGGCAAAAAAGGAATGTGAGGCTAACAATATAAAGCAAACAGGAATAATTTGCAGGTTTGGGGGTAAGAATATGGTTTCCGTTTTGCTGTCTCTTTCCGTCGCTGTCCTGGCAGGGCTGCTGATGACCCGTGTCTTTAAGCCTTTGAAGCTGCCGACCGTCACCGCGTATCTCATCGCAGGCGTCCTGATTGGCCCGTATTGCCTGGGCCGCCTGGGCCTTCCGGGCCTCGGCTTCACCACGATGGACAGCGTGGACGAGCTGAGCCTGATTTCCGATGTGGCCCTTGGCTTCATCGCGTTTTCCATCGGCAATGAGTTCCGCCTGTCTCAGCTGAAAAAGACCGGAAGGCAGGCGTTTATCATCGGCATCGTTCAGGCGCTGACGGCGGCACTGCTGGTGGATGCGGCGCTGCTGGCGGTCAGCGTGGCGACCAACGGCAGTCTGACTCCGGCCCAGGCCATCACCCTGGGGGCCATCGCAACGGCGACTGCACCGGCAGCGACGCTGATGGTCGTGCGGCAGTACAAGGCGAAGGGCCCGTTGGTGGACCTGCTGCTGCCCATTGTGGCCCTGGACGACGCTGTCGGCTTGGTGGTGTTTGCGGTGAGCTTCGGCGCGGCCCGCGCAATGGTGACCGGAGATGTTGACTTTGTCTCGATTATCGTCAATCCGCTGCTTGAGATCGTCCTGTCCCTTGCGCTGGGGGCTGTGATGGGCTGGCTGCTCACCCAGATCGAAAAGCTGTTCAACTCCAACACGAACCGCCTGAATATGTCCATTGCCTTTGTGCTTCTGACCACGGCGCTCTCCATGCTGGAATTCACGGTTGGCCCGCTGACCATCAGCTTTTCGTCCCTGCTGGTGTGCATGATGCTGGGGACGGTCTTTTGCAACCTCTGCCCCCTGTCCGGCGAAATCATGGAGAAGACGGACAGCTGGACGAACCCGCTCTTCGCCGCCTTTTTCGTCATCTCAGGCGCACAGCTGGAGCTGAGCGTGTTTACGGACCTCACCATCGTACTGATTGGCCTGGTTTACATCCTTGTCCGGTCCGCCGGGAAGTATCTGGGGGCGTTCCTCTCCGCCCGGGCAACCCATTGCAGCGATACCATCTGCAACTATCTGGGGATCACGCTTCTGCCCCAGGCAGGCGTCGCGCTGGGTATGTGTGTGACAGCCCAGCAGCTGGGGGAGCAGGGCGAGCTGATTCGAAACATCACGCTCTTTGCCATTCTGATTTACGAGCTTGTCGGCCCGATGCTGACCAAGGAGGCGCTGACAAGAGCGGGAGAAATCCAGCCCATGAGCGACGAGGTGAAAAATCGCCGCACAGCCAAGCTGGAGGCCGCGAAAACAACGCCGTATGAAAGGCATAAGAAGCGCTGGAAGTGAAGCCGCCCCTTCCGGCGCAGGGAAGCCTGCCTGCCGTGGAAGCAAAGGTTGATCGGCAAAAAACAATCGGCCCTGAACGTTAGGTTCAGGGCCGATTGCCTCATCATCACGTTTTCCGCGGTCAGCCTTCGCTGCCGGACAGCTTCGCGTAGAGCATCCCCACGGCATCCTGCAGCGTCGCCCGAATATAGCCGGGCTGCTGCTGGGATTCACGGCGGCCGGGCAGCACGCCCTCCGTATCCCTTGCCAGGATGGCGTCGTCATAGATGTAGCCGCTCTCCGCCAGCAGGCTGCCGTCGTGATTCTGCACGATGGCATCGGCCGGCAGCTTTTCCAGCACCGCCTGCCCCAGGGAGGTGTACAGCTCGCCGCTGACCCCCGCAATCCACAGGGGGCCAACGCCCAGCAGGTGGACCCGCACCTGGTATGGGTTGCCGTCCTTGCCGGGGGCCTCCGCCCAGGCCACGCCGCCGCAGACGCTGCCCCGCTCCACATCGCAGGAAATCGTCCGTATCACCCGGAGGGTGTCGGCATAGTGCTGGGCGGCCAGGGTGTTCAGCATCATCACCGGCGCGGACTCCCCGGCGGGGAGGATGTACTGGGTTTGGGCGCCGGTGGCGGGGTCGGGATAGAAAATCTCATTGGACAGGATGGGGTTCACGTCCCCCGCCGCGCCGCTGGTCCACAGGGCCACCGCGCCGGGGTACGCCTGCTCCAGCATCTGGCTGACGTTGCCGCCCAGGTCGCTGCTGATCACCGTGCCGCCGTCCCGGGCGCACAGGTTCCGAATCATTACGCAGTTGTGCACCGCGTAGTTGGTCAGGAAGGCGATGGGCGTGCCGTCCAGCCCTTCCGCCTTCAGCACGAAGAGCCGCCGGTCCGCCGGGACGGAGAAGTCCCGGCCCAGCCCACATTGGACGGCAACGGAGCCGTCCGGCTGGGTGACCTGGTAGTCCTGCACCCGGCAGACGTTGACGTAGCTCTCGCCGTTCTGCCAGCCCAGACGGGCAGGGCGCAGCGTTCCCAGCGCCTCCCGTACCGCCTCCAGCAGGCGCTCCTGCAGGAACGCCTCATACTGATGGGTGGCCGCCTGCACCTGGGCGGGCTTGCGCAGGATGAAGTTGGGTCCCTCGTTGGGCCGCCATCCGCCGATGGGGGCGGTGTGGTTGTGAATGGCCAGGAGGGAGATATGGTGTGCCGGGATACCGGTCTCCGCCGTGATGGCGTCCAGGTATGCCTGAGGGCAGGGCACCTTGTCGCAGTCAAAGCAAATCACCAGCACCGTGTCCTCACCGGACCGGAAGGCCAGCACCCGCAGGTAGAGGTCATCCAGCACCTCGGTAAAGGTCACGTCCTGGAGGCCGCGCAGCTGGGGCAGCCATTCCGGCGGCGGCGTGATGCAGCGCCGGGCCGCGCCGCAGAGGATAGGGGCATCGTTTCCCATAATCAGCCCTCCGCCGCGCCGCCGGGGGTGTAGAACCGCAGCGCCGAGGGGGATACGGCGGGGAAGGTCTTGCCGGTATCCGTCAGCAACCCCTCCTCATCCGCGGAGAAGACGGTGATGTCGCCGGACACCATGTTGCCGGAAATCAGGAACCGTCCGTCCGGGGACAGGGCGATGCCCCGGGGCAGGTTGCCCCGGCTCTGCACCATCTGGCAGGGGGTGGGCCGACCCTCCTCGTCCAGGCGGCACACCACGATCAGGTTCAGCCCGCACAGGGTGCAGTACAGCACCTTCCCGTTAGGGTGGGCCAGGATGTCCTGCGCACCCACCGGCTTTCCGTCCACCATGCCGGGGTCCTCCGGCAGGAGGTAGACCTTGTGGAACCGCTCCAGCGCGCCGGTTTCCTCATCATAGTGGAAGCTGTTCAGCTGGGCATAGTTTTCATTGTTGACGTACAGCACCTGCTTCGTGGGGTGGAAGGCGGCATAGCGGGGGAAGCAGGCCACTTCAGGCGCTTCCCAGCAGCTCAAGGCCACCAGCTTGCCCTGCTCCCGGTCGATGCGGTAGGTATAGACCCGGTCCATCCCCTTGTCGCAGACCGCCAGCAGCTCCCCGCTGGGGCTGGCCACCACCGCGTGAAGCCGGGAAATCACCTGCACCAGCTGGATATGGCCGGACACGGGGTCCACGTTCACCTGGGAGTGGGGGCCCTTCCCGCCGGTGCCGGGGGTCAGCGCCACGTCGCAGACGTCGCCCAGGCTGCCGTCCTCGTTGACGCGGAACAGCACCAGCGCCGTATCGTCAAACAGCACCTCGTTGCCAAAGCTGCCGTCGGGATGGCGGACGATCTTCGTGACGTGCCAGGGGTCAGCACAGTGACAGGTCACCAGGTACTTTCCGCTCTTATCCAGGCACAGGTAGGACGGCTCCGGGGAGAGGGAGTCCTTTTGATTCATCAGGGTTAGCCGCCCGGTCTCCGGGTCGATGGCGAAGGCCAGCAGGTAGCCGCCACCGCCGACCTCCCCCCGGCGCTCACCGCACTCGTCATTGCTATAGAGGATGCCGCGTTGGGCGTCCAGCCAGAGCTGCCCCGCCGCTACCTCCGGGCAGACCGTCTCGATCAGCGTCAGATCGCCGGTCTCCGGCTCGTAGGAAAAGACGGAAATGCCCTTGCCTTTGGCGGGCTTGGCCTGAAAGCTCCAGTTGCCCACATACAGAAACGTTTTACCTGCCATGTTCATATCTCCTTTCGCCTGCCCGGAAGGGCAGACGGTGATTGTTCCGAATTGTCATCCATGCAGCTCCGTCAGCAGCGCAGCCGCCTGCTCCGCAAACCGCTCCGCAGCGCCTTTGGCCACGAAGCTGCTCTGGGCCTCCCAGGTGAAGCTGTCATAGGCGGCGGCGTCCGGGATGTACTTGAAGCCGCCGTTCACCATTGTCACCAGGAAGGTGTGGGGATAGGGGGAGGCGCTCTGGATGGCCTGTTGGGTGGGCTGGTTCATCTCGGCCTTGCCGAAGACGAAGGCGTAGTCCCCAAAGGTCAGGGCGGACACGTCCACCTGACGGGTGCCCTCCTCCAGAGGATAGTCCATTTGCAGGGCGGGAGCCTTCTCGATGCGGCTCATGGACTGCCAGGGGAAGGAGGCGCCAGCGGTTTTCAGCCCGGCGGGGCAGTCCCCGGCGTCGGCCTGCGCCGCAATGGCGACGGCGTCGCTGCCCATCTCCGTCCCCAGGGCGTCCACCAGGGCCAGGCCGTACTCCACGCCCTTGTCCACCGTCTGCACGGTGCCGTCGGGCTGGACTTCGTCCCACAGGGCGGTCTCGCGGGGCACATGGTTGGCCGCTGCGCTCATCAGGAACAGGGTGGGCACGCCGTACCGGGCCTCCATCACCTGGCAGGCTTTGCCCGCCACGTCGGAGGACACCAGGCGGAGGTTCTCCGCCATCCCGGCGTTGTCGATGGCGCAGGTTTTCAGGGCATAGCTGATGCAGAAGGCCACCGGCTGGCCCTCCGCGCCGGAGAAGCGCAGCACCGTCATATCCCGGTTTGCCTCCTGGCTGCCGCCCCGGCCGATCCACCAGCCGGAGGGCGTCTCCTCATCCCGGTTGCAGTTGACGGCGCACTGGCCGGAGGCGCAGCCCACCGTCACCGGCTGGAGGGACG
>JAJPXL010000040.1 GCA_021205455.1 Clostridiales bacterium
TCTTTTTTATCTTACCATAGTGCGTAACATTTTGCAAGAAGATTCGACATATTTTGGGGGAAATTCTGCGTTGTAAAAGGGCCGATTCGCATCCGAAACATATGAACCGTGGCCTGCAAAAACAGGCCGCAAAACGGAACATGATGTTTGCACTGGCAAATCTGATTTTGGCTGACAGGCACTGTCTGGCGGCCTGATTTGTCATGCCCCTGTAGGATAAGAAGCCCATCCTCCCATGCTGTTTTCCGTTTTTGAAAAATGGCGTGGGATTTTTCTCGCGATTATGCGGTGTTGCCTGAGGAAATAGCCCCTCCTGGAGGACAAAAACCTTCCTCTCCCGCTTGCGTTGCTTTGCATTTTGCGGTATACTAAACAGGAAACTGAATTCCAGGAGGCATACCACAATGTATGATCGTATTTATAACTTCTCCGCCGGCCCCGCCGTCATGCCGGAGCCTGTGCTGGAGGAGCTGCGGGATGAGCTGCTGAACTATCGCGGTACCGGCATGAGCGTGATGGAGATGTCCCACCGCTCCAAGGCGTTCCAGCAGATCGCGGACGAGGCCGAGGCCGACCTGCGCACCCTGATGGGCATTCCGGAAAACTATAAGGTGCTGTTCCTCCAGGGCGGGGCCACCCTGCAATTCGCGGGCATCCCCATGAACCTGATGAAAAACGGCGTTGCGGACTACATCGTCACCGGCGCGTGGAGCAAGAAGGCCATCGCGGAGGCGAAGAAGTATGGCGACGTGCAGTGCGTGGCCACCTCTGCCGACCGGAACTTCTCCTACCTGCCGGACTGCTCCGACCTGCCCATTCGGGAGGATGCGGACTATGTGTACATCTGCGAGAACGAGACCATCCACGGCACCACCTTCCAGCAGCTCCCCAACACCAAGGGGAAAATTCTCGTGGCCGACCAAAGCTCCATGTTCCTGTCCAAGCCCTGCAACGTGGCAGACTACGGCCTGATTTTCGCCGGTGTCCAGAAGAACGTGGGCCCCGCCGGTATGGCCATCGTCATCATCCGGGAGGATTTGATTCGCTCCGATTTGGATTCCCATGTCCCCGCCTATCTCCGCTACGATTTGCAGTCGGACAACGGCTCCATGTACAACACCCCCAACTGCTGGGACATCTATGTCTGCGGCAAGGTGTTCAAGCTGCTGCTGAAGAACGGCGGCCTGGAGGCCATGGCGCAGAAGAATGCGGAGAAGGCCGCCATCCTCTATGACTTCCTGGACAGCTCCAAGCTGTTCTCCGGCACGGTGGAGAAGCCCTACCGCAGCCTGATGAACGTTACCTTCGTCAGCCCCTCCAAGGAGATGGACGCCGAGGCCGTGGCCTACACCAAGGCCGCCGGGCTGGATAACCTGAAGGGCCACCGCTCTGTGGGCGGCCTCCGGGCCTCCATCTACAACGCCATGCCCAAGGCGGGCGTGGAGGCGCTGGTGGACTGCCTGAGCCGGTTCGAGGCGGAGCACGCCTGAGCCCTCTGACAGAGGAGCGGCCATGGAATTTACAGCCTTTACCTGGACGCGGGAGCCTGCATCGTACTGCGTCCGCGGGTCGGAGCTGACGGTGGTGACAAAGCCCCACACCGACCTGTGGCAGCGCACCTACTACCACTTCCGGAACGATAATGCGCCGGTGTTCCAGATGGAGACGGAGGAGCGGCAGTTCAGCTTTGTGGTGAAAACCGCCTTCCGGGACAGCCACCAGCGGTTTGACCAGTGCGGCATCGTCCTGTATTTGGACAGCGAAAACTGGCTGAAGGCGTCGGTGGAGTATGAAAACGACGTGTTCCAGCACCTGGGCAGCGTCGTCACCAACGGCGGCTATTCGGACTGGGCCACCACGGAGCTTCCGGCCTCGGTGCGGTCCATGTGGTACCGGCTCAGCCGCCGGGAGGACGATTACTGCATCGAATGTTCAGAGGACGGCGTGACCTTCCGGCAGATGCGCATCTGCCATATGAACAGGGGGAACGGGCGAATCCGCTTCGGCGTCTACGCCTGCTCTCCGGAGGAGTCGTCCTTTCAGGCGGAGTTCTCCCACCCCCAGCTGCTGGACTGCCAGTGGAAGGCCCATGACGGCCAGCAGCCCGACGCAGAATAGCCGGCCGGTGAACCGCGGGGCGGCGCGCTGCGCCCCTTCCGATCAAACGAAACAGGCGGCAACCGTTTGGTTGCCGCCTGTTCCTATTGGGAAAATTAGGGAGGATAGAATGAAAAGAAGAAGTTGCTCAGCTCATGGTTATAAGATACACCCCGGTTGTTACAGAAGTTTGCGGGAAACTGTTACAGAATTATAAAATTTGAAAAAAATTCCGGCGGGCAGGCAAAAGGAAAAGTTCCGCTGCCCTCCGCTCAAGCGCACACACAAACGCATCCCCGCACGCCATGCCGGTGCGCGGGGACGTTTTTGTCCTCTGTCCAAAGGGGATATACATTATAACTATGATATGGTGCCCTGCCGGAGATCATCCGCCCTCAGTAGGCCACGCCCCAGACGATGACCTTCTTCGCCTTCTGGCCGCACACCGGGCAGACGTCGCCCAGACGGGCGCGCTCCTCCTCGGTCAGCTCCTGCCGGAGGGGCATACACCGGGAGGATACCCCGGCCAGCTCCTTCATGGCGATCTCGCAGGCCTCGTTGCCGCACCACATGGTACGGGCGAAGCAGGTATGCTCCTCCATGGCGGCCTTGATGGCGGAGACACTGTCGAAGTCCAGGGTGTTGTTCTGGAGGCGCTGCTCTGCGGCGGCGTACAAATCGTCATGGATGGCCTGGAGCAGCTCCTGCACCTTGGCCTCCAGCTCCTCCTGGGGAATCACATATTTCTCACCGGTGTCCCGGCGGGCCAGGACGCACTGGCCCTGCTCCATGTCCTTGGGGCCGATCTCCACCCGCAGGGGGACGCCCTTCATCTCGTACTCGGCGTACTTCCAGCCGTTGGACTGGTCGCTGTCGTCACACTTCACCCGAAGGCCCAGGGCCTCCACCCGGTCCCGCAGAGCGTAGGCGGCCTCCAGCACGCCCTCCTTGTGCTGGGCCACGGGAATCACCACCACCTGAATCGGGGCGATGGCGGGGGGCAGCACCAGGCCGTTATCGTCGCTGTGGGTCATGATCACCGCGCCGATGAGCCGGGTGGAGCAGCCCCAGGAGGTCTGGTAGGGGTACTCCAGCTGATTGCTCCGGCCCTGGAAGGTGACGTCGTAGGCCCGGGAGAACTTGTCCCCAAAGTAGTGGCTGGTGCCGGATTGCAGCGCCTTGCCGTCCTTCATCATGGCCTCGATGGTGTAGGTGGCCTCCGCCCCGGCGAACTTCTCCTTGTCCGTCTTGCGGCCCTTCAGCACCGGCATGGCCAGGGCGTCCCGGCAGAAGTCGGCGTAGCAGTTCAGCTGCTGCTCCGTCTCGGCCACGGCCTCCGCCTCCGTCTCATGGATGGTATGGCCCTCCTGCCACCAGAACTCCCGGGAGCGGAGGAAGGGGCGGGTGGTCTTTTCCCACCGCACCACGCTGCACCACTGGTTGTACAGCATGGGCAGCTGCTTATAGGTCTGGAGGACGTGGGCCCAGTGGTCGCAGAACAGCGTCTCAGAGGTGGGGCGGATTGCCATCCGCTCCTCCAGCTTGTCGCTGCCCCCCATGGTGACCCAGGCCGCCTCCGGGGCGAAGCCCTCCACCAGCTCGCCCTCCTTCTTCAGCAGGCTTTCCGGAATCAGCACCGGCATGGCCACGTTCTGGTGGCCGGTCTTTTTGAACATACCGTCCAGGATATTGGTCATATTCTCCCAGATGGCGTAGCCGTAGGGCCGCATAATCATGAAGCCCTTGACGCTGGCGTAGTCCACCAGCTCCGCCTTCAGGCAGATGTCCGTGTACCACTTGGTGAAGTCCTCGCTCATGGACGTGATGGCGCTGACCTTTTTCTTACCGTTCTTTGCCATAAGATTACCTCATTTCTCCGTTTTCACTGATTTTGGCCTTTGGGAAGAAGAAAACGCCCTCCTCCCCGAACTGCTTCAAGGACGAGAGCGTGAACGCTTCGTGTTACCACCTGAGCTTCGCCCCCGCCTCGCGACGGGAGCCTCAGCGAGTGCCTGCCTGGGCAGGTACTCCGCGCTGTAACGGGCGCGCCCGGCGGGGTTTACCCGCGGCTCCGAACCGGGTTCAGCGCACCTTCCCGAAGCCTTGCACCGCCCGGCTCCTCTCTTCGCGTCAGGGAACGCCTACTATGTTTCTTCACAGCCATGATCGGGGATATTATAGCGGGTTTCCAGCCGGTTGTCAACGGTTTTCTCACTGATTCCGAAGAACGCAGGTTTTCGGTCAAACGTACCAAAGAAACCCCTCAGTCAGCTTCGCTGACAGCTCCGCCGTCAAGCGGCAGTTCCACTGCGCTCCCTACCCTTTCAGGGCAATGTCATCCATTTAAGGGAATTACGCTCCTTAGGTAAGGATACTATAAGGAAATAAAGCGTTTGCCCTCCCGGCGGGCCCCATTTCTTGTCCCGCCAAGAAATGGGGGAAAGAAGGCGGCTTAGGAGGGAGCTTCGGGGCCTCGCTCCCCCCTAAGAACCCTCCTCCTATCCCACTGTGGGCTTCGCCTTGTCTCTATTTTTAAGTGGTCTGTCAGGCGACAGACGATGTGACTTGATACGCATCAGCGCTGCCGCCGATGGCGGCTGGGGTACGATTGCTGCCCACGTCCCTGCCGTTGGCGGGACGGGCGGCAATTTTGTTATTCAACGGTGGAAGAAATCTGGCTGTACGGCTGCGTGATTCCCCTCAACCCAGGATAGGTTCCCACACACCGATTCCGAAGGTTTTAGTCCTCCGGCATGGTGTCGTCCTCCCGCACCCAGTCCTCCACATGGACCACGTTGTACTCCGTGGGGCTTTTGCGGATGATGACCTTCTCAATGCCGGCGTTGATGATGGTGCGGCGGCACATGGAGCAGGAAGTGGTGTCCGTCAGCAGGGCGCCGGTGGCGGCGTCGTGCCCCACCAGGTAGAGGGTAGCCCCGATCATGTCATTCCGGCTGGCGGAGATGATGGCGTTGGCCTCAGCGTGGACACTGCGGCACAGCTCGTACCGCTGGCCGGAGGGCACCTTTAATTCCTCCCGGGTGCAGCGGCCCAGGTCCACGCAGTTGCGGCGGCCCCGGGGCGCGCCGTTGTAGCCGGTGGAGATGATTTCGTCATGCTTCACGATGATGGCCCCGTACTGCCGCCGCAGACAGGTGGAGCGCTCCAGCACGGTTTCCGCAATGTTCAGGTAGTAATTGGTCTTGTCCACACGCTGTTCCACGTTGATTGCCTCCTTATTCTTATTGTCCGCCGTCAATGGGCGTGATAGCTCCCGCCGCCGATGAACTCCCGCAGCACGCTGCCCTCCGGTACCAGGGCCGGGTCGATGGGCTCGAACCGGTCAAAGGCCGCAATCATGTTCAGCATCTCCTTGCGGCGGATGTCCTCCTGGGGGATGGCCCGGAAGATGGGGGCGGCATAGTGGCTCATGACCCCCACCTCGTAGGGCAGGGCAGAGTCGAACATCAGGTCGGCCCGGTGCTTGTAGGGGGAGATGTACAGCTTTTCCCCCCGGCGGATATTGTCCCACATGGAGAGGGTCAGTAGAATCTCGCTGCCCCGGAAGTTCAAATCCCGCACGCTGCGCCGCACCAGCCGCATCCAGGTGCCCTTGAAGGCCACCTCGCCGTGGTCCAGCACGTTGGAGCGGGCGGAGAGGTAAATGCGGAACGCCTCCGGGTGGACTTCAAACAGGGCGTCGTTCAGGGCGTGGATGCCCTCGAATACGGCAATCTCATCCTTCCCCAGGGTCAGCTCCCGGCAGCGGCTGGTGTCCCGCATATGACGGAGGAAGTCGTAACGGGGCACCAGAATCGTCTCCCCCCGGCTGAGGGCGGTGAAATGCTCGTTCAGCAGCTCCATGTCCAGGCACTCGGGGGATTCAAAGTCATATTCCCCGGTCTGGGTGCGGGGGGTGGTCAGGGGGCTGACGGTGCGGAAGTAGTCGTCCAGAGAGACGGTGTGGGTCTTGATGCCCTGCCGCAGCAGCTCATCCCGCAGCTTCAAAGAGGTGGTGGTCTTGCCGGAGCCGGAGGGGCCGGCCAGCAGCACCACCGGGCTTACGCTGAGGTGGGCCGCCACCTGCTCGGCGGCGGAGCGCACCTTGCGGTCATAGTTGTCCTCCCCCAGCTGGATGAAGCCCTGAGGGTCGGCCTTTGCCATCAGGTTGATTTCTTCTAATTGGAATGCCATGGTGATTCTCCCTATTGCGCAGGGCGGCGCAGGGGCCGCTCCCGACGGTCATGCCCGGGAAGCCAGCGCCCGGTGGAAGTCCACCAGGGGGCGCTTCTCCGCGCAGATCCGGTCAATGCGCTCGATATATTCCTTGGGGTATTTGGGGTTGGTGATGCGGACGATTTTGCCGGTGGCGGGGTCGGTCAGCTTGGTAGAACCCCCTGCCCCCAGGGCCAGGATGGTGTGCAGCTCCTCCATGATGCAGATGTTGTACAGGCCCTCATAGCCCGGCTTGCACCAGCCGATATTCTCCAGCGCACCGGACATATACTTCTGCCGGTACAGGTAGTAGGGCACCTGCCCCACCTGCCGCAGAGCGCTCCAGGCGTAGTCCAGCATGGCGGCGGTCTCCTCCCCGGAGGGGAGGCGGTGCTGCTCCAGCATGAGCCGGGACCCCTTTTTCAGGGCCAGGGTGTGCACGGTGATGTTCTCCGGGTCCAGGGCCAGCACCTGGTTCAGGGTGCCCCGGAAGCCCTCCACCGTGTCCTCCGGCAGCCCGGCAATCAGGTCCATGTTCACGGCGGGAATGCCCGCATCCCGGACGATTTGATAGGCGGTGAGGATGTCCGCCGCCGTGTGGGCCCGGCCCATGGCCCGGAGGACGCTATCCTCCATGCTCTGGGGGTTGACGCTGACCCGGGTGACGCCCCGGCGGCGGAGCACCGCCAGCTTCTCCGGGGTGATGGTGTCCGGCCGCCCCGCCTCCACCGTCAGCTCCGTCAGACGGGACAGGTCGAAGGCGTCCTGTAGGTGGGAGAGAATCCCGTCCAACTGCCCGGCGGACAGGGTGGTGGGGGTGCCGCCGCCCATGTAGACGGTGCGCAGGTACAGCCCCGCCTCCCGGAGCAGTCCGGCGGCGCAGTCGATTTCCTGATGTAGCGCCGCCACAAAGGGCTCCATCAGCTTCATGGCCCGCTTCACGTCTGTCGAGACGAAGGAACAGTAGACGCACCGGCTGGGGCAGAAGGGGATGCCGATATACAGGCTCACCTCGTCGGGGCGGAGGCTCCGTTTTGCCGCCAACCCCGCCCGGGCGGCGTCCAGGGCCAGCTCGGTGCGGCTGGGGGAGACGAAGTAGACCTCCCGGAACAGCCTCCGGGTCTCCTCCTCGGTGCGCCCTTCCTCCAGGGCTTTGGAGGCCAGCTTGGCCGGGCGGATGCCGGACAGCGCCCCCCAGGGGGGCTCCGCGCCCAAAATCTCCACGGCGGCCTTGTAGATGGCCTGCTTTAAAATACGCTGGAGCAGTCTGTCCCGTTCCAGCTTCCCCTCCGGTAGGGGGAGGGGGCAGCGGCTCTCCCCGGCGGCGGAAGCGCCGTCCCAGCCGATTTGGGCGCGGGCGGTGACGGCGTCCGTCCCGTATTCCAGCGCGGAACGGCAGAAGCGGTCCCGCTCCTCCGGCGGGGTTTCCGGGTACTCCGGCTTCTCGCCGGGGAACAGCACCGCCAGAATTTGCTCCACCGCGTAGCGGTAGGTGTGGCCGTTGAGGTATAGCTTCATGGGTGGGGGTGTCTCCTTCTGGGTTTGGGTGGTGGTTCTCCTTAGACAAGGCTTGATAAAGGAAATAGGTTTTTGCCCTGGCCAGGGCATGGCCTACTTTTCTCGTTCCGCCGAGAAAAGTAGCAAAAGAGGGCGGCTCAAGGGGGAGCTTCGGGGACTCGCTCCCCCTTAAGAATCCTCCTCCTATCCCACTGTGGGCTTCGCCTTGTCCCTACTGCTCCGTGGCAGCGCAGGCAACAGACGATGTGACTTGATACGCATCAGCGCTGCCGCCCATGGCGGCTGGGTAACATTCTGCTTTTTCATTGGTTGTGCTAATCTGATTTTCTGTCCGGGAACATATCGTTCCTCAGAAAAACAGAAGAAATCTCTTACTGTAGAAAACTACCCTTCTCAGCAATGCTTCACCGCATACCGCAGGAAGGGGTTCCCCTCCCGCTCCCTCGCCAGGGTGCTGGCCCCCTCGTGGCCGGGGTAGACCTTGTAGTCCCCCTCCAGCCGGGCCAGCCGGGCCAGGGAGCGGAGCATATCCGCCTGAGAGCTGGTTTCAAAGTCAGTGCGGCCACAGGAGCCGCAGAACAGGGTGTCCCCGGTGAAAAGGGCGTCCTCCGCCTGGAGGGTGACGCTGCCCGCCGTGTGGCCCGGCGTCTCCAGGACGCGGACAGTCAGGCCGTCCAGCGCCACCGTGCCCCCCCCTCGGTACAGGTGAATGCCCTCCAGTTCCCCCAGTCCGGTGGGGGAGTACGGCCCCGCCGGGGCGTAGGGATAGTCGGCGGGGTGGAGGTAGACCGGCAGGCTGCCCACCAGGTTCAGCACCTCCCGCACCCCGTCCACATGGTCAAAATGGCCGTGGGTCAGGAGGATCATCACCGGCGTATAGCCGTCCTCCTGGGCCATCCGGAGGATGTCCGGCGCCTGCGCGCCGGGGTCGATGAGGGCGCAGTGCTTCGTGGCCTCGTCCCCCAGCAGGTAGCAGTTGGTGGCCACCGGCCCAACGGTCATGGCGTCTACAAACATGGCAAAGCTCCTTTCCGTGCCGCTCCGGCTGAGCGGCGGTCACTGGTCGGTGTCATACAGTAGGGTCACCGGCCCGTCGTTGACGCTGGTCACTTCCATCTTCGCGCCGAACTCCCCGTGCTCCACATGGAAGCCGCGGAGGCGCAGCTCCTCCATGAACTGTTCATACAGGGGGATGGCCTGCTCCGGCTTCGCCGCGTGGGAGAAGCCGGGGCGGCGGGAGCGGAGGTCAGCGTACAGGGTGAACTGGCTGACCACCAGAATCTCCCCGCCCACGGAGGCCAGGTTCAGGTTCATTTTGCCGTTCTCGTCTTTAAAAATGCGCAGGTTGGCAATCTTCTCCGCCAGCCGGGCGGCCTCTGCGGGGGTGTCCTCCGGGCCGACCCCCAGCAGGATCAGATACCCCTGGCCGATCTGCCCGTTGATTCGCCCCTCGATGGCGACGCTGGCGGACTTTACACGGGTCAATACTGCTCGCATAGTGTTCTCTCCTTATCCGTGGACCCGCTCCACGTCCATCACGTCCCGCACGCCCTTCAGCTTGCGCACCACCACGTCCAGCTCATACCGGTCATGGACGTTGACCTGGGCGCTGACGGTGGCATAGCCGTCCGGCGTGCCCTTGGCGGACAGGCTGTCCACCCGCACCTTGGCGGCGGACAGGGCGGCGGCGATGTCCAGGAACAGGTTGGGCCGGTCCTTGGCGGTGATGGTCAGGGTGGTGCGGAACAGGTCCTGATTGCCGCCGCTCCAGGTGACGGGAATCCAGCGGTCCTTCTCCTCCGGCCTGCGCCGGGCGGGGTCGGCGTTGGGGCAGTCCTGCCGGTGGACGGAGATGCCGTAGCCCTTGGTGATGAAGCCCACCACCGGGTCCCCGGGCACCGGGGCGCAGCACTTGGCGAACTTCACCAGGCAGTTCCCCACCCCCTCCACGATGATGCCGTTGGCGGTGTGGGCGATGCGCTTCTCCTCCCGCTTGCCGGACAGCTCCGGCAGGGAGGTCTTGACGTGCATCGTCTCCTCCTGCCGCTCCGCCTGGTTGGCCAGCTCCAGGGCGGCGGCCTGGTCCTTCCGCTCCTTGATGATGCTGCTCATCTCGCCCCGGATGCGGTTCACCATTTTCATGGCGGTGGTGCCGCCGTAGCCGATGGCGGCGTACATATCGTCCAGGGTGCCGTACTGCACCTTTTTCAAAATCCTGGGCAGCACGTCGTCCGCGGTGATCTCCGCCATGGAGTAGCCCGCCCGTTTCAGCTCCGCCTCGAAGGAGGCCCGGCCGGTGACGATGTTCTCCTGGCGGCGCTCCTTCTTGAACCACTGGCGGATTTTGTTCCGGGCCTCGTTGCTCTTGCAGATATTCATCCAGTCCCGGCTGGGGCCCTTGGCGGATTTGCTGGTGAGGATCTCACAGATGTCGCCGTTGTTCAGCACCGTATCATAGGGAACGATGCGGCCGTTGACCTTGGCGCCGATCATGCTGTTGCCCACGGCGGAGTGGATGCTGTAGGCGAAGTCGATGGGGGTGGAGCCGGCGGGCAGCCCCTTCACCTCCCCCTTGGGGGTAAAGACGAACACCTCGTCGGAGAACAGGTCCACCTTCAGGCTCTTGACGAACTCCTCCGCCTCGGTGGTCTCCTGGCTCTCCAGCAGGCGGCGCACCCACTCGTAGGCTTTCTCGTTCTCCACGGCGGCGCCGGAGTAGCCCTGTTTATATTTCCAGTGGGCGGCGATGCCGTATTCCGCCGTCTCGTGCATCTCCCAGGTGCGAATCTGCACCTCAAAGGGGATGCCCTCCCGCCCGATGACGGTGGTGTGAAGACTCTGGTACATATTTGGCTTGGGTGTAGAGATATAGTCCTTGAACCGCCCAGGCACCGGCTTGAACAGGTCGTGAACGTGGCCCAGGGCGTTGTAGCAGTCCGCCACATCGTCCACAATGATGCGCAGGGCGTACAGGTCAAAAATCTCATCCAGCGTCTTGTGCTGGGTATACATCTTCCGGTAGATGGAATAGATATGCTTAATGCGCCCTGTGATGCTGCAGGCGATGCCCTCCGCATCCATCCGCACCTTGATTTTGGACTGCATATTGTTGAGGAACTCCTGGTTGCGGCTGGCACGGGCGGCCAGCTGCTGCTCGATGTCCGCATAGCCCACCGGGTCCAGGTATTTCAGGGATAAGTCCTCCAGCTCCCATTTCAGCCGCTGCATACCCAGGCGGTGCGCGATGGGTGCGTAGATCTCCATGGTTTCCAGGCTCTTCTCCCGCCGTTTCTTGGGGGTCTGGTATTGCATGGTGCGCATATTGTGGAGCCGGTCGCAGAGCTTCACCAGAATCACCCGGATGTCCTTGCTCATGGCCATGAGCATCTTCCGGAGGTTCTCCATCTGCTTCTCTTCCAATGTGGCGTATTGCAGTCGGGTCAGCTTGGTGACCCCCTCCACCAGGTCGGCCACCGGCGTGCCGAACAGCCGGGCGATCTCCTCATAGGTGGAGCCGGTGTCCTCGATGCAGTCGTGGAGCAGGGCGGCCTCCAGGCTTTCCAGGTCCATCTTAAAGTCGGCCAAAATCATGGCGACCTGGAGGGGATGGGTGATATACGGGGTGCCGTCCCGCCGCACCTGGGAGGCGTGGGCCTTATCCGCGTACTGGAACGCCCTGTACAGGGCGTCCTTATCCAGGGTGGGGTTGTAGGCCAGGACTTTTTCCTCCAGCGTCTGATACATTTCCAGAATAGGATCCATATACTGCTCCTCCCTCAATTCCGTTCGGGCCGCCGCTCTCCCTTCAGCGGCCCGATAACAGGCTGCGCCGCCTCTATTTCAGGCTCCGCCGCAGCCGCTTCAACACTTCGCTGCTCTCCAGGTCTACCTTCTCTGCCACCGGGCGCAGCGCGATGTACAAATGCTCCTCCTTCACCTTCAGGTCGATGAGCCCCCGCTCCCGGAACACCTCCAGGCACAGCAACGTCCTGGACACCGGGGCCTCCGGCCCCTGCTTCCGGGTGATGCGCAGCAGGAACTCCTCCGCCTGGTCCTCCAGTGGGGCCTGGCCGCACTCCTTGCAAATCAGCCGCCATACCACCACAAAGTCCTGCCGCTGGGGCAGCAGATGCTCCGCCTCCCGCCGGGTCAGCGTCCGTCCGCTGTGGAACCGGCGGTAGAGCTGCAGCTCCCGCTGCTCCGGCGTGCAGCTGCGGCGGATGTCCGTCAGCACCAGCTGGACGGAGCGGACGCCCCGATACTCATTGACCTGGGGGTAAAAGGCCACGTCCTTCACCGCGCCCACCCGCAGGTTCGCCTCCTGCGGGGTGACGGAGAAGAAGATGGCCCCCAGCTGCACGCCGTCCCTGGTAAGCTGCACCCTGGTGTGCTTCCCCCCGCCGATGCCAGAGACGCCGGTGACGCAGGCCCCTTCCAGCAGGAAGGTGGGTTTGGGGTTGCCGTTGCCGAAGGGCTCCAGCTCCTCCAGGGCAGCCACGTTCTCCAGGGTCAGCATTCGGGCGTCCGGGATGACCGCGTCCAGCTGAAGCTGGCGCTCTCCGCCCTCGGCCTGAGGGGCCTCCCCGGCGATGTCCAAAATCCGGCGGCGGAACGCCGGAAGGTTCTCCTCCGGCAGGGTGAAGCCCGCCGCCTGCTCATGGCCGCCGAAGGTGTCCAGTAGATCGGCGCACTCCTCCAGCGCAGCGAACAGGTTGAACCCCTCTGCGCTGCGGCAGGAGCCCTTCCCCTTGCCGTCCTCAATGCAGATCATAAAGACGGGCAGATGGTACCGCTCCACCAGGCGGGAGGCCACAATGCCCACCACGCCCTGATGCCAGTGCTCTCCCGCCAGGATGATGGCCTTCTCCGGCGGGGTGGTGTGCTGGCTGAGCTGGGCGATGCAGTGGTTAAAGATATCCATCTCCACCGCCTGCCGCTGGCGGTTCAGCTCGCACAGCTCCCGGGCCAGCAGGGTGGCCTCCTGCTCCTCCTCGGTCAGCAGCAGCTCCACCGCCAGGTTCGGGCAGCCCATCCGCCCGGCGGCGTTCAGCCTGGGAGCCAGGGAGAAGCTGACGGTGGTGGCGGTGAGGCGCTTGCCCTCCAGCCCCGCCTCCCGCAGCAGGGCGGCCAGGCCCTCGCGGCGGGTGGTTTGCAGATACGCCAGCCCCAGGCTGACGATGGCCCGATTCTCCCCGGTCAGCTCCATCACATCGGCCACCGTGCCGATGGCCGCCAGGTCGGCGTATTCCCGGAACAGCGCCTGCTGCCGCTCCCGGCCGCCCAGGGCCAGCACCAGCTTTAGGGCCACCCCCACCCCGGCCAGCTCCTTGTTGGGATAGGGGCACATGGGCTGGCGGGGGTTCACCACCGCACAGCAGTGGGGCAGATGGGGCAGGCATTCGTGGTGGTCCGTAATCACCAGGTCCATCCCCAGCTGGGCGGCGTAGGCCGCTTCATTCAGGTTGGTGATGCCGCAGTCCACCGTCACGATCAGGGAGACGCCCTGGGCCTTCAGCCGCTCCAGGGCGGCCTTGTTCAGCGAGTAGCCCTCCTTCAGCCGGTTGGGCACATAGGGCAGCACGCTGCCCCCCTCGCTCCGCAGGTAAGCGGTCAGCAGGCAGGTGGAGGTGATGCCGTCCACGTCATAGTCGCCGTAGACGCAAATCTTCTCCCCCTGTGCCAGCGCCCGCCGAATCCGCGTCACCGCCGACTGCATTCCCCGCATCAGCAGGCTGTTGTGGAGGAGGCCCTCGTCCCTGCGCAGGAACTGGCGCACATCCTCCTCCGTCTCATATCCGCGGCCAGCCAGCACCAGGGCCGCCAGAGGCGATACCCCCATGCGCTGGAACCGCTCCGCCAGCGCCCCATTCGGCTGGCTCAACTTCCAACTTTGAAACTTCATCGAAACAATCCTCTGTCGGGCGGATGACCTCCCTCCGCCCGCGGCACAAAAAGTTTGCATTTCTCATATTATAGCAAAGCTTTTCCCCAATGGCAACGGTTTGCGCGGGATTTTTCTTTCCCCAGGCGGGAGACGGGGGCCGATTATCCCGTTGCCACCTGCTTCCAGCGCAGGCGGATGTATCCTTCCCCATCTGATAGAGGAGATGCCAACGCAAAAAACACCGCTTCACCGCATGGCAGCGGTGAGGCGGTATCAATCTCTCTGGGGTCGTTCAGCCCGCTTCGGCTTCATCCAGCAGCGGGTTGACCTTCCGGCGTATCTCCCAGCGGGTGCTGATGATGCTGTACACCATCGCCGCCACCTCGGCAATCCACATGGCGTACCAGGTGCAGGAAATGCCGAACCACAGGGTGAACAGGTAGACCAGCGGCACCAGCAGCACCAGCTGCCGCAGCGCGCCGCCCACCATGTTGATGACCCCGTTGCCCAGGCCGGAGGCGAAGTAGCCGCACAGCATGGTCACGGCGGCGCAGACAAAGGTCAGCGAGATGATGCGCAGGGCCGGAACGCCGATGGCCAGCATATCCTCACTGGCGGAGAACAGGCCCAGCAGCTGCCGGGGCAACAGCAGAAAAATCACCGTGGCGGCCAGGGAGAAGATGACCCCTGCGGGGATGATGATCTTCCACACCTCCCGGATGCGGCCTCCGTCCTTTGCGCCGTAGTTGTACCCCACAATGGGGATGACCGCCTGGCCCAGGCCGTTCAGCGGCATCATCAGGAAGCTCTGCAGCTTGTAATACACCCCGAAGAAGGCCACCGCCGTGGAGGAGACGGACATCAGCGTGGCGTTGATGGCGAAGGTCATCACGCTGCCGATGGCCTGCATGATCATGGTGGGCAGGCCCACCCGGTAGATGTCAGCCACATCCTGCCAGCGCCAGCGGTACCCCTTCACCCGGACGTGGATGGTGGGATTCTTCCAGCGGTTCAGAATCAGGGCCGAGGCCGCGCCCATGCACTGGCCGATGACGGTGGCGATGGCCGCTCCGCGGATGCCCATGGCGGGGCAGCCCAGCAGGCCAAAAATCATAATGGGGTCCAGGATGATGTTGGTGCCGGCGCTGATGATCAGGGTGACCATGCTGAGCATCGTGTCACCCACCGCCTGCAACAGCCGCTGGCCGTACATATGCAGGAACATCCCGTGGCAGAACACCACGCAGACACCCATATACTCCTTACAGAGCTCCTGCAGCTCCGGGTCGCTGGTCATGGCCCTGGCGATGGGGTCGGAGAAGAAGACGCCCACCACCGTGAAAATGGACGCCGTCGCCAGCATCAGAATCATGCCGGTGGTGGCCGCCCGGCAGGCCTCCTCCGGCTTGCCCTTGCCCAGCTTCTGGGAGAGCAGGGCGTTTAAGCCCACGCTGGTGCCCACGGACGCCGCCACCATCAGGAATTGCACCGCATACACCAGCGAGGTGGCGGTCAGGGCGTTTTCGCTGAGCCGCGCCACAAAGATGCCGTCCACGATGTTGTACAGCGACTGAATCAGCAGCGACATCATCAGCGGCACCGACATCTCCAGCAGCAGCTTCTTCATGGGCATAGTTGCCATTTTGTTTTGTTCCATACACAAACCTCCGATTAACAAGGCACCTTGTTTTTTCGCTTTTATCATACCCATTCGGACACGGAAAGTCCAACATGAAAAGCGCTGCGTGGTACAGGATTTTTCCTGTTGCAAACCGCTCCCGCTGTGCTATAATGAAGTCAGATAACCTGTTCTGTTGCCAGGCAGCGGAAGGAGGAGCGTATGAACTTTCAGAATATCGAGTATTTCCTCGCGGTGGTGGAGTACCGGAACTTCACCAAGGCGGCGCAGAGCCTGTACATCTCCCAGCAGTCCCTCAGTGAGAACATCCGGCGGCTGGAGGAGGAGATCGGCACCCCCCTGCTGAACCGGGGGCGCACCCTGACGCTGACCCCGGCGGGGGAGTGCTTCGTCAGCGGCGGCCGCAAAATTTTGAATACCCAGGACAAGATGCTTCGGGAGATCGCCGCCGTCAGCAACACCTGCCGGAGCACCATCGTGCTGGGCGTTCAGCCCTTCGATATGCCCCCCTTCCTGCCCCAGGCCATCAGCCGGTTCACGAAGCAGTATCCGGAGTACGAGGTCTCCGTGGCTCCGGCCCACTCCACCGAGGTGGCGGATCTGACCTTCTACGGCGGGCCGGTGGAGAAGGGGCTGGAATCCATCCCCCTCATCACCGGCGACCCCTACGCGGTGGTGGTGAACCGGGCTTTGGCCCGCCAGGTGTTCGGCGGGGAGTGGGCGTCGGTGGAGGCGGAGCTGCTGGAGGAGCAGCGGCTGAGCGTGCTCCGCACCCTGCCCTTCCTGCTGCTCTATGAAAACAAGCGGCTGCACCCCACCCAGGAGGCGGCGTTCCAGGCGGCGGGCTTCAGCCCGGTGGAGGCGTTCAAGTCGGAGGACGCCGGCCTGCTGGTCTCCCTGTGCAGTACGGGGACCGGTGCATTCCTGGGGCCGGAGGACTATTGCAGGCGGAGGTTCGGCGCGCTGCTGAACCCGGAGGTGGGCTCACTGCGGTGCTACCCTATCCAGGATGTGCCGCCCACCTCTCTCTCCGTCACCTACCCCAAGGGGAAGCACCTGAACCAGGCGGAGAAGCGGTTCGTAGACGAGCTGCGCCAGGTCATCACAGAGGACGCATAAGACGCAAAAGGCCCCCTGGCAGCGGGAAACGCCCGCTGCCAGGGGGTCGCTGTGTCTTTTTGGGGGAAGCGTCAGCCTTTCAGCACCCTGTCCAGGAAGTCCAGGCAGGTGTCCGCCACCCAGGGCTCATGGTACCAGGGGTCGCCGTGGTGGAGCTTGCCTTCGGCGATATGCAGCTCCGCCCGCTCCGGCCCGGCCTGCTCCACAATGGTGTTGTAGAAGCGAATGGACTGCTCCACCGGCACCACCTCGTCGGCGGAGCCGTGGAAGATGCACACCGGCGGCACGTCCTCCGTCACATAGGTGCAGGGGCAGGCCAGCTTTACCAGCTCCGGAATCTCCGGCAGGGCCCGGCCCAGGAAGCGGGACTCCGGGGAGTCGGGCAGGTCGTGGTCCGGCGTGCCCAGGCCGCTCTGGCGGAAGGCTGTGTCCATCTCCAGGAAGCCGCCGCAGGGGCCGCACCAGTCCACCACGGCCTGCACCGCGCTGCTGTACTCGGGGTTGCCCTGAGAGAAGTCCTCAAAGGCGGGGTTGCCTGCCGTGACCCCCACCATGGAGGCCAGCCAGCCGCCGGAGGAGGGGCCCCAGGTGGCGAACCGCTCCGTGTCCAGCCCGAGCTCCGCTGCGTGGGCGCGGAGGTAGCGGACGGCGGCCTTGGCGTCGTACAGCTGGGCGGGGAAGAAAGCCTCCCGGCTGCGGCGGTACTGGATGCTGGCCACCACATAGCCCCGCTCCAGCCCCCGGAGCATGGGCTCGGCGTTATTCTCCCGCTGGTCGCCGTTGGCGAAGGCGCCGCCGTGGGTGTGGATGATGACGGGATAGGGCCTGTCACTGGGCTCGTTGGGATAGTACAAGTCCATGATCTGCATGGGGGAATCGTCGCAGTAGTGCAGGTCGAGGTACTTGTGCTGGATGCTGTCCAGGAACGCCTGGCTCAGCGGATGGAATTGCCCTGGCATTCGTATGACCTCCTTCCCGGCAGATCAGTCCGCGTCGTTGGGCTTGTTGTGATAGGTGTCGTACAGGTCGTCGATGTAGTCGCCCAGGTGCTGCCACTCCAGCAGGGTGTGATAGGCGACCTTGCGGAGGTAGGCTTCGTCGCAGGGGGTCTTCTCGATGCGCTCGATCTTGCCGTCCTTGCCGGGACGCCAGCCGATCCACTCGCAGCTCCGGCGCTCAAAGCCGCCGTCGGGGCAGGGCCGGATCTGGCCCAGGGTCAGGTGGGCACCCTCAAAGTCGAAGGATTCCCAGTCGCTGCTCAGGGGGCAGGCGATGCCGGAGGCTTCGATTTCATCAATCTTCTCCTGGGTCAGGCCGTACTCCTTCAGGTCATAGGAGTGGCGCAGGGTGTCATACTTGCGGTCGCCCTCGCCCATATCCAGGCTCTCGGTGGTGAAGATGCCCTCGCTCTTGTCCCTCCAGTTGACGAAGTAGTGGTTCCAGTGGTCGGCGGGGTTCCAGATCTTATAGCGCAGGTTGCCGGTGCCCTCGGGCTGGCTCTTGCAGTGGAAGTTCAGCCAGTTCAGGTACCAGAACACCTTCTTCACGTCCAGATCCTTGGGGAACTTCATGTAGGTGGCGATGTAGCCGCTGCCGTCTGCGAACATACAGTAGGCGTTCTCATGCTCCAGATACTGGCCTTTGGGCTGGAGCCAGTCCAGGAAGTTCTCCGGCTGGATGGCCTCGGAGGGGTCGATGGGGTCGCCGAAGATCACGTCCTTGACCTCCTGGGGCAGGTCGCGGACGGGGTAGCCGTAGTAGAAGCGGGCCAGAGGCATCTGCTGCTCGGCAAGGGACAGTTCAGGCAGTTTGTTATACATAAATAAGTCCATCCTTTCGTATGGTCCGGGGCGTTGACATCTGCCCCGGTGTTTCGGGTGATTCTGTGCAGCGTGTCCGCTGCTCTAGCTGTCTTTATCATAAACCGGAATCGCCCACAAGTCCAACACGAAACGTCCTATACCACAACAGGAAAAATCCTGTTTGTCCAAGGGGGACTGCGCTTCCGTTGCTCCGGCAGGGGGCAGCCCCGCTTCCTCCTGCGGACCTCGCCCAAAGCGGCTCCCTTCGCCTGATAATAATCCGCACAAGGTAAAAATAAGAAACGGGCTTTATGCAAAAAGTGGATAAAACTCCGCCAAAATCCTTGTTGCAAATTCTGGCACAGTGTGCTACAATTTCAAAGGTAAGGACATATAAGTTTTTAAAAGTCCTAAAAAACGAAAAAGGAGAATACCGTATGAAAAAAGTATTAGCTCTGACCCTCGCCCTGGCTATGGCCTTTAGCCTGGTAGCCTGCGGCAGCTCCAGCTCCAGCAGCTCCGGCACCGAGGATTCCACCTCCTCCAGCGGCGCATCCAGCGCCTCCGAGGGCGATTCCACCGAGGCCGAAGGCAGCGGCAGCAGCACCGAGGCTGAGGACGGCGCCGAGTCCACCAGCAGCGATGGCACCGATGATTCCCTCCATGACACCGCTAACATCGACAACTCCGTGACCCGTTCCTCCATCACCGTGGCCTGGACCTCCGCTACCTCCATCGACCCCTGGGGCACCGACAACAGCACCGCCGGCAACTATGAGGTGTACGAGATGCTGTTCGAGACCTCCGCAGACGGCGAGTTCTACGCCCTGCTGGCCGACGCCAGCCGCGGCGAGTACGGCGGCTACGACCATGAGGAAGGCTCCACCACCTACACCGTGTACATCTATGATTACATCTATGACCATGAAGGCAACCACATCACCGCTTCTGACGTAGCTTACAGCTATATGTATCAGTATGAGAACGCCACCACCTCCAACTGGCAGACTCTGGTCTCCGTAGAGGCCGTGGACGACACCACCGTCCTCTTCACCTTCACCGAGGAACTGACCGCTCTGGGCGCACTGGAAAACTTCCTGACCCGTTGCTTCATCGTTTCCGAGAACTGCACCGCCAACCTGACCAACAGTATGTGCGGCACCGGCCCCTACAAGTTCGTCTCCTACACCTCCGGCTCCACCCTGGTGGCCGAGAAGAACGACGACTATTGGCAGACCGATGAGAGCCTGCGCCGTCAGGAGTCTCAGGCCAACGTCCAGACCATCACCTATCAGTTCGTGGACGAGGGCAACTCCCGTGAGACCGGCCTCCAGTCCGGCGCACTGGACATGGTCTATGATATGTCCTATGACAACTTGGATTCCTTCCTGGACGGTGGCGACTATGCTGACCAGTATGACGTCTACTCCTATGCGCAGAAGTTCGTCTACTTCCTGTCCCCCAACTGCAGCGAAGATATGCCTACCGGCGATGTGAACCTCCGTCTGGCCATCTTCAACGCCATCGATCAGGACGGTCTGATCACCGCTCTGGGCGGCAACTACAAGCGTCTGTACTCCTTCGCCTCTGACTACTATTCTGACTACGACTATGTCGACTGGGCCAGCCTGGACAACTACAACACCAGAACCAGCGTCGACACTGACCTTGTCGCTGAGTATCTGTCTCAGTCCTCCTACAACGGCGAGACGCTGACCATCATCACCCTGAGCACCTATAACGATGTCGCCACCGTTATCGCCGCTCAGCTGGCTGCCGTGGGCATCAACGCCGAAGTGAAGGGCCTTGACCAGGCTACCCTGACCTCCACCACCGGCGACTCCTCCGCCTGGGACCTGATGCTGGGCATGATGGCTGGTGACTACAACGTCAACGCCTGGAGCCATGGCTTCGACTACAACTCCAACGGCGGCTCCGGCTCCGCCACCGGTTACTTCACCGTGAACGACGAGTGGCAGGCTCTGCTTGAGCTGTGCAACACCGTGGAAGGCCACACCA
>JAJPXL010000046.1 GCA_021205455.1 Clostridiales bacterium
TTACTTTTCTCGGCGGAGCGAGAAAAGTAAGCCATGCCCTGGCAAGGGCAAACGCCTTATTTCCTTCAACGAGCCTTGTCTAAGAAAAGTAGGCCCCGAAGCCAGACGCTCACCCAAAACCACCCGAAACGGAGGGACAACCATGATTCTCTGCATCGACATCGGCAACACCAACATCACCTTCGGCTGCTATGAGGGCAGGACGCTCCGCTTCCAGGGCCGCTGCGGCACCGACCGCCGCAAGACCGAGGAGGAGTACGCCATGCTGGTGGAGGGCATCCTGCGGCTGCGGGGGGTGGAACCCTCCGGCATCGAGGGGGGCATCCTCTCCTCCGTGGTGCCCTCCCTCCGCTCGGTGATGCGCAACGCCATGGAGCTGCTCACCGGCAAGCGCTTCCTGATGGTCACCTCCGGCATCAAGACCGGGCTGAACATCCGCATGGACATCCCCAGCCAGCTGGGCAGCGACCTGGTGGCCGACGCTGTGGGGGCCATGGCGAAGTACCCCAAGCCTATCGTGTTCTTTGACATGGGCACTGCCACCACCCTGTCCGTCATCGACAAACGGGGCTGCTACCTGGGCGGGATGATTATCCCCGGCCTCCGCACCTCGGTGGACGCCCTGGCCGAGCAGGCCGCCCAGCTCCCTGCCATCCCCCTGACCCCGCCGGGGCATATGATCGGTCAGAACACGGTGGAGTGTATGCAGTCCGGCGCGCTGTACGGCCACGCCGCCATGCTGGACGGCCTGGTGGAGCGGGTGGAGGCCGAGCTGGGGGAGCCGGTGTCCGCCGTTATGACCGGCGGGCTGGCCGGTATCATCCAGCCCTACTGCCGGAAAAGCATTGTGCTGGACCAGCGGCTTCAGCTGGACGGCCTGCGCATCCTCTATGAAAAAAATTTACCCCACCGTCGGGAAAATGCCAAAATTTGACTTGCCATTTCGCCGGGAATGTGGTATAATCATCAATGTTTCCGGGAAATGCAGATGTAGTTTAGTGGCAAAACACCAGCTTCCCAAGCTGGATTTGTGGGTTCGATTCCCATCATCTGCTCCAAACAGACAGCCCCTAGCGGTATCGCTAGGGGCTGTTTTGCATCAGTAGTTGCATTTATGGGCTAACTTCGGCAATTTCAACAACTTTGAATGATTGCGTATAACAACTCGCAATCTATGTAAATAACGGTTTAGCCGCAAAAATAACGGCAATATCACACGATATATTACACGAAGCGGCTTTAAATGCAATCATTTTTGCGTGCATATTTGAAGGAAAAGCGTCTCTGTATCAACGGACAAGCCACCCCTTGCGTTTTCCTCCGCCATCCAGTATAATGACAACAATCACAGAAAGGTGGGTTCCCTATGACGCAATCGCTTCTCACCGCCCTGGCCACAGAGATGGTCCACTATTACCAGGATGACCCCCAGCACATCCAGCACTTCATCAAGGTACATTCCTTCAGCCGCCTGATTGCCCAGCTGGAGCAGGTGGACGCCGACACCTGCTTCACCCTGGAGGCGGCGGCCTACGTCCATGACATCGGCATCAAGCCCGCCCTGGCCCAGTACCACTCCTCCGCCGGGCCGTATCAGGAGCGGCTGGGCGCGCCGCTGGCCCTGGAGATGCTGACCGGATTGGGCTTTGCGCCCTCTGTGGCCCAGCGGGTCAGCTATCTGGTGGGCCATCACCACACCTATACGGACATCGACGGGCTGGATTACCAGATTTTGGTGGAGGCGGACTTCCTGGTGAACCTCTATGAGGACTACCCCGACGCCGCCGCGGCCCGGCGTCACGCGGCCGACACCGCCTGTCAGCGCATCTTTAAGACCGCCGCCGGAACGCGGCTCTGCCGGGAGATGTTCGGCCTATGAAGCTGCATACCCTGCCCTGCTTTGACGGCTTCCGCTGCGCCGCCTCCGATTGTCGGGACAGCTGCTGTGTCGGCTGGGAGATCGACGTGGACGCCGACACCCTCGACCTCTACCGTCAGGTCGGCGGCTCCTTCGGGGCGCGGCTGGAACAGAGCATCGTCACCGAGGCGGACGGCGCCAGCCATTTCCGCCTGACGCCGGAGGAGCGCTGCCCCTTCTTAAATGCGGACAACCTGTGCGACATCATCCTCCGCCTGGGGGAGGGAGCTCTCTGCGACATCTGCGACCAGCACCCCCGGTTTTACAACGACTATGACAACCTCCAGGAGACCGGCCTCGGCCTGTGCTGCGAGGCCGCCGGGCGGCTCCTCTTTACCTCTGACCGGCCCCTGACCATCCGCGCCACGGAAACAGAGGAGGATGCGCCGGACGAGGCCTCCGCGGAGACGCTCCCCCTTCTGCTCCACCTGCGGGAGCAGCTCTTCGGGCTGCTCCAGGACCGCAGCCTGCCCTTACAGACCCGCTTTGCCGACCTGCTGCTGTACGCTCAGACCGCCCAGGAGGCCTGGGACACGCAGGAGCTGGACGCCCTCTACGACGCAGAGCTGATGGCGGCCGACCTGCTGCCCTTCGGCGGCCTTTCCCTGGAGGACGGAGCGCCGTCTGACCTGCCCGCCCACCTGCTTCAGTTCTTCGGCACGCTGGAGTCCATCAGCGGGGAATGGGACGCCCTGCTCCGAGCCGCTTTGGACTGCCTCGCCCTGCCTGACCGCCCCGCCCTGGAGGAGCGGTTCCGGACGGACATGGCCGGGCGGGGGTATGAGTACGAGCACCTGGCCTTTTATTTCCTGTACCGCTACTTCCTCCATGCGGTGGACGATGGCGACTTTCTCAGCCGGGTATGCCTCGCCCTGCTCTCCGTCCTGGCGGTGGGGCGGCTGGACTTCGCCCGCTGGCTCCAGAACGGGGGCCGCTTCACGCTGGAGGACAGAATGTATGTGCTAAAATGATATGACCCCCCCAAGCCCAGAAAAAAGCAGAGAAGT
>JAJPXL010000169.1 GCA_021205455.1 Clostridiales bacterium
AAATCTCCACAGCCGGGTTAAACGCTATCTTTTTCTCATCCACCATGTCCATCAGTTCCGGGATAAGGTTGGTCAGGCGGATATAGCGCTGAACCTGACGGCCACTCTCGCCAGTATCTTTTCCGAGAATATCGGCTGCTTCCAACTTCCCGACGAGTTGTCGGGAAGTTAAATCCGACCTGGCTCCCTGGTGTTTGATAGCATCCAGCTTCATCTTGTACGCCCACGCCCGTTCGCTGGGGAGGATGGTCTCCCGCTGGAGATTGGCATCCACCATTGCGATGATCGCTTCATCATCGTCCATCTCCCGGACAATGACCGGCAGGGTTTTCAGCCCCACCAGCTCCGCCGCATGACAGCGCCGGTGGCCGGAAATAATCTCATAGCCGCCGTCCGGGTCAGGTCTGGCCAGCAGAGGGGAAATGACCCCAAACTGGGAAATGCTCTCCACCGTCCGGGTCATGGCCTCATCGTCCACCACACGAAAGGGATGTCCCTCGAAGGGGTGCAGCTCCGAGATGGGTATCTGCTGAACCTGTTCCTGTGTGGGTGTGTCTTTGTTTTCGACTTCATTTGACACAATTCGTCACCTCCATTTCTGCGTGAATTTTGAGACTATTAAGTCAGCACATGGGAACCACCTCCTCAACCGCCATAGAGCAGGTCTTTGACCAGCGCCTGCTTGTCCCGCCCGATCTCCGTGCGCCGGTCTGTTCCACGCACCTGCAACGGGGTACACAGTTCCAACACCCGGCTGTAGATGCGGGCGTGAGCCACATCCTCGGCATTGCGAATCTGGTTGATGGTCAGATTGGTGGTGATGATGAGGGGCTTCTTCGATTTGTAGCGTTCATCAATGACCGCATAGACCTGTTCCAGCGCATACTCGGTGTTGCGCTCGATGCCCAGGTCGTCGATGATGAGCAGCTCAAAGGACGAAAAAGAAGCGATATACTTGTACCGCTCCTCCGAGTACATACCACCCATCTGATTTAATATCTTGGAGAAGTTTGTCATCAGCACCGGCACCCCGGTCTCCAGCAGGGCGTTGGCAATGCAGGCGGCTGTAAATGATTTTCCTGTTCCAACATCCCCCCAAAGCAGGAGACCGAGGTTGTTCTTTTTGACCTCCGGCCAACTGTCCACATATCGCCTTGCCATCTGGATGCTGGGGCTGTCCGCTGCCTTCTCAAACGTCCAGTCATACAAGGCCCGCTCCTGAATGCCGTTGGCTTTCAGGCTGTAGATATGATTTCGACGGTTCATCTCCGCCAGTTCACGCTCGTATTTGTCCAGCTCCTCTTTGGCGCAGCTACACATACAGGAGACAATGCTCTGTCTGCCTGCAATCTCCACCCGGCACTGAGTGGGCGTATGGCATTTCTTGCAGTAAAAAAGGCCGTCCTCTCCGACATACTCCTCGTCGGAAGGCTCGGCCTTCATGTTCCTGTCAAAGAGGGAAGATAGCAGCTCGTTCATAGGCTTTCTCCCTCCTCGCATCTGTAGTTGTCGTGGCTGTAGGTTCCCACTGTTCCTGGGGTGGAGGCCGCCTGCCACCGGTCTCTCCTCGCCCAGCTCCGAATGGTAGCCAGGTGGCTTTTGTATGACTTCCCGGTGGAGGCCATATACTCGGACAGGCGCTCGATCCGCCGCTGGTAGTCTTGGGGGAACTCTGCCTGTAAAGAAGAAAGCTCAGAACCTGACAGCAGGACATTGCCGTACTCCCCATACTGGTGGCGAGGCTCTTTCTCCCTCTTTCTTTTATTTGAGTCAGTATTTGATTCTTCTTTACTTAATTGTTCTTTATTTAATTGTGGCGGGTTTTCCGGACGCGGTTTTCCCGCATCCGGTTTTGCCGCATCCGGATTATCCGTGTCCGGTTTTCCCGTGTCCGGATTTCCCGCACACGGTTCACGGGGCATTTCATAGATAACATACTCAATACCACCCATTTTGCCATCGTCCCGGCGAAGCTGATGCCGCTCCAGATAGCCGTACTGCTCCAGCTCCTGCAAGATTTTGACGATACTGTCCTTGCCCTCCTTGCAGATGGCAACCAGGCCCCGGACGCTATAGTCCCAGGTCTCCGGCAGGCTCAGACAAAGGGAGAGCAATCCTTTCGCTTTCAGCGTCAGGTTCCTGTCCCTCAGATGGTAGTTACACATGGTCGTATAATTGGTGTTTTTCTCAACTCGAAAGACCGGCATGAAAGCTCACCTCCTCCGCCTGTCATCCTGCCGCTTGCGGTACAGACAGTGTTTGTAGCGGCACCGGATGCCTTTGCTGCCGGAGGTGTGATACCGGCAATAGCGGCAGTCCGGGAACTTCCCGTCCTTACCCTTGTCATAGCCATCCTCCGAATATTTCTTTCTTCCCATCACGGACTCCTTTCGTGGTTCCGGTCTGCTCTTGCGGCCAGCCGGTTCTTGAAAATAGCGTTTATCACATCCACGGTACACCAGCCGATGCAGGGCGAGTACATCCCGTAGGGACAACCATCACACCGACTGCGTTCTGTCGGTTCCTTCTCACGGATGAGATAGGCGCAGTTCTGTTCTCCCATCAGGCAGCCCTTCTTCCGTCCCTGCCAGTAGTAACAGAACTTGCAGTCTTTGGGCTTATCTCTGGAATATCGCACGTTGCTATCCGCTGTGTTTCCGCTCATGGTTCCTTCACCTCCACTTGTTTCATGGCATAAAAAAAGAGCGTGTACCCATCCCCGAAAATTGGGGCGATACACGCTCTGAATTTATGTATTGAATTAGTATCCACGCAGGCATTAAAAAAACGAGGCCAAAATGGTCTCGAACATAATGAAACACGCTATTTTAGGCACTTTAGGCGGTTAGTCCAAATATATCACTAGCATCCTCGGTAAACGTGCCGTCCATGTGATAGGTGCCGTTGGCTACATGGATACGGT
>JAJPXL010000147.1 GCA_021205455.1 Clostridiales bacterium
CCTCGGGGGAGGATCTGCCAATAGCTCTGCCCGGCCTTCTGGAGGAAGTCCACAAAGTGCCGGGCTTCCCGGCCCATGGAGCCGATGCCATAGTCGCCGGGGAGGGAAGTCAGGTGCAGCAGGATGCCGCTGGAACGGGGGAACATAGTATCATACCCTTTCGATGGCCGTTGCCATATCATCGCAAAACTTTGTTACAATTATAGAGGATAAATGGTGCTTCGTCAAGGAAGAAGTGGGGGCATAAGCGCTGCCCCATTCTTCTATATTCGCCCGTTACGCAATTTGCCCTTTGAAATACAGATTTTTGCTGTCAAAGAACAGCTCTACCGGTTTGTTATAAAGTTGGTTAATCGTCTCAACGCCTGTAACAAACGGCTGCACATTGTTGTTCTTCATGCTGACAAATTGGCGCATCATCTCATCGTTCTGTTTTTCGCTGAAGCGGTTTAGCCGTTCACTGGATTGAATGAGGGTTTCGTCAAGATAAGACTTGCTGATAATCGGCACTTTCTCAATCGTTTTTCCGGCTGCATCACTGATTGACGCCAGACTACCGAGCATACGCGATTGTACGGAGGTTTTCATGTCTCCCTCCAAACGATTATAACACTCTGTATAAAGCTCCCGATACTGGTGAGAATATCCCTCTATGCTGCTGGAAACGCTGTGCAAATATTCAGAGCGAAAGTTCCTCAGCAGCATCACCTCAAAGAAGGACGCAAACCCATAAAGATAGACTGCCAGCTGATAGGTGCCAAATTCATCCAGCAGCTTCTGCATTCTGCCCTGCACATTCTGTGTTCCATGTATCAGGTCCTTTTTGGCTGCCTGCCTCTGAATCTCGCCTCTGTAGAAGTCAATATTCTGGGACGCCTGTTGCTTGACATCCTGCACCTTGTTATATATACCGGCAATATACGTTTCGTTTTCCAGATTATATTTATATTTTGCAAATTCCTCTGTTAAGTACGCCAAGCTGCCCTTCAGGTTTGCTTTCTTTTCTTCTTTTAGGAAGGAAAGAATCTCTATTTGTCGTTCCTGAATAGCGGCCAGGTCTCTTTCTACCGACAGTAGCGCTGTCGCCATAAGAAGCCCCATCGGATTAAATGTTGCCGATGCCACTGCGTTCCCATCGACCTGAACAAAGCGTGCCCTGGCAGAAAACGTGTGTCCATCCGCCCCAACCAAATTCCCTAATGTGACGCCACTTTTCTGAACGAGCGTTCCAACCGCAGAATCAGGAATCACAATACGATACAGGTCTCCTGCACCGTTCCCGGCTGCCTGCGCCGCTGTGCCAAGCGCAGTCGGCAATGATGCGAGTCCTGCACCCAACGTCGCCAATTCTGCAATGGGCATTTTCATATAGCTGCTTAACCCAACCTGTTCTTCCAGGTAAGCCGGACGGACTTCTACATTAGCCAACTCTCTGATGATAGCTTCCTTTTTTGCAATTTCACCCATAGCGCATATCTCCTTTGCTCTTTGTCTTTGGCTGCAAACTAAGCCGCCTGCCCTTGCAGCCCATAAGTGGCGTTGCAAATTTTGCGAAGTGCTAGCTATCCTTCTGCGTCAACGGAATCCTGACACAAAAGGAATGTCACGTTGCTGTTGCGGGAAATCCTGATATAGGCCGCTTTATAAAATTTGGAGCAGCTCCTCAAACCGGTTGATCTCCACCGCAGGCCGCTCCACCCTGCCCAGGCCGTAGCTCACCGCGATCATGTCGATGCCCGCCGCCCGGCAGGCGTCCGCGTCCCCCTGGGTGTCCCCGATGTAGACCGGGTGTTGGAGGCTCCGCTCCTCCATCAGCTGGCGGAGGGTGGCCCACTTGGGTTTGCCCGTCTCCCCCCAGCACAGCCAGCCGGAAAACAGCCCCTCCAGATGGGCCCCGTACACCAGGCACTCGATGTACCCCTTCTGGCAGTTGGAGACGATGTAGAGGGGGTACCGCTGCGCCAGCGCCTCCAGCGTCTCCCGGACGCCGGGGTACAGCCTGCCGGGATGCTCCATGACGTAGGCGTTCTCCAAGTCGAAGCACAGGTCGGAGAAGGCTCCGATTTCCTCCTCCGGAATCTCCGGCAGCACCGCCCGCACAATATCCGGCATGGTCTTGCCGAAGTGACGGCCCAGCCCCTCCGCCGTCAGGACGTTGGGGCGGCCCGTCCACCGCTCCACGGCCAGGTTCCAGCCCACCGTCACCTGCTCCCGGGCGTCCCAGAGGGTGCCGTCCACGTCAAAAATCAGGGCGTCATAGTTCATCGTACCGTCTCCCATTCATGGAAAGGGCAGGGCGGCGGAAGCCGCCCTGCCGGTCTGTTGTCTGCCACAGAAACCAATTTTGAAATCCGTTTCGCACAGACCCCTCCACCGGCTATCGCCGGTCCCCCTCCGCCGTCAAGCGGCATTTCCGCTTCGCTCCCTACCCCTTCGGGGCAATGCCATCAACTTAAGGATTTATTTTTGCTTTCCTAAGGAAAAACGCGTTTCCGCACTGAAACTCAGATTAGCGCGACCGATGGAAAAGCAGAATGTTACCCAGCCGCCATCGGCGGCAGTCTCAGCAGGTATCAAGTTACATCGTCTGTTGCCTGATAGACCACTTGATTGAGGGACAAGGCGAAGCCCACAGTGGGATAGGGGGAGGGTTCTTAGGGAGGATTTTGCGTAAAAAATATGCCGGGGGCATATTTTTAGCAAAATCCTGAGCCAGCTTGCTGGCGAAGCCACTTAAAAGAGTAGGTAGTGCCTTAAAGTTCTTGATAACGGAGGAACCCCGAAGCCCCTCCCTGAGCCGCTTTCTTTCCCCCATTTCTTGGCGGGACAATTTACGGCGTCCAAAAATGTGCCAGTG
>JAJPXL010000163.1 GCA_021205455.1 Clostridiales bacterium
GTCCCCACCCCCATCAGGTAGCGGGGCTTCCCCTCCGGCAGATAGGGCACCACCTGGTCCAGGATGTCATACATGACCTCAGTGCTCTCCCCCACGGCCAGGCCACCGATGCCCACCCCCTGGAAGCTGTCCTCCGGCAGGGCGGAGATCTGCTGGGCGTGCCAGATGCGAAGGTCTGGGTAGGTGCAGCCCTGGTTGATGGCAAAGAGCTGCTGACCGGGGTTGACGCAGTCCGGCAGGGCGCAGAGCCGCTGGTGCTCCGCAATGCTCCGCTCCAGCCAGCGCTGGGTGCGCTCCACGGAGCGCTGGGCGTAGTCATGGGCGCAGGGGTTCTCCACGCACTCGTCAAAGGCCATGGCGATATCGCTGCCCAGATTGGCCTGAATCTGCATGGACTCCTCCGGCCCCATGAAAATCTTCCGGCCGTCTACATGGCTGTGGAAGGTGACGCCCTCCTCCTTAATGTTCCGCAGGGTGGCCAGGGAGAACACCTGGAAGCCGCCGGAATCCGTCAGAATCGGCCCGTCCCAGCCCATCATCCGGTGCAAGCCCCCCAGTTGGCGCACCACGTCGTCGCCAGGGCGGACGTGGAGGTGGTAGGTGTTGGACAGCTCAATCTGGCAGCTGATCTCTTTCAAATCCCCGGCAGAGACCGCGCCCTTGATTGCCCCCTGGGTGCCCACGTTCATAAAGACAGGGGTCTGCACCGTCCCGTGGGCGCAGGTGAACACGCCCCGACGAGCCCGGCCTTCCGTTTGAATCACTTGAAACATGATGGTTCTCCCATTTCCTCAGTCTTGGGACAATGCCGCGTCCCACTCCGCCTGGCGGAAACCGGTGAGGACGAAGCCCTCCCCGATGAGGAGGGGCCGCTTCACCAGCATTCCGTCCGTGGCAAGCAGGGCGTAAATCTCCTCCTCCGTCATGGCGGGGAGGCGGTTCTTCAAATCCATAGAGCGGTACAGCAGCCCAGACGTGTTGACGAACCGCTTCAGCGGCAGGCCGCTGGCCCTGTGCCAGCGCTCCAGCTCCTGGGCGGTGGGACGCTCCTCCTTGATGTCCCGCTGCGTAAAGGGGACGCCCCGCTCCTCCAGATAGCGCCTGGCCTTCTGGCAGGTGCTGCATTTTGGGTAGGCGACAAACAGTAGCTCCATAACAGTGCCCTCTTTCGTCTGTGATTTTACCATCATAGCATGAAAGCGGCGGTTTTGCAAGGGAGGTTATGGCTGGAGGGAAACGGCGTCTCTGTATCAAAAGTTGAGTTGACTCCCTGCGAATTTGCTTTGCATTTTGTTGCCTTTTTTTCAGAATTTGATATAATAGAGTCTATCCACATATTCTCAAAGGTCGGTGATTTGCCATGGTAAATTCCCTTTACCTGATGTCAGGCGAAAACGCACTTCCAGCCAAAGAGCATCATTACGAATACGAAAATGAATTGCAGCGGTTAATTGAATGTAACCCCCAGCTTGTCTCCTACGCGCCAGATGACGCTCAACTCATTTTGGTACAGCGGGAATTTGCTGTATCTGACGATTTCGGGCTGTCGCTGGATCACCTGTTTGTCGACCAGAACGGCGTGCCGGTTCTTGTCGAAGTAAAGCGTGCCGTCGATACCAGAATCCGGCGTGAGGTAGTGGCCCAGGTGTTGGATTACGCCTCCTGTGCATCTGGATGGAATGTGGACATCCTTCGTCAGCTGTTTCGAGAAGCGAACGGTGACAGCGAAGGTATCCTTGAAGCGTATGACACGGACGAGTTCTGGGATGCTGTCGCCACAAATTTAAAGGCAGAACGGCTTATCTTGGTATTCGCAGCCGATAAGATTCCCGGTCGGCTGCAAACCATCATTGATTTCCTCAATCGTAACCTGAACGGCATTCGGGTCTATGGAGTGGAAATCCGTCAGTTCCAGACAAACGATTCCTCTCTGCTGTCTTCCAGTATAGTGACAAATCTGTCCGCCGGCAGCGAACAGGCGGCTCTTTCTTCCAGGAGAAACTGGTCTGCCGAATCAATGCTGGAGTATATAGAAGGGGATTGCGGCAGGCCAGTTGCGAAT
This sequence comes from Clostridiales bacterium, assembly GCA_021205455.1. Classification (GTDB taxonomy): domain Bacteria; phylum Bacillota; class Clostridia; order Oscillospirales; family Oscillospiraceae; genus Onthomonas. Next base: position 2,063 of record JAJPXL010000163.1, read on the forward strand.
GTCTGCAACGCTCTGATTCAATATGCCGAACAGCTTGGATTCCATAACAGATTCGGCGAGAAGGTTGTTCGTCCCACGTTTCTGTCCAAAAGGCCAGATAAATATTGGTTCTTCCAGATATGCTACTCGACGCACACCATGCCTATCGTTTCTTTATATGTGGACAACTTCACAACCAAGCTGAAACAAGGGCCAACCCCGGATGAGTTTAAACGCATCTTCACAGAGAGGTTGGGGCTCGACAGCCAGTGTGTCCATCTGACGAAAGGATTTGTAAATATCGACCTTCTTGGCCTTTTAGAGCCTGAGAAGCTAAACGCGTTTCTCGCCGTGTTGACCGAATTGATGGAAAAAGGCGGATTCATACCTCAATCATCTTAAAGCCAAAAGAAAGGTTAGGCACTTCTTCGGATACCTAGCCTTTGCTTTCCAACGGGATGCTGCACTCATACAGCTCATGGGGCGCAATATCCTGGCCGTCCTTCCATTCAATGCCAATCCCTCCCGGCAGCATCTGTACCGTGCGGAAATAACTATTATCTCTCAGCGCTTCAAACCACGCCCCGGAAAGATACGGCTTTACATCAAACACCCTGGCTTCCCCAGTCTCATATTTTAACAGGAGTGTATTATCATCCGCCGGAACGACCGACAACAATCTGGGTTGTAGCATATGAAGCCTCCTTCTCTACATAATCAGCATCGCATCCCCGAAGGAGAAGAACCGATACCGCTCCTGCACCGCCTCCTGATAGGCGTGCAGCACGTGCTCCCGCCCCGCCAGGGCGGACACCAGCATGATGAGGGTAGACTCCGGCAGGTGGAAGTTGGTCACCAGCGCGTCCAGGCACTTGAACCGGTAGCCCGGATAGATGAAGATGTTCGTCCACCCGGCGCTGGGGTCGATGGTGCCATCCTCATTGGCGAAGGACTCCACCGTGCGGCAGGAGGTGGTGCCCACGCAGACCACCCGGCCGCCGCTCCGCTTCGTCTCGGTGATGATGCGGGCGGCCTCCTCCCCCACCATGCAGTACTCGGAGTGCATATCATGCTCCTCCACCTCCTCCGCCTTCACCGGGCGGAAGGTGCCCAGCCCCACATGGAGGGTGACGTAGGCCAGGCGCACCCCCATGGCCTGAATTTCCTCCAGCAGCTGGGGGGTGAAGTGCAGCCCCGCCGTGGGGGCGGCGGCGGAGCCCACCACCTTGGAGTAAACCGTCTGGTACCGCTCCTGGTCCTGCAGCTCCTCTTTGATGTAGGGGGGCAGGGGCATCCGGCCCAGCCGCTCCAGCACCTCCAGGAAGATGCCCTCATAGGTAAAATGCACCAGCCGGTTGCCGCCGGGAAGCACGTCCCGAATCTCCGCCGTCAGCTCCCCGTTGCCGAAGGTGACCCTGGCCCCCGTCCGCAGCTTCTTGCCGGGGCGCACCAGGCACTCCCAGTCATTGCCGCCCCGGTCGATGAGCAGCAGCACCTCGGACACGCCCCCCGTCTCCCGATGGCCGATGAGCCGAGCGGGCAGCACCCGGGAATCGTTTAGCACCAGGCAGTCTCCGGGGCGGAGGAACTGGGGCAGCTCATAAAAGTGCCGGTGCTGAATGGCCCCGGTGGTCTTGTCCAGCACCATCAGCCGGGAGCCGTCCCGCTGCTCCAGCGGCGTCTGGGCAATCAGCTCCTCCGGCAGGTCGTAATAAAAATCGCTTGTTTTCATACCGTTTTCATTCCTTCTTGTTTGAGTCCAATTTCCCCGTGGAAGTCCGGTCAATTTGCCGAACCGGTGGGAAACGTTCCACTTTGATTTATAAATTCTTCACGCTTTCCGGCATTGACAGGCGTGGATAACTATGCTAAACTATATCTAGTCTATGCAGAATAGAGGCGCGGTCAACATCAGTATCCGCGGCAGAGGGCTTTCGGTGGCCTGCTTAATGCCGCGTGGAAAGGGGAGGCCGCCGAAGGGGCGGCACGCCGAGCGCCGTCACCTGGGGGTCAGGTCAACAGCCTGACAACTGTCATCCCCGGTGTGGGGATGGGGAGCTGTCTGCTTTTTGTTCCTATACGGTCTGCCCGTCAGACATTATAGTACAGAATCAGTCAGTTTTGCAACTACTGATTCCTTTTTTTATCCCCAAATCCCACACCTCGGCATAGAAATAATTGGGAAGCCTTTTTTGGAGGAATGCAACATGGAAAAGTTTCAGGTCGGCGTTGTCGGCTGCACCGGCATGGTGGGTCAGCGCTTTATCACCCTGCTGGAGCACCACCCCTGGTTCCAGCTGACCGCCATCGCCGCCTCCGGCCGCAGCGCCGGTAAATCCTATGAGGAGGCCGTGGCGGGCCGGTGGAAGATGTCCACCCCCATCCCGGAATCCGTCAAGGGCATGACGGTGCTGGACATCGAGCAGGATTTGGACGCCTTCGTGTCCCAAATCGACTTCACCTTCTGCGCCGTCAACATGAAGAAGGACGAAATCAAGGCCCTGGAGGAGAAAATCGCGAAGCGGGAGTGCCCCGTGGTGTCCAACAACTCCGCCCACCGCTTCACCCCCGACGTGCCCATGGTGGTGCCGGAAATCAACCCCGACCATATCCGGGTCATTGACGCCCAGCGAAAGCGGCTGGGGACCAAAACCGGCTTCATCGCCGTCAAGTCCAACTGCTCCCTGCAATCCTACGTCCCCGCCCTGCACCCCCTGCGGGAGAAGTACGGGCTGGAGAAGGTGCTGGTCACCACCTACCAGGCCATCTCCGGCGCGGGCAAGAACTTCGAGACCTGGCCGGAGATGATCGACAACGTTATCCCCTACATCGGCGGCGAGGAGGAGAAGAGCGAGCAGGAGCCGCTGAAGATGTGGGGCGACCTGGTGGACGGCGTCATCGTCCCCACCAATACTCCCAGCATCACCTCCCAGTGCCTGCGGGTGCCGGTGACGGACGGCCACATGGCCGCCGTGTTCCTGTCCTTCCCGGCGGGGAAGAAGCCCTCCATTGAGGAAATCAAAGCGGATTGGGCGGGCTATCGGGGCCGGGCCCAGGAGCTGGACCTCCCCTCCGCCCCGAAGCAGTTCCTCCACTATTTTGAGGACCCCAACTACCCCCAGACCCGGCTCCAGCGGGACCTGGAGGGCGGCATGGCCATCTCCCTGGGCCGCCTGCGGGAGGACACCCAGTATGACTACAAGTTCGTGGGCCTGAGCCACAACACCCTGCGGGGCGCGGCAGGCGGCGGCGTGCTGCTGGCCGAGCTGCTGGCCGCGGAGGGATATCTCCCCCACAAGGGTTGAGCTTCCATTATCCAGCCAACATCCTATACGGGTGCGCGCATTGTATGAGAAAGGTTCTGATACTATGAAAACTCCCATCTTCACCGGCGCTTGCGTCGCCATTGTCACCCCTTTCACAGAGACCGGCGTTGACTACAGGAAGCTGGCTGAGCTGATCGAATGGCAGATCGCCGCCGGTACCGACTGCATCTGCATCTGCGGCACCACCGGCGAGGGCTCCACCATGACCATGGAGGAGCACAAAGAGGCCATCCGCTTCTGCTGCGAGACGGTGAACCACCGCTGCAAAGTCCTGGCCGGTACGGGCAGCAACTGCACCGCCACCGCCCTGGAGCTGAGCCTCTACGCGGAGTCCTGCGGGGCGGACGGCCTGCTCATCGTCACCCCTTACTACAACAAGACCACCCAAAAGGGCCTGGTGGAGCATTACACCTACCTGGCCGACCGGGTGCATACCCCCATCATCTGCTACAACGTTCCCAGCCGCACCGGCCTAAGCTTCACCGCCGAGACCTACGCCGCCCTCTCCAAGCACCCCATGATGAACGGTGTCAAGGAGGCCTCCGGCAACTTTGACCTGATTGCCCACACCCGTATGCTGTGCGGCGACGAGTTCAACATCTGGTCCGGTGAGGACGGCCAGGTGGTGCCCCTGATGGCCCTGGGGGGCAAGGGGGTCATCTCGGTGGTGTCCAACGTGGCGCCGGAGCTGATGGTGCGGGTCAGCCACCTGTGCCTGGAGGGGAACTACGCCGAGGCCGCCCTGATGCAGACCCAGGAGGTCCTCCCCCTGTCCGACGCCCTGTTTATGGAGACGAATCCCATCCCCGTCAAGACCGCCCTGAACATGATGGGCAAGGGCGCGGGCCTTCTGCGGATGCCCCTCTGCGCCATGACCGAGGAACATAACGAGAAGCTGAGGGCGGCCCTGGTCAAGGCCGGTCTGCTGGACGCTTAAAGAGGGAGGGTACGAAAGATGCTTCAAATCGTCATCTCCGGCTGCAACGGGAAGATGGGCCAGGTGGTGGAGCAGATTTGCGCCGCCGACCCGGAGCTTTCCGTGGTGGCAGGCTTCGACGTGAACACCGCCAGCCGTGCCTATCCGGTGTACGCCGTCCCATCCAACTACAGCGGCCAGGCGGACTGCGTCATCGACTTCTCCTCCCCCAGGGCGCTGGACGGCCTGCTGGCCTACTGCCTTGACCGGAAGGTACCTGTGGTGCTGGCCACCACCGGCTACTCTGAGGAGCAGCTGACCCAAATCGACGAGGCCGCCGCCCAAATCCCCGTGTTCCGCAGCGCCAATATGTCTCTCGGCATCAACGTGCTGCTGGAGCTGGTGAAGCAGGCCGCCGCCGTCCTTGGGGACAGCTATGACATTGAAATCGTGGAGCAGCACCACAACCGCAAGGTGGACGCCCCCTCCGGCACCGCCCTGATGATTGCCGACGCCGCCCAGGAGGCCCTGAACTATGACGCCGCCTACAATTACGGCCGCCACGACCGGCGGGAGGCCCGCCCTAAGAACGAAATCGGCATCAGCTCCGTCCGGGGCGGCACCATCGTGGGGGTCCATGAGGTGATTTTCGCCGGACGGGACGAGGTCATTGAAATCAAGCACACTGCCATGAGCCGGGAGATTTTCGCCAACGGCGCAGTGAAGGCCGCCAAGTACATGGCGGCGGTCTCCGCGCCGGGCCTGTACAACATGAGCCAGCTGGTGGCAGCCTCCGGAAAGGATGAATAACAGATGAGCGCAGCAATTTCCAAAATCACTTACGCCAACAACATCACCCTCATCACCCTGGCCGACCTGCCCTGTGACAGCGCGGTGGTGGCCAGCGTGCTGACCGCCTTCGCCCAGGCCCAGGTGGATGTGGACATGATTTCCCAGACCGCGCCCCAGGGCGGGGAGATGCGCCTGAGCTTCACCATCTCCGACGACTCCCTGGGGGACGCCCTGACCATTCTGGGCGGCCTGCGGAAGGAGCATCCCTCCATCAAGCCGGAGGTGCTGCCCGGCAACTGCAAGCTGGGCTTCTTTGACACCGGGATGTTCCACTGCCCCGGCGTGGCAGCGGATGTGTTCTCCACCCTCAGCGGGGCGGGGATTCAGATGGAGCTGATCACCACCTCGGAGGTGGACATCTCCCTGCTGGTGGCCGCCCACTACGCCACCGACGCCCTGCGGCTGGTGGAGCAGGTTTACGGCACCACTCCGGTGGAATGTATCTGACCAAAAACAAACCTAAGAATCGCATACGAACCTCGGCAAACTGCCGGGGTTCGTGTCGTTCACGACGGAACAGAGAAGAAAGAAAGGAAGTGGCCCCATGAAGCAGCATCCCAAACGCCTCGTGGTAGGGGTCAGCGGCGCTTCCGGCGCACCGCTGGCCGTCGCGCTCCTGCGCGCCCTGCGGAATACCCCGTTGGAAAGCCATCTCATCATCACCTACGGCGCAGAGCTGACCCTGGAACAGGAGTGCGGCATGACCGCCGGGGAGCTGGGGGCGCTGGCCGACGCGGTCTATGACAACCGGAATATCGGAGACGGCCCCGCCAGCGGCACCTTCGCCTCTGAGGGGATGGTGGTCGTGCCGTGCAGCATGAAAACCGTGGCGGGCATCCACTCCGGCTACAGCGATACCCTGCTGCTCCGGGCCGCCGACGTGACGCTGAAGGAACGGCGCAAGCTGGTGCTGGTGCCGAGGGAGTGCCCCCTCTCCACCCTGCACCTGCGGAACCTCTATGAGCTGTCCCAGATGGGGGCGGTGATCCTCCCCCCTGTCCTCAGCTATTACCACCATCCGGACAGCCTGGACGATATGAACGCCCATATTGTGGGGAAGATTTTGGCCCAGTTCGGCGTGGAGCCGGAGGACGCCTACCACTGGGAGGGCCTCCAGCCATGAAACCGCTGCACTTTGAAACCGCCGTCCTGTCCAAGCCCATCACGGTGGAGCTGTTTCCGGCGGGACAGGACTGGAACGTGCTGATTTCCGGCGGGGACAAGCCCCATGTGGGCAGCGTCAGCGTAGCCCACAGCAGCCAGGAGGGTGGGGTCAGGTTGGAGAAGCTCGTCCTCCCCACCCACAAGGACGACTATGTCGGGGACCGATACGCCACCACCCTGGCCGCCCTGACGGGGCAGACCGTGGCGGTGTCCTGCGGCATCCATTATGACGGCCTCACCAAAGCGGGCATTTCCCAGGTGATGGACGCCATGGAGGCGCTGCTGCCCAAAGTCTGCGCCGCCCTGGGCGGCCAAACACCGGAAACCGGTGATTTCCCGAAAAGATAAATTGACAGCGGCGTGATTGTCTGGTAAAATGATAGTGTATGAGCGACTGAAATTTGCTGTTTGCAGCAATGGAATCATAAAGGAGTTTCACCATGAGCTTTAAAATCGTTGGCACAGGGAGCTATGTGCCAGAGCATATTGTGACAAATGATGACCTGACCCTGTTTCTGGACACCTCAGACGAGTGGATTCGCAGCCGCAGCGGCATTGAGCAGCGCCATGTTGTGACGAACGAAACCACCTCCGAGCTGGCCACCAAGGCCGCCCAGGCTGCCCTGGAAAACGCCGGGGCGGACATCAGCGAAATCGACATGATTCTCTGCGCCTCCATCAGCGGCGAATACGTCAGCCCCTCCATAGCTTGCATGGTGCAGCACAATCTGGGGGCCCAGTGCCCCTGCCTCGACCTGAACGCCGCCTGCACCGCCTGGATCTATCTGATGGACACCGCCGCAGCCTTCTTCTGCAAGGGCGGCATCCGGAAGATGCTGGTCATTGGCGCGGAGAGCATGAGCCGCATCCTGAACTGGCATGAGCGCTCCACCTGCGTCCTGTTTGGCGATGGGGCCGCCGCTGTTGTGTTGGAGCCGGGTGATAACTATATTACCTCTGTCTTCCAAGTGCAGGGCGGGGACGATGTGATTGCCATCCCCACCAAGAAGGGCATTTCCCCCTGGTATGACCGGCAGGAGAAGGAGCCGCTGGTGCATATGAACGGGCAGGAGACCTACAAGTTCGCCGTCAGCAACTTCCCCAAGCGCATCGCCGAGGTGGTGGAGAAGGCCGGCCTGAAGCAGAGCGACGTGGACTGGGTCATCCCCCATCAGGCCAACAAGCGCATCATTGACGGCGCGGCCCGCCGGATGAAGGACATCCCCGCCGACCACTTCTGCGTCAACATCCAGAAGTACGGCAACACCTCCGCCGCCAGCATCCCGCTGGTGCTGGATGAGTGGAACCGGGCGGGCCGGTTCCATCGCGGCGACCTGATTGCCATGGCCGCCTTCGGCGGCGGGCTGTCCAGCGCGGCCTGCCTGGTGCGCTGGTAAACGGCTCCGCTGTCCGCGCCAAAAAAACTGCATAAGCTGCAAAGCGGCGGGGAGGATTCCTCGCCGCTTTTTCAAGCAAACGTCCGCTGACAGACGCGCATGGCGGGACGTCTGTCCAAAGGCGCTCAGGTCACGGTTTCCCCGGTTCATGGCGGGGCAGGGCGGCGGCGATCTCCCCATAGCGGGCGGTGATGGCGTCGTAGTGCTCCCGCTGATGGGGATACAGGCAGGCGCTGCAATCCTTAACGCCGTTCTCCAGCCAGGTGAACGCGCCGCCGCACCGGTCCCCCAGCAGGTAGAGGGGGCAATAGCAGAACAGGCAGTTGAAATTCTCCGGATCTGCCCCCGGGTGGCAGGGGAAGTATTCGCAGGCGCGGTGGGAGAAATAGGCGTACTCCTTGGACATATAGGGCCTCCTTCCAAACTCGTGCGTGTCAGCAAAGTGGGAACCTCTGACAGCAGTATACCGCAAAAAGGTTCGGCTGTCACGCGGATTTCAGACCGCTGAATATCAAGGAAGCAGACGCGCCCTTCCACACGGAATCTACGAAAGAGGGAAACGACCATGGCAGAGCTGATGAAAAACCAAATTTGCACCCTGCGCATCGACGGCTACGCCAGCGACGGGGACGGCGTGGGCCGTATCGACGGGCGGGCCGTCTTTGTGAAAGGCGCACTGCGGGGCGAGACGGTGGAGGCCAGGATTTTGAAGGTGGGCAAAGCCGCCGCCTGGGCCAAAACGGAGCGGGTGCTAGTGCCCTCTCCCGCCCGGGTGGAGCCGGACTGCCCCTACTATGGCAAGTGCGGCGGCTGCCGCCTGCGGCATATGACCTATGAGGAGGAACTGGTCTATAAGCGGCAGCGGGTGGAGGACGCCCTGCGGCGCATCGGCGGCTTTGATGTCAGCGTCAGCGAGATGCTGGGCGCGGCTCAGCCGGAGCGGTACCGGAACAAGGTGGCCTTCCCCATCTCCCGCGACCCGAAGAACGGCGTTCACGTCGGCTTTTACCGGGAGCGGAGCCATGACGTCATTGACATCCCGTCCTGCCGTATCCAATCCGACCAGGCGGACAAGGCCGGGCGCATCGTCCGCAAGTGGATGCACAAGTACAACATCTCTGCCTACGATGAGGGTACGCTACAGGGGCTGATGCGGCACCTGCTGGTGCGCACGAACCGGCGGCGGGAGCTGCTGATCTGCGTTGTGGCCAACGCAACGCACCTGCCCTTTGAGGCGGAGCTGGTGCATGACCTGACCGTGGGCTGCCCCAAAACCGTGGGCATCGTGTTGAACACGAATACAGAGGACACCAACGTGATTCTGGGCCGCACCTATCGCACCCTGTGGGGGAGTGACCATCTGGAGGATCGGCTCTGCGGCCTGACCTTCCGGCTCAGCGTGCCCTCCTTCTTCCAGGTCAACCGGGACCAGGCGGAGGTGCTGTACCAAAAGGCGGTGGCCTTCGCCGGGCTGACCGGGGAGGAGACTGTGGTGGACCTGTACTGCGGCACCGGCACCATCACGCTGGCCATGGCGCGGCAGGCGAAGCGGGCCATCGGCGTGGAGGTGGTGGCCCCCGCCATCCGGGACGCCAGGGAAAACGCCGCCCGCAACGGGTTTGACAACGTGGAGTTCCTTTGCGCCGATGCGGGCGAAGCAGCGCGGCGGCTGGTGAAACGGGGGATGCAGCCCGACGTTATCTGCGTGGACCCGCCCAGGAAGGGGTTGGAGCGCCAGGTCATCGACGCCATGGCGGCGATGGCCCCGGGGCGCATCGTCTACGTCTCCTGCGACCCGGCCACCCTGGCCAGGGATTTGAAGCTGCTGGGAGAGAAGGGGTATCGGCTGGAGAACGTTGCGGCGGTGGATATGTTTCCCAGGACGGGGCATGTGGAGACGGTAGTTCAGCTGTCCAAGGGGGAAATCGACTCATAGAAAGCGCGGGTAGCAGCGTTCTCCCTGGAGGACATGGATATGTCCGGATTCTAGAAGGGCGTCAACGAGACGTTGCGATTCGCTCCGTTACCTCTACCAGTATCTTATACGGGGCTACCCGCTATTTGATTCGACGCTTACAAGCGACTGGAAGGATTTAGCATCAGGCATCTCAATCTCTGCCGGTTGGTAGAAGATAATGCGTACAATGGGAAATAGTATGACATTGACCGTTCCAGGGTGTCCATTCGCATCACGGAGCCGTACTCCCAGGAGCGGCGGCGGAAGCAGAGCGAGTGGGCAAAGGTAAATGGGTTGAAGGGAAACAACAAAAAGAAAACGGGAGCAACTATACCAATACTGATTATCCCCTATTGCCCGCAGATGTTTCTGCGGGCAATTTTAGGTTTTAGATTGGCCAAGAAATTACGAATGTTTAATATATTCTTTGCTTTACATATTGACTTCTTCATCATATGTCGGTAAAATATAGTCATGTTCATAAATTGATTTCGTATGAGGTATAATGGGTGAAGATTAGTTATAAAAAGCTGTGGCTGCTGCTGGTTGAAAAGGAGATATCAGCGGCAACGCTGCGCAAGGATTTGAATATTGCCACTGGCACAATGACAAAACTCCGGCGGAACGAGGAGGTTGCGCTTTCGGTTCTGCTACATATCTGTGGATATCTGGATTGTAATATTGGGGATATTTGTGACGCTGTGCGGACTGGACTAGAATAATCTAACTTTATATTACGTTTTACTTATATAACACATAGGGAAGTGCGATTATGGCATTCTGCGTCAATTGTGGGAAAGAACTGCAAGAAGATTCTATGTTTTGCCCCGAATGTGGTGAAAAAGCAGCAGATACGTGGATTATTTGGGAAAAAGCCAATTGAGAGTGCATTTCATCCCCCTAAATCAGGACCTGAACCTAGAGTGGGAATAGAATTTTTACTTTCCGATTGTAAATTCATGAGATGAACCTATATGGAACAAATTTATAGCAATACATCACTGACCGTAAATCAGCTAATTGAGAAAATTGACACTGGCGAGTTAGGGCTGCCAGAACTACAGCGACCATTTATATGGAGAGATTCAAAAGTCAGAGATTTATTTGATTCCATGATGCATGGGTATCCAATAGGTTATTTGATGTTATGGGAGTGTCCATCCCTCGAAAAGAAAAAGTCCATCGGGGTTGATGCGCACAGCTATGAATCGCCAAGAGAAGTCATTATCGATGGGTAGCAACGGCTCACCTCGCTATATGCGGTCCTGAAAGGGAAAAAAGTAATCAATTCCAATTACGTTGAAAAAACGATTACGATTTCCTATAATCCGCTGCGAAACAAATTTGAGGTCGGCTATCAGGCTACGAAGAAGGACCCGGAGTGGATTTATAATATCAGTGACATCTTCACCTCGAACAGCATCCGTAAATTTACAAACCGCTTTTTAGCGGCTCTTTCCGAAAGCCGCAACCGTAATAACAAACTGGTGTCCGATGAAGAAGAAGACCTCATTTCCAACAACATCGATAGTGTTTACAATTTAAAAAATTATTCTCTGCCCGTATTCGACATTAAAGCCAATGCGGAGGAAGAGGATGTATCTGAAATTTTTGTCCGTGTGAACTCTGGGGGCGTGTCTCTAAAGCAAAATGACTTTATCCTCACATTGCTGTCGCTGTATTGGGATGATGGCCGGAAAGAGATTGAGCGATTCAGTCGGGAGTCTACGCAGCCAAAGAAAGGCGCCGTCACATCCTATAACCATCTAACGGAGGTTTCAGCTCAGGATTTGGTTCGCGTGGTAATGGCGTACGGGTTTGACAGAGCGCGATTAAAATATGGATATAAGCTCCTTCGCGGCGCTGATTTTGATAAAAAAGGCGCTATTGATGACAATCTGCGGAATGAGCGCTTTAACACACTTAAAAGCAAATTGCCAGATGTGATAAATGTACAAAGTTGGCATGAGTTTTTAAAGGCGATTATGAATGCCGGTTATCACTCTGGAGAGTTAATTCTTTCCAGAAATGCGATATACTATTCTTATGCAATGTACCTGATAGCCAAGCATCGCTTTCATGCATCTTATAATGAGAATATGCATCTGACATCGCTATGGTTTTACTACGCTTCGCTATTATCGCTCTATACCGGTTCTTTTGAATCGACAGTTGAGCAGCATTTGAATGTCATCAAGGAATTTCACACGCTGGGTGAATACAAGGAATTTATCCTGTCGCGTGTGAATGAACGCCTGACGAATGACTATTTTGATATTACGCTTATCGGCTCTGAGGGGCTGGCTGTTTCAGGGCGAGGGAATAACGCCTGGAATGCCTATGTAGCAGCGTTAATTATATTGAATGCGAAAGTTCTTTTCTCCAAAAGCAGCTTGCTGCTCGCAAAGTTATTTGAGCCAGGCACAGACGGGAAACGCAAGTCGTTGGAAAAGCACCATCTGTTCCCAAAGGCTTATCTGAAAAGTCAGGGTTACTCTGACAGCAAAATAAACCAAATGGCAAATTATGCATTTATTGACTGGAAGGATAATATGGATATTCTGGACAGCGCTCCATCTCTATACTATCCGATTATCTGCCGAGGCAGAACTTCGGAGCAGATTATGGAGATGGAGGAGGAGAATGCGCTGCCGCATGGATGGGAAAATATGCCCTATGAGGATTTCCTTATCGCCAGGCGAAAACTGATGGCGGCAAAGATCAAAGCAGCAGTTGAAATATTAAAAAATAACATAGATTGACTCCTGTAAGGTAAGGAAACTGGTATTAAGGCAACACCGCATAATCGCGAGAAAAATCCCACTCCATTTTTCAAAAACGGAGAATAGCATGAGAAGATGCACTGTACCTCAAGGCAAAACTTGCGGCAACCGGGCATTACAGCGTTGCCATATGACAACTTCCATGGCTATCGGCTTCCGGAGCAGAAAACGGCCGATGTAGACTTCCCGTATGGCTTTGGCCTGTCCTATACAGACTTTTCTTTCGCCGATTTCACCTTGGACTGAGAACTGTGTGAATTATGCAGGATTATCTCATCGCCTGGAAAATGTTGAGGCAATTTTGGGTGTGGAGCAGGAGGGACAGCGTAAACAGCAGGAACAGCAGCATAATACTGACAGGTAACAGAAACCCGGCAGGCCGTCACAGAAATTGTGGCGACCTGCCGGGTACTTTTTATTTGCTTGCGGCTTATAATGCCCTCAATCTCACAGAGACAGTTGGCAAGCAGCTGCCATTCATCATCGTCTCCTGATTGGAATGTGTAACAGCGTGCCGAGGTCATGGACTCCTGGTGGCTTTTTCATGCGCAGGTTTGTCTTTTAAATAGTAGAAACAGAAAGCACTTTATGAAACACTAATTATGTCGGATTTCACACATCTGATGGAATTCCACTCTGATGTCAACTTCATTATACTAAACATAGTTCGTGCCACCTGAAAATTTAGGCAACAGAAAGGGGGATCGATTGCTTTTCAAAATGAAATCTGCATTCCAGCGGGTATCAACGAAAAAGAAATGGAGGCAAAAACTATGTTTGCAAAAGAAGCATCATCCAAGTTTAAGAGACGCGCATTCATCTTCCTGATCATTGGTTTTATTACCATGTACTTCTCCGGCTGCTTTGGTACTGACATCATCAACGTGGTTCAGAACCCCATTATGGAGAAGCTGGGCTGCACCGCTACGCAGGCAGTCCTCGGCTGGACCATCGGCGGATATTCCGTCATCCTTCTCTCCTTCTTCTTCAGCACGATTATCATGAAGAAGGGCGTCCGGGAGTTTGCCACGGCCTGCTTTGTCATTATGGCCGTTGGCGCGCTGCTGGTCGGCGTGGGGTATAACATCGGCGGCGGCGCCGGGTCAGCGCTGATTATCGTAGGCGGTTTTCTGCTGAAAAACTTCCTGATGGGACTGCAGGTTTCGGTCTTCCAGGTGGTTGCCCTCTGGTTCAACCAGACACGGGGGTTTGTGCTTGGCCTGATGGGCGCCGCCTTCGCGTTGGATAACGCCACCTCGTCCACCGGCCTGTCCATGCTTTACAACGGTTTAGGTTTTACCAACATGATGATGGTTACCGCCGCTATCCTGGTCGCATTGGGGATTGTGACCTACCTGTTTGTCCGTACCACGCCGCAGGAGCTGGGCCTGACACCGGACGGCCTTCCGGAACAGGCTCCCGCCGGCGCCCCGGAAGAGCAAGGCGCTCAGGAGTTCCAGTCCAAGTGGACGCTGGGGAAGCTGCTCAGGCTCAAAGAGAGCTGGGCCATTATGCTTGGCATCGGTGTGTTCAACCTGACGCTGGCCGCTGTCATTTCCCAGTTCTTCAACAGCCTGATGAGCATGGGCCTGGAGCTGTCCACCTGCAGCTTGTTTATGCTGATTTTCGGTATTTTGGGTATTGTGATGTCCCCCATTTATGGTAAACTGGTAGATGTACTCAGCGCGCCCAAGGCTGGCGTGGTCTGCGCCATCCTGTATCTGGTTTCTGTTGCCGGGTTTGCCTTTCAAATTCCCATCGTGGCGGCCCTGGGCCTGACTTTCTTCGTGGGTTCTCCTGTGATTCAGCCCGCGCTTACCATTCACGTCTTTGGTGGACGGGAATATCAGGCCGCCAACCGCTACCTGTCCATTGTCATTAACCTGATTGCCGCCTGCGGCATCCCCTTTATGACCATCTTCTATGATGCCACCGGCTCCTACCAGATGGCATACTATGTGCTGCTGGCGTTGAATGTGGCAGCACTGGTGCTGATGCTGACCTGCAACAAGACTTACGGAGATGACTGACGGTTGCCCCGGTGCGGGAAATTCATAATTTATAAATTTGAAGGAGGCAAATGATATGATTGAAATTTACGACTGTACGACGGAACACCTGGTAAATCCTGTTGGGATTGATGCCATGCATCCGCGCTTCAGCTGGAAACTGAGAAGCGACCAGAAGGACATCTTTCAGACAGCGTACCAGATTTCGGCTCTTTCCGCTGGGCTTACAGTGTGGGACAGCGGGCTGATTTCAAACGGGGAAAGCCGGAATATCCGCTACGAGGGAGCGGCGCTGAAAAGTGGGCAGCGTGTGACCTGGACGGTCACCGTCTGGGCCGGCGGCCAGAAGGTCGTCAGCGAACCGGCCTGCTTTGAAATGGGGCTGTTATCCCCGGACGACTGGAAGGCGTCGTGGGTGCAGCCGGAAACGGAACCCGTTGATTACGATTCCTTTAAACCGGTTGCTTATCTGCGAAAAGCTTTTTCCGTCAAGCCCGGTCTGGTTCGGGCCAAAATTTATCAGAGCGCCCATGGCCTGTACGAATTCTGGCTCAACGGGCGTCCCGGCAGCAAGGACGTGTTTAAGCCCGGCCTGACCAGTTACCATACCAGAACGCAATACCAGGTCTACGATGTGACCGCTTTGCTCAATGCGGGAGAAAATGTCTGGGCTATCACCCTTGCAGATGGCTGGTGGCGCGGGAGCACCGGCGGCGGGAATTACAACAACTACGGTTTTTATACCCATTTTATCGGCCAGCTGGTTCTGGAATATGACGACGGAACGACCGAGTACGTCGTCAGCGACCCCACCATGAAACATGCCACCGGCGGGCTGCGCTACAGCGACATGAAAGCGGGGGATCTCTTTGACGCCCGCCTGGAGCCTGACGGTTGGAAGCTGCCGGAATTTCACGACGACGGCTGGGAGCCGGTCGCTCTGGCAAAAGAATTCCATTCGATTGAACAGCTGGTGCCGAGCCGCAGCGTGCCTGTGCGGGAAAAGGAGCGTTTCCCGGCAACCATCCTTCGCGACGGGGAAAACAATCTGGTCTTGGACTTCGGCCAGAATATCGCCGGATATGTCTCCATGGTTTTAAGAGGTTGTCAGCCTGGGCAGGAAATCACCCTTTGCCACGGCGAGGGATTGAAAAATGGCGTGTTCTCCACTGACAATGTTGTGGAAACGACCAAAGATCCCTTCCAGCAGGTGACCTATATCTGCAAGGGAGCGCCGGTGGAAACGTATTGCCCGCTGTTTTCCGTGTTTGGCTTCCGCTATGTAAAACTGAGCGGCTACGACGGGGAGATTCAGCCCGGCGATTTTACTGCGATCGCCGTCTATTCTGACTTGCAGGAGACAGGACGCTTCTCCTGCTCCAATCCGCTGATCAATCAACTGGTCAGCAACTGCCGTTGGAGCCAGAAAGGGAATTTCCTGGACGTTCCCACCGACTGCCCGACGCGGGAGCGGTCTTCGTGGAGCGGCGACAGCCAGGTGTATTGCAGGACGGCGGCAGATTTTATGGACGTTTATCCGTTTTTTGAAAAATGGCTACGGGATTTGTCGCTGGAACAGTTTGAGGACGGCTGCGTAGGCAACACGTTCCCCGCCACGTTGGCGCTGCACAACCCGGAGGAGCGCCAGAGAATGATTGACCAGAACAGGTTCGTGTTTGCGCCTCCCTCCCTGGCAGGCCCATCCGGAGAAAGAGATGTGCTGGACGGCTCCGCAGGCTGGGGCGATACGGCCACCATCACGCCGATGACAATGTACCTTTGCTATGGCGACAAAACGATTTTGGAGCAGCAGTACGAAAGCGCCAAACGCTGGTCCCTCTATCAGCGCAATGCCGCCCGGGAGCATAACCCGTTGTATGAAGACCAGCCGCAGTATCACCAGGAGCATGATGGGGTCTTAGACGCGGACTACATTTTTGACACCAGGTTCCACTGGGGCGAGTGGCTGGAACCGGATGCGATTGAAAACGGCGGGCCCGATTCTTTCAGCCCGCCGGAGATGGCAAAAAAAGGGAATCCCCTGGTGGCGACCGCCTATCTTTACTATAGCAGTGTGCTCGTGGCACAGATGGCAGAGATTTTGGGAAAGGAAGCAGATGCGGCGGACTTTACCGCCTATGCCGGTCAGGTCAAACGGGTCTATAACCGCTACTTTATCCAGGAGGACGGCACCATCCTTGCCGGGCGTCAGGCCCCCTATGTGCGCACGCTGGCCTTTGATTTGGCCGATGACGGCAACAGGGAAAAGGTGGCCGCGAAGCTGGCCGAGGCGGTGGAGCAAAACGGCTACAAGCTGAACACCGGTTTCCTGTCCACGCCCTACCTGCTGGAGCAGCTCTGCCGCTACGGTTATACCGAACACGCATTCCGGATTCTGGAGCAGACGGAAAGCCCCAGCTGGCTGCACCCGGTAAAGCTGGGGGCAACGACGATTCTGGAGAGCTGGACCGGCCTGGATGTGTTCAATAACTCCTTCAACCATTACAGCTATGGCGCGGTCTGCGATTTCCTGTTCTCCAACGTTGCGGGCATCCAGCCCACCCTGGAATCCCCCGGTTATCGGGAAATCATCCTTCGCCCCACGGTGGGCGGAACCCTGACCTACGCCGAAGCGGAGTATGAGAGCGCCTGCGGTCTGATTCGCGCAGCCTGGAAACGGGAGGCGGACAAGGTTCACTATCACTTTGAGCTGCCGGCAAATACAAGCGCCCAAATCATTTTACCGGATGGGCGGCAGTATTCCGTAGGAAACGGGAGCTACGATTTTTAAAGGCAAATGGCCGGATAACGCCCCGCCTTCCACAGTCCGCAGCGGCGGTAAATAACGAAAACGGGAGCCTGCGAATCAACAGCGCTACACCGGAAACCAAAAACCGCGCATCCTGCTAAAACAGGATGTGCGGTTTCCTGGAATCATTGGGCGATGGCAGTACGCAGCTGAGCTGTCACGGCACCTCATTGTCCAGAGCATCATTCTGATGCTGCTTCCGATATTGCGTGGGGGACAGGCCGGTGCTGTGTTTGAACGCACGGGAAAAATGGTCCGGACTGTTGTATCCCACCAGTTCTGCAATATCGTTGACCGAACGTTCGGAGTAAATCAGGTATTGCACCGCCAGGTTGATTTTCTGCTGGGTGATGATTTCGGTGAAATACATACCGGTGGCCAGCTTGATTTGCTTCCCCAGATATGCTTTTTCATAGTGGAAGAACTCCGCCAGATAAGACAGCGTCACGGTTTTGAAATTGTTTTGAATGTAGGTCAAAATGGCGGGCATTTGGGACATGATGGAATCATCCGAAGAATACTGGAGGTAGGTTTTGCTGTATAGGCGCAGCACCAGCGAGAAAAAGATGGAGATATAGTTGCAGCAGATGGTATTTGCATTTTTCAGCTTGCCGTAATATTCTGTGAAAATGCACCTGATAATGCTGCAAACCTCCGGGCTGGGCGGAATCATAAACAGCAGATAACCCTGGATGCCGGAATAGAGGCA
>JAJPXL010000041.1 GCA_021205455.1 Clostridiales bacterium
CCCGATGCAGCTTTGTCTATCCTTTTGGGCTAATTTTAAATGCTGTTACCCTGGGGCTGCACTTCCCGCCACTTGACATCGGCCCAAAATCCTGCTATACTACCCCATAACCACATAGCACACACGCAGGGGCGCTGAGGGCATCCTCGGCTGAGATCGGAGCAATGACGCTGCTCCGTGCCGCCTTGAACCTGATCCGGATAATGCCGGCGTAGGAAGCGAGCAACTCGATTGAGGCCATCCGCGCGGCAGCTGCTGTGCGGATTTTTTTATTAGGAGGGACTGTTTATGTCCGAACAAAAGAGAAACAGCAGAGACAACCATCTGCGCACCCGCGCCCTGGTAGAGGGGGCCGTCATGGTGGCCCTGGCCACCGCCCTGAGCTACATCAAGCTGTTCGAGCTGCCCCAGGGCGGCAGCATCTGCATCGGGATGCTGCCCATCTTCCTGTACTGCTACCGCTGGGGGTTCAGCAAAGGGATGCTCTGCTCCTTCGCCTACGGCCTCTTGCAACTGCTGCTGGACGGCGCGTATGCCTGGGGCTGGCAGAGCATGATTCTGGATTACCTGCTGGCCTTCGCGGTACTGGGGGTGGCCGGACTGTTCGCCGGAAAGAAGGGCGGCCTGTATGTCGGCACCGTGGTGGGCAGCCTCTGCCGGTTCCTGTGCCACTTCGTGGCGGGCTTCACCATTTGGCGCATCTATGCCCCCACCGAGCTGTTCAATTACAGCTTCACCAACCCATACCTCTACTCCGCCGTCTACAACGGCAGCTTTGTAGCGGTGGACATGGTGCTGTGCATCTTGATTTTCGCCCTGCTGGCCAAGCCGATGGAGAAGTACTTCACCGGTGCGGACATACGCAGCTGAGCGCCCCGCCGGGAGGGCAAACGCGGTAGTTCCTTCCAAGAACCATGTCTCAGAAACCCACCCCTCTGCCTCCTTCGGAGGCAGCAGCGGCGCGAAAGGAAAACCGCCGCAGGGGCAACCCCCTGCGGCGGCTTGGAATCATCGATGAAAGCCCAGCCTTACTTGAAGTAGCGCTCCAGCAGGCCCTGGAAGGCGCGGCCGTGGCGGGCCTCGTCGCGGGCCATCTCATGGACGGTGTCATGGATGGCGTCCAGGCCCAGCTCCTTGGCCTTCTTGGCCAGCTCCACCTTGCCGGCGGTGGCGCCGTTCTCGGCGTCTACCCGCATCTGCAGGTTCTTCTTGGTGGAATCGGTCAGCACCTCGCCCAGCAGCTCGGCAAACTTGGCGGCGTGCTCTGCCTCCTCATAGGCGGCCTTCTCCCAGTACAGGCCGATCTCGGGATAGCCCTCCCGGAAGGCCACCCGGGACATGGCCAGATACATACCGACCTCGCTGCACTCGCCGTTGAAATTCTCCCGCAGGCCCTCCTTGATTTCCTCAGGGGCGTCGGACGCTACACCGACCACGTGCTCAGCAGCCCAGCCCATATCGCTCTCCTGCTTGGTGAACTTAGAAGCGGGGGCCTTGCAAATCGGGCAACGATAATCCGCGGGCAGCGCGTCGCCCTCGTAAACGTAACCGCAAACCTGACATACAAACTTAGCCATACTAAAATACCTCCGTAAAGTTGTGAATTAAAATAGGAATAATTCCTATTTAGAGTATAGCAAACCAACCATCGGTTTGTAAAGCCTAACTTTTTCTTTTTTCCTCCTTTTTTCAAGCCGGAGGATTCCGGCTTACTCCTCCCGCTGACGGCGGCGCTCCGCCAGCGCCTCCTCCAGCTCCCGCAGTTGCGGGGAGCCGTTTTTCAGCTCCAGGAAGAAGCCGGCATAGCTCAGGTTCCGGTACGGCTCTACATACAGGTAGACTGCCGTCCCCGCCACCAGCGCCAGCAGGTTATAGACATAGTAGTTCCCGCTGAACAGGCTGGCGATATAGGTGACCGCCTCCGCCAGAAACAGCCATCCAAAGAAGGAGACGTCCAGCTTCAGGAGCTGCCACTTGTGCCCCCGCAGGACGGTGGGGCTGATGCAGTACGCCTGCCAGGCGGACATATCAGAGCAGTCCAGCATCAGGTAAGCGGCCACCCGCAGCCGGTACCAGATATAGAGGGCCAGGGGGGCCAGAAGCCAGCCCCAGATGAACACCGTCCCCAGAATCAGCAGGGTCAGCAGGAGGATTCGCCCCGCCAGGTCCACCACCTGGAGTAGCACCTCCGGCCCGACAAACTCCCCCCGCAGGCGGCGCAGGGACCAGCTCTTGATTCCATATCCTGCCAACACGCCGATCAGCAGGATCAGGATCAGCAGGAAGGTGGAGATCAGCCCCCAGCCGGAGGCCAGCCCCTCCCGCAGGGCGCTCCAGGCCCCGCTGAGCACCTGGCCGTACAGGGTGACCAGCGCCTCCTCTGACAGCTGGGTCATCTGCTCCGACAGGTCGTAAAACCCGGCGTAGAGGGCGTCCAGCGCGTCCGACACCGGGTTGGACAGGAACAGGAAGTACAGCGTAGGCAGCCAGGAGGCCAGCAGCAGGTAGCAGAGGGCCACCACAGTGGTGTTCCTTCGGTCGGAGGCCATGATTCGGCGGGCATTTTCCTTCAAGACACGGGGGCGGAGCAGCTCGTGGTCCACATAGGACTCCGGCGAGCCCAGCTTCCGGGGGGACTCCCGATTATTGTTGTCAGGTGGGTTGAAATTCATACATATCACCTCTCAGATATGGCAAAGGGTCATGTTCTAAGCCTTGGCAGCCTGGCTTGCAGGTATCCTTAGTATACCACATTTCTGAGAAGGGGACAAGCCATAGGGGGCATTTTGGGGCAGGGATTTGCCCCGAAAGTCTCTCTTG
>JAJPXL010000141.1 GCA_021205455.1 Clostridiales bacterium
GAGGGTTCTTAGGGAGGGGCGAGTCCCCGAAGCCCCTCCCTGAGCCGCCCTCTTTCCCCCATTTCTCGGCGGCGCGAGAAATGGGGCCCCCGGAGGGGAAACACTTATTTCCTTTTGGTATCCTTATCCAAGGAGAGCAATCCTCCTGAATTGATGCCATTTCCCTTACAGGTACCGCTCCAGCCGGGCGCGTACCGTCTCCTCCCCCAGCACATGGCTGACCTCCCAGATGTCGGGGGCGTTGGCGTGGCCGGTGAGGGCGATGCGGAGCATATTGGTGGTGTGGACGATGCTGCCCTTGTAGTCCTCCGGATGCTTCTTGTAGTCCTTGGGTTTCACAGCGAAGCCCAGTTCCCCGGTCAGCTCCTTCACCATGGCGAACCAGGCGGCGGAGTCGGCGGCGTGGTCGTACCGCTCCAGGTATCCGGCGAAGAAGGCTTTCCGGGTGGCCTCGTCCACCTGGGCGGGCATTTCCTCCTCCACGGCAAAGGTCTCGTCGTAGTAGAAGCGCATGAAGTCGCAGGCCTGCTTCCAGCCGGTCAGGTCCTTTCGGGGCTTCGCCCCTCCCTTGCCCACGTTCAGGGCGGCCAGGGTCCTGTCGGGATAGGTCTCCAGCAGGGCGGCGAACTGGGGCTGGTACAGCCTGCACCAGGCCAGCCACTTGTCGTAGACCTGCCCGGCGCTCATCCGGCAGATGACCTCCTTGGAGATGTTCTCCAGCTTCTCCAGATCCACCAGCGCGCCGGAGCTGGCCATCTTCTCCAGGGTAAAGGGGAAGTCGTGATAGTCCGCCTGGGGGTTGGCGATGCGCCACTCCTCAAAGTTGGAGTTCAGCAGGGTCAGCAGGAACTCCCACACGGCATCCTGGCAGATGCCCTCCTGCTGGTAATAGCTCAGGGCCAGCTCCGGGTCCTTCCGCTTGGACAGCTTCCGCTTGGAGGCCCCGTCCATCTTCATCAGGGTGGCGGTGTGGCAGTAAATCGGCTCCGGCCAGCCCAGGGCGCGGAACAGCTCGATGTGCATGGGCAGGGAGGCGATCCACTCCTCCCCCCGGATGATATAGGTGGACTGCATCAGATGGTCGTCCACCACATGGGCGAAGTGATAGGTGGGGATGCCGTCGCTTTTCAGCAGGACGAAGTCCATGTTGTTCCGGGGCATTTCCAGCCTGCCCCGAATGGCGTCCTCCACGCAGATGCGCTCCCCGGTGGTCTCCCCCCGGTAGCGCAGCACCCAGGGCTTGCCCGCAGCCAGTTTGGCCCGCACCGTCTCCAGGGGCAGGTCCCGGCAGACGGCGTACTTGCCATAGTAGCCGGTGGTCTCCTTGGCGGCGGTCTGCCGCTCCCGCACCGCGTCCAGCTCCTCGGCGGTGCAGAAGCAGGGATACGCCCTGCCCTGCGCCACCAGCCACTTGGCGAAGACGTGGTAAATGTCCTTCCGCTGGCGCTGGCGGTAGGGGCCGTAAGCGCCGTTGTCGCCGTCTACCGTGGCCCCCTCGTCAAAGCGGACGCCAAAGTAGGTCATGGCGTCCAGTACCGTCTCCACCGCGCCGGGGACCTCCCGCTTCTGGTCGGTGTCCTCCACCCGCAGGTAGAACACGCCGCCGGACTGGTGGGCCAGCCGCTCCCCGATGATGGCGTTGTACAGGTTGCCCAGGTGGACGAAGCCGGTGGGGCTGGGTCCGATCCGGGTGACGCAGGCCCCTTCCGGCAGGGTGCGCCGGGGGAAGCGGGCCTCTACCTCCTCCCGCTGCTCCGTCACGCCGGGGAACAGCAGGTCGGCCAGGGCTTGATAATCCATAGAAAAACCTCCGATTGGACGTGCAGACACACAGACAGTCCAGTATTCCATCAAATAGTAGCACGGGAAAGAAATCCTGTCAACTGAAAGCTGCCCTGACGGGGAGGGGAATCGGGGCAATTCAGGAGGCTCCTTAGGCAAGGAGCTTGGAAGAAATGCGTTCTGCCCTTCCGGTGAGGCTGTTTTCCTTAGATGTGGTTCTTGGAAGGAACTGCCGTGTTTGCCCTCCGGGCGGGGTGGCTGCTCCTTAGATGGGGTTCTTTGAAGGAACTACCGCGGTTGCCCTCCCGGCGGGGTGACTGCCCCTTAGACAAGGTTCTTTGTAGGAAATACGGCTTGCCCTCCCGGCGGGCCCTATTTCTTGCTCCGCCGAGAAATGGGGGAAAGAGGGCGGCTCAAGAGGGGGCCACAGGCCCCCCTCTTGAGAATCTCCCCGTATCCCGCTGGCGGCTTGCGTCTTGTCTCGTCTTTCTGGTGGTCTATCAGGCAACAGACGATGGGACTTGATACGCACCAAAGCTGCCGCCTATGGCGGCTGGGGACGATTGCCACCCGTTCCGCTGAGGCGGAACGTGGCGGCAATTTTGTTGTCGTTTGGTCGTGGACCTCTGACTGTACAGTTAGGATATTACTCCTAATTTTAAAAGCGATGGGTTATTATATGTTATAATAGGACTATTTCTTTTCCGTTCAGGCAGATTTCATCTGCCAATGGATAACAAAATTGCCGCCCATCCCGCCGCAGGCAAGGGATGAGGCGGCAATCGTCCCCAGCCGCCATAGGCGGCAGTCTCACCAGTGAGAAGTTACATCGTCTCTAACGGAACAGACCACTTATAGACTGGACAACGCGAAGCCCAGCGGGATAGGAGGAGGTTCCTTAGGGGGGAGCGAGGCCCCGAAGCTCCCCCTTAAGCCGCCCTCTTTCCCCCAT
>JAJPXL010000149.1 GCA_021205455.1 Clostridiales bacterium
TGTAGGAAACAACATGAATGGTTTAGTACTGTTAATCATTGCGATTGCTGTGCTGGTCTGCGGCTATATCTTTTATGGCGGCTGGCTGTGCAAGCAGTGGGGCGTCGGTGAGAGCGATGAGCCTACCCCCGCCCACACGATGGAGGACGGCGTGGACTACGTCCCCGCCAAGGCCCCTGTGCTGATGGGCCATCACTTCTCCTCCATCGCAGGCGCGGGCCCCATTACCGGCCCCATCAACGCGGCGGCCTTCGGCTGGCTGCCCTGTACCCTGTGGATTCTGGTCGGCGGCATCTTCTTCGGCGGTGTCCATGACTTTGGCTCCCTGATCGCCTCTGTCCGCCACGGCGGCAAGTCCATCGGTGAGATCATCTCCGCGAATATGTCCAAGCGGGCCAAGCGCCTGTTCATCATCTTCGCTTACCTGACCCTGATCCTGGTGGTGGCCGCCTTCGCCTCCATCGTGGCCGGTACCTTTGGCGCCACCTATGACGAGACCGGCGCGCTGGACAAGGCTGCTTCCCTCAGCGCCGCCCGGGTGGCCATGGTGTCCCTGCTGTTCATCATCATCGCCATCGCCTTTGGCTTCCTGGTCTATCGCCGGAATATGCCCATGGGCGTGTCCACGGTGCTCGGCGTGGTCGCCATCGTCCTGATTATCTTCATCGGCATGAACTTCCACCCCATCTATCTGTCCACCAACACCTGGATGTGGATTGTGGGCCTGTACATCGCCATCGCCTCTGTCACCCCGGTGTGGATTCTGCTCCAGCCCCGTGACTATCTGTCCTCCTTCCTGCTGTACGCCATGATCGCCCTGGCCGTTCTGGGCGTGGTGCTGGCCCGTCCTTCCATGAGCAGCATGGCTACCGCCGAGTGGGCTGTGGAAAGCTCCTCCGGCACCACCTACCTGTTCCCGGTGCTGTTCACCACCATCGCCTGCGGCGCTATCTCCGGCTTCCACTCCCTGATTTCCTCCGGCACCACTTCCAAGCAGCTGGATAAGGAGACCGATGCCAAGCCCATCGCCTACGGCGGTATGCTGCTGGAGTGCGTCCTGGCAATCCTGACCCTGTGCGCCGTCGCCTATGCCTACAGCTGGAACGCGGCCAACCCCGATTCCCTCCTGTCCGGCGCCACTGCCATCTTCGGCGGCGGCATCGCCCACATGATTGACGACGCCATCCCCGGCACCTACAGCGTGATTTATACCCTGCTGGTGCTGACCTACTCCGCCTTCTGCCTGACCTCTCTGGACACCGCCGCCCGTATGGGCCGGTTCATGTTCCAGGAGTTCTGGCTGGATTCCTCCGCCGGTGAGACCCCGGAGAACGTCACCGGCTACAAGAAGGTGCTGGCCAACCCCTATGTGGCTACCATCATCACCGTGGTGCTGGGCGTCCTGCTGGGCCTGAACGGGTACGAGAAGATTTGGGCGCTGTTCGGCTCCGCCAACCAGCTGCTGGCGGCTCTGGCCCTGCTGGCCGTCGCCACCTGGCTGGGCAACGTGGGCAAGAACAACAAGATGTTCCTGATCCCCATGGCCTTCATGCTGGTGGTCACCATCTGCTCGCTGGCCATCAACACCGTGAACCAGGTCAACCTCATCGCCGCCGGCGGCACCGACTGGGGCCCCTGGGCTCAGGCCATCATCGGCGTCCTGCTGATCGTCCTGGCGGTGGTCCTGGCCATCGAGGGCGTCCAGACCCTGAGCAGGCAAAGCAAAGCGGCCAAGGCGTAACGCCTGACCCGTTCCCCTTCCCACAATGGAAAGGCGGCGTCCTTGGGACGCCGCCTTTTTTGTGCCCGGGGAAGGAACGGCTCTTGACCGCCTGCCCGCCCGTTTTCCTTAGATGCGGTTCTTGGAAGGAGATAGCGCTTTGTCCTCCCGGCGGGGTGGTTCTCCTTAGATATGGTTCTCTGAAGGAGATAGTGCGTCTGCCCTCCCGGCGGGGCTGCTCTCCTTAGATATGGTTCTTTGAAGGAGATAGTGCGTCTGCCCTTCCGGCGGGGCTGGTTCTCCTTAGGCAAGGTTTCTTTGAAGGAAATACGGCTTTGCCCTTGCCAGGGCATGGCTTACTTTTCTCGCTCCGCCGAGAAAAGTAACAAAAGAGGGCGGCTTAAGGGGGGAGCTTCGAGGCCTCGCTCCCCCTTAAGAATCCCCCTCCTATCCCACTGGGCTTCGCGCTGCCTAGTCTGCAAGTGGTCTGTTCCGTTGGAGACGATGTGACTTCTAACTGGTGAGACTGCCGCCCCCGGCGGCTGGGGACGATTGCCGCCTCATCCCTTGCCGTCAAGCGGCATTTCCGCTTTGCTCCCTACGCCTGCGGCGGGATGGGCGGCAATTTTATTATCCATCGGTAGATGAAATCTGTCCGGACAGGAAAGAAGATGTCCTATTATACCGTGTAATAACTTCCTCGTTTTTTGAATTAGGAGTAGTAGCCTAACCGTACAGACAGAGGTCCACAACCAAAAGACAACAAAATTGCCGCCCCGTTCCGCCCCAGCGGAACGGGCGGCAATCGTCCCCAGCCGCTATAGGCGGCAGCTTTGGTGCCTATCAAGTTACATCGTCTGCTGCCTGCGGAACCACGGAACAGTAGAGACAAGGCGTAAGCCGACTGCCTGATACGGGGAGATTCTTAAGAGGGGGGCCACAGGTCCCCCCTCTTGAGCCGCCCTCTTTCCCCCATTTCTCGGCGGCGCGAGAAATGGGGC
>JAJPXL010000064.1 GCA_021205455.1 Clostridiales bacterium
TTTGCTGCTTTTCTCGGCGGAGCGAGAAAAGCAGGCCCCCGCTTCCCTGGCAGGGAAAGGCCGGACAAAGTCTCTATAACGAACTTCATTTAAGGAAAACAAGCCCCGCCGGCAGGGCAACCGCCGTATCTCCTTCCAAGAACCATATCTGAGAAACCAGAGGACAAACAAGTCCGCTGACGGTACCCCGCCAGCGGACTTGCTGTAATTAAATAAGTTCTATCAGTAGGTGACGCCCTGGGCCAGCATGGCGTCGGCGACCTTCAGGAAGCCGGCGATGTTGGCGCCCGCCTGGATGTCGCCAGGCATACCGTACTTCTCGGCGGCGTCGGCGCAGGCTGCATAGATGGACTCCATGATGCCCTGGAGCTTGGAGTCGACCTCCTCGAAGGTCCAGCTCAGGCGCTCGGAGTTCTGGCTCATCTCCAGGCCGGAGGTGGCCACGCCGCCGGCGTTGGAAGCCTTGCCGGGGCTGTACAGCAGGCCATTGCCCTTGATGACCGCAATGGCCTCAGGGGTGCAGGGCATATTGGAGCCCTCGAACACGCCGATGACGCCGTTGGCTACCAGCGCCTTGGCGGAGTCCTCGTCGATCTCGTTCTGGGTGGCGCAGGGCAGGGCGATGTCGGCCTTGACGGTCCAGATGCCGGAGCAGCCAGGGACGTACTTGGCGGTGGGGACATAGTCCAGATAGGTGCTGATGCGGGCCCGCTTCTGCTCCTTGATGACCTGGATGACCTTATAGTCGATGCCGTTCTCGTCCACGATATAGCCGTTGGAATCGGACATGGCGATGACCTTGCCGCCCAGCTGGGTGGCCTTCTGGTTGGCGTAGATGGCCACGTTGCCGGAGCCGGAGATGATAACATCCTTGCCCTCGAAGCTCTGGCCGTTGGCCTTCAGCTGGGCGTTGGCGAAGTAGCACAGGCCGAAGCCGGTGGCCTCGGTGCGGGCCAGGGAGCCGCCGTAGGTCAGGCCCTTGCCGGTGAGGACACCGGTCCAGGTGTTGGTCAGGCGCTTGTACTGGCCGAACATATAGCCGATCTCACGGCCGCCCACGCCGATGTCACCGGCGGGTACGTCGGTATCAGGGCCGATGTGCTTGCACAGCTCGGTCATAAAGCTCTGGCAGAAGCGCATGACCTCGCCGTCGCTCTTGCCCTTGGGGTCGAAGTCGGAGCCGCCCTTGCCGCCGCCCATGGGCAGGGTGGTCAGGGCGTTCTTGAAGATCTGCTCAAAGCCCAGGAACTTGATGATGGACAGGTTCACGTTGTCGCGGAACCGCAGGCCGCCCTTGTAGGGGCCGATGGCGGAGTTGAACTGGACGCGGTAACCGCGGTTCACCTGCACCTTGCCGTTATCGTCCACCCAGGGCACCCGGAAGATGATGACGCGCTCCGGCTCCACCATACGGCCCACGATGTTCTGCGCTTCATAACGGGGGTCGGCCTCCACCACGGGCACCAGAGTCTCCAGCACTTCATGGACGGCCTCCAGGAACTCGGTCTGCTCCGCATAGCGGCCAGCCAGATCCTCATACACGCTGTTCAGATAGTCATTCTTGATTGCCATAATAAAAATCCTTTCCCGGCGAAGGAAACCAGCCCCCGCACGATTGAATCGCGCCGGCGGAACCGGCGCAGGACAGGGTTACCCCCCATCTCTTGCGTATCCAGTCCGTCAGGGCAGAGTCTGCACCTTCCCAAAAAAGGATGCGGCTATGCAGGTGTGCGACGCGCTCCCTTCTCCCAGAGAACGCCGCACAAGGGCACAGCACAAAATGGTATTTTGGTGACCCCATTGTCGTCCTGTCCCACTATACACTATTTTCCGGCGTTTTGCAAGTAAAAAATGAATAAAATCATTCTATCCTGCAAAAGAGGGACCGAAGGCGGGGGTTTCCGCCCCTTTCGCCAACCTTCTGACGCCTGTTATGCAGGAATGCAAGTCATTCCCAGGCAAAAAGACGGAAAACTTGCAGACAGCGGATGTCCGGCCCTCCGCTGTCGCTGCACGCTGCGCTCCAAAGTCGTGCGGCTATGAACAGAGGCACGCCCACCAAATGTGACAAAATTCGATAAGAATTTATTGAATCTCAACAAGCCAGACAGAAGGACAAAGCGCCTGCGGCGGGAAAGCGGGACTTTCCGCCAGTTCTTTTTTGCTTATCATTGACAAAAGGGGACGAACCCTTTATAATGGTAGCAGACGGGGCAGCCTGTTTCCGACCGCTGCCCCCGGGGAACCATTCTGCCGTGCTATTGCGAAAGGAGCGTATGTCCTATGATCGTCTGTCCCTGGAAAGATATTAGCCGTTACTACGGCTGCCTGCCCGGCCTGAAGGAGGCCGTGGAGCTGGTCAACACGCTGGAAAATCCCGCCGTTGGCAACTACCCCCTGCCCACCGGCCGCTACATGGTGCAGCACATCACCACCAAACCTGAGGAGGGGGCGCTGTTCGAGGCCCACCGCCGTTTTGCCGACGTGCAGTACATCGTCTCCGGCGGCGGCGAGGACATGAAGTGGGCGCCCCTGGACACCCTGACCACGGTGAAGCCCTACAATGAGGAAAAGGATGTGGAAAAGCTCTCCGGCGAGGGTGTCACCATCCACATCCCTGACGGCTATGTGTACATCGCCTTCCCGGAGGACGGCCATATGCCCGGTCTGGGGCTGGACGGCACCCACGAGGTGGACAAAATCGTCATCAA
>JAJPXL010000077.1 GCA_021205455.1 Clostridiales bacterium
ACTTAAGGTTTGTACTCCTACTGCTGGGGGTCACATCATTTGACAACGCAGAAGACGCATCAAAATTTTTTCATTTTTCTGCGTCACAAAATGAGGCGTCCCCTGCCGGAAAATCGCGCTTCTGGCAGGGGTTCACAAACCGTTTCCGGTCAAATATCCCTCAACTGCGGGGGCAGGACAGGGATTTGACGCCGCACCGCGGCGACCGTGCCGAGGTCCAGCTCCACATAGAGGATGCCCGCCTCCGTCCCGCCGTCGGCCAGCACCGTCCCCCAGGGGTTGGCCACCAGGCTGTGGCCGTAGGAGACGTACCCCGCCCCGGCGTCCCGGGCGGGGGCGCAGGCGGCGGTGAAGAGCTGGTTGTCCACCGCCCTGGCCCGGAGCAGCAGCTCCCAGTGCAGGGGGCCGGTGGTCATGTTAAAGGCGGCGGGGACCAGGATGGCCTTCGCCCCGGCTTCCGCCATCTCCCTGGCCAGGGCCGGGAAGCGGATGTCAAAGCAGATGCACAGCCCGAACCGGCCAAAGGGGGTGTCGAACACGGTGCAGCCCGCGCCGGGGGACAGGGTATCGGACTCCATAAAGCGCTGCCCGCCCGCCACGTCGATGTCAAAGAGGTGTACCTTCCGGTGGCGGGCCGCCTGCTCCCCCGCGGGGGAAAAGACGAAGGAGGTGTTGTACACCCTGCCGCCCTCCAGCTCCGGCATGGAGCCGCCCACCAGCCAGACCCGGTTCTCCGCCGCCATCCGGCCCAGGGCCTGCCACACCGGCCCCCCTGCCGGTTCCCCGTAGACGGGAAAGCAGCGGGTGTCATAGGGGCAGCAGAACATCTCCGGCAGCATGACCAGCTCCGCCCCCTGCCCTGCGGCTGCGGCGACGGCTGCGGCTGCGGCGGAGAGGTTCTCCGCCTTATCTGCGCTGACGCGCATTTGAACAAGGGCCAGCTTCACGGGATTTCCTCCTCCATGCGGTTATTCGTTAAACGGTTCCTCCTGGCCGGAGAGGGGCAGGCCGCTCTCCGCATCGGCGGCCTCGCTCATGGCCTTGGCCACGGCAAAGTCGTCAAAGCTGAACTGACCGCCCTGGAGCTTCCGCTCCTGCCACTGCTCCTTGGTGATTAGCACCTTCCGGGGCTTGGAGCCTTCAAAGGGCCCCACGATGCCCCGCTCCTCCATCTGGTCCACCAGGCGGGCGGCCCGGGAGTAGCCCAGCTTCAGCCGGCGCTGGAGCATGGAGACGGAGGCCATGCCGGTCTCCAGCACCACGTCCACGGCCTGGGGCAGCAGCTCGTCCCCCTC
Organism: Clostridiales bacterium; assembly: GCA_021205455.1. GTDB lineage: Bacteria > Bacillota > Clostridia > Oscillospirales > Oscillospiraceae > Onthomonas. Next base: position 1,296 of record JAJPXL010000077.1, read on the forward strand.
GTCCTCGGCGGACTGGGCGCTGTCGGCGGTTTCGCTGGCCAGGTCCGGGAAAGCCACGTTCATGGCGGAAGCGCCCTTGCCGCCCTTCCCGGTGTTCCTGGCGTTTTGCTCCACCTCGGCCAGAATGTCCTCGTCGTAGTTGGCGGTGGAGTTCTCCTTGACGAACTTGATAACGTTGGCCACCTCCTCCTCGGTGACGAGGCAGCCCTGAATCCGGATGGGCTTGCCGATGCCCAGAGGGGCGAAGAGCATATCGCCCTTGCCCACCAGCTTCTCCGCCCCCACCTGGTCCAGGATGATGCGGGACTCCAGAGAGGAGGCCACCGCGAAGGCAATGCGGCTGGGGATGTTGGCCTTCATCAGGCCGGTGATGACATCGGTGGAGGGCCGCTGGGTGGCGATGATCAGGTGGATGCCGGCGGCGCGGCCCATCTGGGCCACCCGGCAGATGGATTCCTCCACCTCTTTGGCGGCGGCCAGCATCAGGTCTGCCAGCTCGTCAATAACAATGACGATTTGGGGCTTGTGCTCCACGCCCTCGGCCCCTTCGATGTTGCCCGCGTGCTCCGCCAGCTTGTTGTAAGACTCCAAATCCCGGACGTGCTGCTCGGAGAAGTCCCGATACCGCCGCATCATCTCATACACCGCCCATTGCAGCGCTCCGGCGGCCTTCTTCGGGTCGGTGACTACGGGAATCAGCAGGTGGGGGATGCCGTTGTACACCCCCAGCTCCACCATCTTCGGGTCTATCATAATCAGCCGGACGTCCTTGGGGGAGGACTTGTACAGCAGGGAGACAATCAGCGCGTTGGTGCAGACGCTCTTGCCGGAGCCGGTGGTGCCGGCGATGAGCAGGTGGGGCAGGCGGGCGATGTCCCCCACGATGTTGCGGTTGGCGATGTCCCGCCCCACGGCGAAGGCCACATGGGAGGGGTGGCTGCGGAACTCCTCGCTGTCCAGCACCTCCCGGACGGGGACGGCGGACACCCGCTGATTGGGCACCTCAATGCCCACCACGGAGCTTTTCCCGGGGACGGGGGCGATGCGGACGTTTACCGCGCCCAGGCTCAGCGCCAGGTCCCCCGCCAGATTGGTGACCTTGCTGAGCTTCACCCCCTGGTCCAGCAGCAGGTCAAAGCGGGTGACGGAGGGGCCGCAGGTGCGGCCGACGATCTCGCCGCTGATGCCGAAGGAGTGCAGCGTGTCCGAAAGGCGGGCCTGGGTGTGGTTCAGCTCCTCCGGAGAGGTGCCCTTGTTGGGGCCGCTGGACTTCAGCAGCAGGTCCATGGGGGGATAGCGGTACAGCTCCTCGTCGGGGATGGGCTTGGTTGCGACCTCGGTGAAGGTATCCTCCTCCCTGGAAGGCTGGGCCTTCCTGCCCTTGCGCTTCGGAGGGACCGCCGTCTGCGG
>JAJPXL010000079.1 GCA_021205455.1 Clostridiales bacterium
AACTTCTCTGCTTTTTTCTGGGCTTGGGGGGGTCATATCATTTTAGCACATACACCTTTTTATTTTTTCTTTTAAAAAGAGGGCCTATTTTTTCAAACCGGGTTGCTCTCCGTGCATTTCGTATGTGCAGCGCTGATGAGCGCAGCCCAGGAGGAGCCTCGTTATAAGCAAGGCCCGCGAAAAAGGCCGGACATCGCTGTCCGGCCTTTTCCATGTGTCGCTCAGGCGGCGTTATTCGTAAATGGAGCCCATCTCGGCAACGTACAGCTCCGCCACCGTCACGCTTCCGCCCTGGGCGATGAGGGAGAGCCCGTCGGAGTCCTCCCCCTCCGGGTAGGCCCGCATGGAGATGGCCTTGGTGTCGTTGAAGAACCCTTCCACCAGGGAGCGGTCAAGGTAAATCTCCATGGTCAGGCTGCCGTCCTCCAGCGTCAGCGCGCCGGATACGGTACCGGTGGTGGAGCCAGCGCCCCGGTTGGTGGTCTCGCCGTGAATCAGGCCGTCCGCAGTGGAGTAGTAGTAGCTGGTCACTTCGGAGCCGTCTCCGCTCTCCAGCAGGTTGACCCCGCACTGCTCCGCCTGAATGTCGGTGAAGGTCACGCGGATATAGAGCATATCGCCGCTGACCTCCTGGAGCAGGGCGTCCGCTGCCTCCGCCGTCAGGTCCGTCTCATCGATCAGCACCTCCGTCTCCAAATCGTGAAGGTCGTCGGTGGGGGAAACCATCAGGTCGGAGCCGTCGTCGTTCAGCCAGATTTTGCGGGCAAGCCCCACGTTGTGGGCCCAGCCTGCCGCGCCCTGCTCCGCCGCCGAGCGCTGATCCTGCATGATGCTGAACAGGTAGGTCTCGCCGGTCTCCTGATCCACATAGGCGCTGGGACCGGTAAAGACGTTGTCGCCATAGTCCAGAATGGCGGGGCCGTCCGTATAGGCTTCGTCTGGCGTGAAGGCGCCGGTCTCATAGTCAAAGGTGCCGATGAAATAATACACCTTGTTGTCCGCAATGGACGCCGGCGCAGGGGAGATAATGAACACATCCTTCGTCACGGTGCCGTCCTCGTTGGACAGGGTCAGCAGAATGGGCAGCTCCCAGCTGGTGCCGTAGGTCATGCTTTGGTTTTCCATCTCGTAAATCGGGCCGATATACTGCCAGTCCATGTCGATGGTGCCGTCATTCAGCAGCTCCAGCGTCTCCGTCCTGTAGAGCAGGGCGGTGCCGCCGGTGGTGGTGCTGCTGCCGGAGCAGACCAGCATGTACCAGGCCCCGTCATGCTCCCAGATGTAGGGGTCCCGGAACTCGCCTGCCCGGCCCTGGCCCTCCTGCTGCACCACGGCCAGCTCGTCATAGATGACCCACTCGGTCAGCTCAGGGTCGGTCAGGTCGGCGGGGTAGGCCACGCCGATGTTCTGGTTGGAGATCAGCCCGTCATCGGCGTAGGCGTCGTTGCCCGCCGTGAAGAACAGCAGGGGCACGCCGTTCACGTCATAGGCCGCGTTGCCGGACCAGACGCCGTCCGGTACCACGGAATCCTCCGTGGGGACGATGGCCTCCTTCACCGGCGTCCAGTTCACTAAATCGTCGCTGACCAGGCGGCCCCAGCAGATGTTGCGCCAGTAGGAGCCGCTCATATTCTCCTGGAAGAACAGGTGATATTTGCCGTTATAGTAGACCGGGGCGTGGGGCTCGTTCATCCAGTACTGATAGGGGCCGCCGTGGTACTGGGGCTTGTAGATGTCCTCCGTCAGAATGTTTTGCAGCCAGATGTCGTCAAAGTCGATTTCCGGCACGGTGGCCGCCGCGTAGGTCTCCTCCACCGTCTCGGCAGAGAGGGCGCTTCCGTACAGCTTCAGCTCGTCCATCAGGCCGCTGCACATATTGAGGTAGCCCACGCTCATCTGCTCCGCCTCGCAGGTGCGGCCCACCACCAGCTGCCGGTTGGCGGCGGCGATGACGCTGCCCTGTTCGATTTCCATGCTGCCGACGTTCTCGCCGTTGAGGTACAGGCTCATCAGGCCGTTCTCACCGTCGAATACCGCTGTGACGTAGTTCCACTCGTACTTCTCCAGGTTGGCGTCGCCCCAGAGGGTCAGCCACTCCTCGCCGGTGCCCACCTCAAAGCAGAGCTTGCCGTACCGCTGGTAGCCCAGCTGGAAGCCGGTGCAGTTGTTCGTGGAGCACTGGGAGATGATGCCAGTGATCAGCTGGGTGCCGTTCTCCTGGGCATAGGGGTCGTCCCACTCAAAGGTGCGGGGGGCGAACCACACGCTGATGGAGAAGGTGGAGCCCTCCACCTGGAGGTCGCTCTTGCTGTAAGTGATGCTGGTGGAGCTGCCGTCAAACAGCAGCGCCCCGCCGTACACCGCAGAGGTGCGCCACTGGGGGTCCTGGCTGTCCATATAAAGGGCGTTGGTGTAGACATAGTTCAGCTCGCCGTCCGGCAGGTTGCCGCTGGCGTCGGTGATGGTGGTGCCGGAGCCCTCGTCAAACGACAGGTAGAGCAGCAGGTTCTCGTTGCTGTCCGCCGAGCCGCTCTCGCATCCGGACAGGGCTACCACAAGGGCAGCGCAGACCAGCAGCAGCACGCTTAGTAGTTTTCTTCTCATTTCTCAGGTACCTCCTCTACAGCCCGGCCTTTTCCAGGACAGCACTCATAGGCTGCACGCTGGAGATGCCGCCGTAGCTTTGGGTGGAGAGGCTTGCCGCGCAGCAGGCGAACCGGGTCACGGCCTCCAAATCTTCGCCGGCGAGTTCCTCCAGGGGCTTGCCCAAGGTCAGCAGGCGGCTCAGGGCGCTGCCGCCGAAGATGTCCCCGGCGCCGGTGGTGTCCACCACCTGGATGCCCTTGGGGCTGGCCACTCTGCCGGATACCGTCCCATTGGAGTAATAGCAGCCCTCCGGCCCCAGGGTGACGAAGGCCAGAGTCACGCCGTAGTCCCGGTGGAGCCGCTGGGCCCCCTCCTCCGGGGTGCAGCCCCACAGGAAGGCGACCTCTTCATCGCTGATTTTGACAATATCCGCCTGGGCGAGGCCCCACAGGATTTGCTTCTTCGCTTCCTCCAGATCCTTCCACAGAGGTTTGCGGAGGTTGGGGTCAAAGGAGATGATTTTGCCCTGCGCTTTCGCATAGGCCACCGCCTTTTGGGTGGCGGTACGCACCGGGTCGTCTGTCAGGCTGAGGGTGCCGAAGTGGAAGTCCCGGCAGTCGTCGATCAGCTCCAGGGCCAGCTCGTTCTCCCGGAGCTGGGTGTCCGCACCAGGCTTCCGGGCGAAGCTGAACGTCCGGTTGCCGGTGCTGTCCAGGGTGACGAAGGCCAGGGTGGTGAAATAGTCAGGGTCGGCGACGATGCCCTTCGTCTCAATGCCCGCCTGGGCCAGGGTGCCTGAGAGCAGGCTGCCGAAGACGTCCTCCCCCACCTTGCCCAGCAGGGCGGTCTTGCAGCCGTAGGCGGTCAGCGCCGCCAGCAGGTTGCCGGGCGCGCCGCCGGGATGAGCGGCCAGGGTGGGGTATCCATTGCTGTCCGTGCCGGTGCAGGCGAAGTCGATCAGCAGCTCTCCGATTGCGGTTACGTCATACACAGTGCATTGCCTCCTATCCGTCCAGGGTCAAATCGTATTTTTCCAGCTCCATCATCACCTGGCCGCCGATGGCCTCGAAGCTGATGCCGTCTGCGGAGGCCAGGGTGGTGATGACGGTGGAGAGGGCCTGCTCCCCGCCGTTGACGAACACCTCCACGCTGCACCGGTCCAGCAGGATACGGAGCTGAATGGCCCCGCCCTGGCTGCGCACCAGGCATTTTCGCTCGTGGATGAAGTCCCGGTTGAAGCCGGAGTGCCCTCTGTCCACCCGCAGCACCGAGGTGCGTGGCTTGTAGGTGATCATGGTATAGTGGGTGCTGTCATAGGCCACCTTGATGCGGAACATCTGGTAGGCGTCCGGCTGTCCGGGCCGGAGGGTCACGGTCATATCCAGCACCCGCCCGGAGACGCCCGGCAGCATCATTTCCTCGCCCACCAGGGCGGAGTGGTACACCCGCCGGCCCCGCAGGGTCTCCAGCTCCCGGATGGGGCGCTGCATCAGCCGCCCGTTCTGAACGGACAGCTCCCGGGGGGTGCAGATCTGGCCGAACCAGCACCGCTCAGGGTGCTGCACCACGCAGGTGTCCCAGTTCTGCATCCAGGCCACCATAATGCGCCGCCCGTCGGGGGAGCGGATGGTCTGGGTGGCGTAGAAGTCCAGCCCGTAGTCGATGGCCTGGAGGTGTTCCCGCTGAAACGCACCGGTGGCCGGGTCGCTCTCCCCGATGAGGCACAGCGTCCCGTTGCCGTTGTGGAACTCCAGCCCCACGGGGGCCATGTCCTGGGGGCTAACCAGCACCACCGTCTTCCCGTCCAGGGGGAACACATCCGGGCACTCCCACATCTTGCCAAACTCGTTGTAGCACCGATCCAGCACCGTCTCCAGCTGCCAGTGAATGGCGTCCTCCGACCGATAGATGGGCAGGGAGCCGCTGCCGTCCGCGGCGCGGTTTCCCACCACGCACCGATAGGTGCCGTCCGCCTCCTGCCAGAGCTTGGGGTCCCGGAAGTCATACCGGCTGCCGCCCTCGGGCAGGTCCTTCTCGTCCAGCACCGGGTTGCAGTCCAGCTTTTCATAGTCCAGGCCGTCGCCGATGGCGATGCACTGGGTCTGCACATCCCGGGTGCCGCCGTTGGGCTGCGCCTCTCTGCGGACGCCGGTGTACATCAGCAGGTGCCGCCCGTCCGGCAGCTCGATGGCGGAGCCGGAGAAGCATCCTCCCGCATCATAGGGCTGGTCCGGGGCCAGGGCGCAGGGGAGATAGCTCCAGTGCAGCAGGTCCGGGCTGACCGCGTGGCCCCAGTGCATTGGCCCCCACTGGGTACTGTAGGGGTGGTACTGGTAAAACAGATGGTACTGCCCCTTGTAGTAGGAAAATCCGTTGGGGTCGTTCATCCAGCCAATGCGGGGCGTCAGGTGGTAGCACGGCCTGGGGGACGAGCCGTTCACGGGGTAAGGCCCCTCGTAGTCGCGGGCCTTTTGCAGCGTTTCGCTTGTCATAAAGAGAGAGCCTCCAAAGTCGAAGTGATACGATTGCTCAAGCAAAAAGCGTTTTTGTGTGAGAATCAGTAGGAATCGGGATATTCGCCGTCCGTGCAGGGCGGTGCCCTGCACGGACGAGTGTGGTCGGTTTAAAATTTTCTATTCGGTCAGATTATTCCGCCGCTTCCACGTAACGGTCATAGGCAGCCTGGTAAACTTCCAGCAGCTCATTGAGGCCGCAGCTGTTCTCCAGCTTATCCAGGTAAGCCTGCCACTCCTCATCGGTGGGGCCGCCGTCCTTCAGCCACAGAGCCTCCTGCTCCGCAACGGCATCCTGGAAGTCGGTCTTATAGAGGTCGATGGTCTCCAGCTCCTCGGCGGTGTACACGCAGTCCAGAGGATAGGTGGAGGTGTCGGTCACATAGGGCATCCAGTACTCATACAGGTCGGTGAGGCGCTCGATGGCCCGGTCCTCCATGTAGAAGTACTCGCTGTAGTACTCGCTGAGGATCAGCTTGGGGCCATAGACCTCATAGTAGCTCTTCAGCTCGCCGGCGCTCTTGCCGTACTGCTCCTGGCTCTCCTCGTCGGTGATGGAGACCCACATACCGTCCTCGTCCTGCTCGGTGAAGTAGGTGCCGATGGGGCCATACTGGAGCTGCATGACGATCTCGCCGTCATACCACTGGTCGAAGTAGGCCAGCAGGGCCTCGGGGTTCTCGCAGGCGGAGGTGATGTTCAGGTTGCCGCTGTTGGTGGCGCCGCCGGTGCGGAGGGTGACGTTATAGGTGCCGTCTGGGCCTTCCAGGATGGGCAGGAACACATAGTCGTCCGCGTAGTCGCCCATCAGCTCCTCAATGTACCACCAGGTGGACACGCCCACATAGCCCTGCTGGCACTTGGCCATCAGCTGGGTGTCGCTCTGGCTGAACATTTCCACGTCCATCAGGCCCTCGGCGTACCACTCATGGAAGTAGGTCAGGCACTCACGGTAGGCGTCGGTGACGCAGGCGAAGCTGACGGTGCCGGTGCTGTCCAGCTGCAGGTCGTTGCAGACATCGTTGGGCCAGTTGGTGAAGCCGAAGCCGGCGTAGAAGATGTTCTGACCCCAGCACCACTGGTCAAAGCCGGTGCTCATGGGGATGGTGGTGCCGGCGTCGTTGCCGTAATAGGTGGCGCTCATGTCGTTCTCAGCGAAGGCCACCAGGCAGTCGTGGAGCTCATCCAGGGTGGTGGGCACTTCCAGGCCCAGGTAGTCCAGCCAAGCCTTGTTAATCATGCTGTACTGGGGGATGGAGTAGATGGAGTAGTCCTCATCCGCGCCAATACCGGCGGTGCCCATCTGCTCGGCGGCGGGCAGGCCGTAGATGCAGCCGTCGCTCATGGTGATGGCGGAGCGAATCTCAGGATACTCCTCCAGGATGGCGGTCAGGTTGGGCATGGTCTCCTCGTTGATGTAGGGGGTCAGGTCGATGAAGGTGCCGTCCGCGCCGTAGTTGCTCAGGTCGTAGTTGGAAAAGCCAACGCCCATGAAAGCGTCGGGCAGGGAGTCGCCGGCGATGCGGATGTTGACCTGCTCGCCCAGGGTGTCGGAGGTCATGGTCTCCCAGTTGATGGTGATGCCCACGTTCTCCTGAAGCTGGTTCAGCACCTCGTTGTCGTCATAGCCGGGGGACAGGGCGGACTGACCGCCTACGATGTCGAACTCCGTCTGCGTTGCAGCTTCGCCGTCACCGTCACTGGTGCCGGAGTCGCTGCTGCCGCCGCAGCCGGTCAGCAGGGAGCAGGCCATGGCCGTCGCCAGCAGCAGAGCCAGCAGTTTTTTCGCGTGCTTCTTCATAGTGGTTCATTCTCCTTTATAAAATGATGTATGATTTTTGCACCGGCGCAGGGGAGCGCCGGGTTTGCAAACGATGGGGGATCAGCCCTTCACCGCGCCGGCCATGAAGCCGGACTCGAAATACTTCTGGACGAAGGGGTAGATAATCAGCATGGGGGCCGCTGCCACAACGATGGACCCGAATTTGATCATCTCTGTCAGCTTGTTCAGCTCGGCGTAGCCGCCGGAGATGGTGGACGCCTGGGCCGCGCTGGCGCTGGACTTGATGAGGATGGTGCGCAGCACCAGGGGCAGGGGCGCCTGATCGGAGCTCAGATAAATCATGGCGGTGAACCAGTCGTTCCAGTAGGCCACCATGCTGAACACCACCATGACCGCCAGGATGGGACGGGACAGGGGGATGACGATGTTCCAAAATAGGCGCAGCTTGGAGGCTCCGTCGATTTCCGCCGCCTCCATCAGCTCCCTGGGGATGCTGTTTTCAATGTAATTCCGGGCGATGATCATGTTGGCCACCGAAACGCCGCCAGGGAGGAACAGGGACCACATATTGCCCAGCAGGCCGGTGTCCTTGACCACCAGGTAGGTGGGGATCAGGCCGCCGCCGAAGTACATGGTGATGATGAAGAAGATACTGATGGCCGTTCTGCCGGGCATATCGTGCTGGCTCAGGGGGAACGCCACCAGGTAAATCATGGTCACGGAGAAGAGGGTGCCGACCACGGTGTACTTGATGCTGTTCAGATAGCCGCTGACGATGCTGCTGTCGGCGAAAACCGCCTTGTAGCCGTCCAGGGTGAAGCCGCTGGGCAGAAGGAAGGTCTTGCCTGCATACACATCGTAGGGGTCAGACACCGACGCCACCAGGACATAGTACAGCGGATAGGCAATGATCAGCATAATAATCAGGCAGAAAATCACCAGAATCACGTCGCTGGCCTTGTCGGACAGGCCCTTGGTGCGGCTGACCGTTTTTGTTGTTGATGCCATAACTTCCGCCCCCTTTACACAAAGCTGACGTCCGAGGCTTTGGACGCGATTTTGTTGACGATAATCAGCAGGACGATGTTCACTAAGGTATTGAACAGGCCCACGGCTGTGGAATAACTGTACTTGGCGTTTTCAATGCCCTGTTCGTAGACGTACACCGCGATAACGTCGCTGGTGGCCTTGTTCAGGTCGGTCTGCAGCAGCCAGACCTTCTCGAAGCCGATGTTCATCAGGCCGCCTGCGCTCATGATCAGCTGCAACACCGCCATGGGAATCAGCGCGGGAACGTCGATGTTCAGGATACGCTGGAACATGGATGCGCCGTCCACCTTGGCCGCCTCGTACAGGCTCTTGTCCACGCTGGAGAGGGTGGCCAGGTAGATGATGGTGCCCCAGCCTGCGTCCTGCCAGATGCCGGTGGAGATGTAGATGGTGCGGAAGGCTCCGCTCAGGGTCAGGAAGTCTGTCTGCGTCCCCAGAATCAGGTTAATGAGACCGCCGGACGGGCTGAGGAAGATGCGGATCATACCGCAGAGGACCATGGTGGAGATAAAGTGGGGGGCATACAGCACCGTCTGCACCACCCGCTTGAATTTGCTGAACCGAAGCTGGTTGATGGCCAGGGCCAGGATGATGGGAACCGGGAAACTCCACAGCAGGCTGTACAGGCTCAGCAGAACGGTGTTGCGAATCATACGCACACAGTTGGGGCTGCTGAAGAATCGCTGGAACCAGTAAAGCCCCACCCATTCGCTGCCCAGATAGCCCTTGCTGGCTTTGAAGTCACGGAAGGCGATCTGGATGCCGTACATGGGGATGTACTTGTAAATGATGGTGATGACCACTGGGATCAGCAGCAGCAGGTAAAGCTGCCAGTTGGCGGCCAGCCGGGTTTTCAGGGGCACCTTGTGGACAGCCTGCACCGCCCCGGCCTGCGCCTTTTTTGAAGTCTTTGCGCTCACTTGTTTGCTCACTCCTTTTCTGTTCTTGCTGCTAAAACAGGTACTTGCTTCTGAATCGCTATCATCTCCTCCTCACGGGTTTGGTGCCGCTTCCAAGAATAAAAAACGTTTCATATTTGTGCTATAAGAAAAACGAATGGGATGGCTGTGGAAAAACAGCCATTTGCACTCGTGTGAAACGTTTTTTCTTCCTGTTAGCAATAGAATACACATTTCCGAAAGCTTTGTCAACGGTTTTTTTGAGGAAAAATACACTTTCGTCGATATTGCCAATTTTGGTGGCAAATTTTTGTGCAAAATTTTAGACGTTCCCGTGTGAAATCGTTTCATAAAATTTCGTGAAACCCCTTTACAAACTGAAGCAGAGGGTGTATAATGGTTTCATCAACAAGGACGGAGATAGATGATTTCCGTCCGCTATCCGTCAAATTCTGTGAAACGTTATTCAGCTTAACAGCACGGAATTAGCCCGCGTTTGCCGGGCGGCGGGAGCAGAAATGAGGTGTGCCTTTTGACAAAATATGATTCCGCCCCCACCATGAAGGATGTGGCGAAGGACGCCGGCGTATCCCTGGGCACCGTGTCCAAGGTGGTCAACGGCCTCCCGGTGGGCAAGGTCTACCAGCGGAAGGTGGAGGCGTCCATCCAGAAGCTGAACTATCAGGTCAACAGCTACGCCAAGGGGTTAAAGACCAACAAGACCTATACGGTGGCCTTCCTGGTGCCGGATACCTTTAACCCCTTCTTCGGCTGGATGACCTACTACATCAACCGGGAGCTGGAGAAGCGGGGCTATCGGATGCTGCTGTGCGCCACCAATGCTGACACCAGGATGGAGCAGAGCTATATCACCATGGCCCAGCAGAACAAGGTGGACGGCATCATCTGCCTGTCCTACAACGAAGGGCTTCAGGTGCAGGAGGGGCTCCCCTTGGTGACCATTGACCGGCACTTCAGCGGTTCCGTCCCCTGCGTGTCCAGCGACAATTTCAGCGGCGGCCAGATGGCCGCCCAGCGGCTGGACGAACTGGGCTGCCGTCATGTGGCCTTCCTCAGCATCGGCTCCCCGCTGACCAACGAGACAACAAAGCGGGGGGACGGTTTCCTGAGCTACTGCGCCAGCCACGGCCTGGCCTATGAGCTACTGCGGCTGTATGACGGCGCACCCTTCTCCTCGTTTACCGATTTCCTGCAACAGCATCTGGCGGAGGCGGTCCCCATCGACGGCATCTTCTGCGTCAACGATTCCCTGGCCGTCAAAATCATCCTCTACCTGCGGGAGCAGGGGGTTCGGGTGCCGGAGGATGTCCAGGTCATCGGCTACGACGGCGTGAAGGACTACATCACGGAGGATTACCACTGCTCCACCATCATTCAGCCGCTGGACAAGATGGCGGAGGTCAGCGTGGATATGCTGCTGTCCCAGGACTGGTCCAACACGCCTTCCCTGGTGTGCCTGCCGGTCACCTATGCCCCCGGCGGCACCACGAAGGAGTGAACGCAATGCCAAGCGATTATGCCAAATGGTTACAGCGGAACGTTGCCCCGGAGGAACAGGGTCCGGAGCCGGGCAGGTGGGCCAGATTCTGCACCTGGATGCGGTACAACTGGGGCGTTGTCCTGTGCATCGGCATCGTGGCCGGCGCAGGCACCTCCATTGCGTGCAGCGCATTGGGGGTGGGCCAGGTCAGGCCGGACTATCAGGTGGCCTATGTGGGCACGGACGAGCTGCCGGAGGACACGGTCAATGCTCTGCAGGGCGCCCTGGAAGCCCTCGGCTCCGACCTGAATGGGGACGGCCAGGTGGTGGTGCAGGTGAACCAGTATTACACCACCTCCGATACCGAGGACGAGACCGGCGCCATGACCGCCTACGCCTCCGAGGTGTCCCTGATTGCCGACATCAACGACTGCGAGAGCTACTTCTTCCTGGTGGAGGACCCGGACGACTTCCAGACGAAGTACCAGCTCCTGGCCACCGGGGACGGCGGCTGCCCGGAGGACACGGACACCGACGGGCTGAGCAAGGTCTATCAGTGGTCTGACTGCCCGGTGCTGGCCTCCATTGACCTGGGGGAGTACACCGTCTCCCTGCTGGGGGAGACGGCCACCGGCGACAGCAACGAGCTGGTGCAGACGCTGTATCTGGGCCGTCGGTGCTTCTACCTGGAGGACACGGTGGAGAATGTGGAGGGCTGCGAAGCCCTTTGGGATGTTTTGACAGAGGGGGCTGTGCGATGAAACGGAAAATCTGCCTGGGGATGGCCGCTGCGCTGGTGTTCTGCCTGACCGGCTGCGTACAGCGGGCCCCCACCACCACCAGCGAGGGCGCGGACTGGGATGCGGACTGGACGCTGGTGGGCACCACCATCGGCATTGAGGAGCCGGGCAACGGCCTGACCCTGCTGGACAACAAGGACGCCCTGACCGCCTCCGGCCTGTACTACGCCGCCTGGGTCATCGGCGAGGCGGAGGAATACGTCAACGCGGACGGGGACACCGTCGACCTCTATGACGCCCAGCTCTATGTGCTGCTCCAGGACTGCGACGACGAGACCGCCGCCCAGGCCAGCGTGGACGGCTGGCAGGCCCAGGAGGAGGAAGCCTACAACGTCCTCAGCGTGGAGACGGCGGACTGCGCCGGACAGGCCTTCACCATTCTGATTTACGAGACGGCGGACGAGGAGAACCCCTACGCCTCCGGCGTGTCCGCCTTCACCGCCTATCAGGACCACGCCATCAACGTGGAGCTGGCCTGTCAGGACGGCTTTGACGGCGACGCATACGCCATTTTGACGGAATTTTTAGAGGGCTTCCACTACGCGGAGTAAAGGGAAAGGAGCGCTTGCATCATGGCACTGTTTTTTGCGGAGGACGATTATTCCTCCAGCGGCCGAAAGACCGGCTTCAACCGGTACCGGGAGGTGCTGGAGCAGAACTTCGGGGCTTATATCCTGGCGGGGCTGCTGACGCTGGCGGGCTTCCTGCCCTTCGCCCTGGGCATGATTTACGCCGTCCTGTCCACCAGCGCACTGGTGATGCTGATTGCCGCCCTGGTGGGCGGGCTGCTGGCCGGCCCGGCACTGTACGGCCTCTATGACCTGATTTTCCGCACCCTGCGGGACGCCCCCGGCAAGTGGTGGGGCAACTACAAGAAGGCGCTGAAAGAGAACTGGAAGGCCGCCCTGCTGCCCGGCGTGGCGCTCTGCCTGTTCCTGGGGGTGGTGATTTTTGCCGGACTGCTGATGTTCTGGTGGGCGGAGGTGTTCCCCGGCTGGGGCACCGTCCTGATTTTCCTCCTCAGCGTGCTGCTGGGCACCATGCTGCTCACCACCTACTGGCCCCAGCTGGTGCTGTTCCGGCAGTCCGGGCTGCTGCGCCTCAAGAACTGCGCGCTGTTCTGCATCAAATACTTCTGGCACACCCTGGGGGTCGCCGCCCTTCAGGTGGCCTTCTGGCTGCTGATGGCGCTGCTGCTGCCCTGGTCAGTGCTGGCGCTGCCGATCATTGGGATGTGGTTCATCCTGTACCTGAGCAACTTCCTGCTCTACCGCGATTTGGACACCGCCTTCCAGCTGGAGAAGACCCTGCGGGAGCAGATGCCGGAGCAGGCTCCCCTTTATGAAGAAGAGGAACCGGAGGAGGGCGAGGACGTATGACGGAGCCGCTGGTACGCAATCACACGGAGATCACCCTCCGCCTCTTCCGGGAGGGCGCCCGCCTCCAGCTGCGGCAAAAGTACAACCGCATGACGGCGAAGGTGGCGCTGGCCCTGTTGGCCGCGCTGGCGGTGCTGGCCCTGCTGATGTGGTTCCTGTCCGGCAGCTTTTCCGCCCTGGGGATGGAGGCGGTGCTCTATGTGCTGATTTTGGGCTGGATACGCATCGCCCTGCCCCGGACGGAGTGCAAGCGGGCCTATCAGGCCATGGTCAGCCGCTGCGGGGGCGGCGCGCCCTGCCGGGAGCTGCTCTTTTATGAGGATCATCTGCTGGTGCAGCCGGAGACGGAGGAGGCAATTTCCATCCCCTATGAGGCAATCACCGCCGTCCGGGAGACGAAGCGCACCCTGACGCTGTCCTACACAGAGGGGGCAACGGTGCTGCTGGATAAGGCCGGCTTCCTCCAAGGCGGCGTGGAGGACGTGCGGGCGCTGCTGACGGGCGCAGGAAAAGGCAAAGCCTCTCTGTAAGGGGATTTAAGGTCAGGAGATTGGAACTGTTCCAATCTCCTGATTCATTTTTCTCTTGCATCCTGACCGCCTATCGGTTATAATGCCGTTGTATGCCCGAACCAGCGCGGAATGGGGTCAGAAGCCCCGCGAGTCGGTCACTGTGAGGCGTCCTCCGCGGCGCTAAGTCAGATACGCGCCGGGCATCTCCGTCCTGCCGGAACCGGGATGGAGGACATGGCAGAGGGGTTTTGCGCCCTTTTCCCAATTTCCAGCTACGGAATCGGTGCCATCTCCCTGTGCCGCAAGCATGGTTCCGCAATTTATGGAAAGAAGGAACTACCCATGAAAACTCACAACTACCGTATCCTGTCCCTGCTCACTGCGCTGATGCTGTCGCTGGCGCTGCTCACCGGCTGCGGCAGCAGCACCGCCGACGCGGACGCCTCCCAGTCGTCCGGCAGCGCCGCCTCCAGCGTGACCACAGAGGACACCTCCGCCTCCGATGCCTCCGCAGAGGAATCCGCCGCTGAGGCGGAAGGCAGCGCCACCGAAGCCGAGACGAAGCACATCACCCTCACCGTCACCTATGAAGACGGCAGCAGCGACAGCTACGAAATTGACACCGAGGCCGACTACCTGAAGGACGCCATCGACACCACCGTGGAACTGGGCGGCGAGGAGAGCGACTACGGCTTCTACATCACCTCCGTCAACGGCGTGGAGGCCGACTATGACGCCGACGGCGCTTACTGGGCCATCTATGTGAACGACGAGTACGGCTCCTACGGCGTGGACAGCCAGCCCGTCACCGACGGCGACAGCTTCGCCCTGGTGTATGAGGTCTATTAAGCCTGGCCTCGCCGTCCGGGACATCACCTTCCTGGCCCTGGCCACGGCGCTGATGTTTGCCCTGCAAATCGCCCTGGCCAGCTTACCCAATATCGAAGTGGTGTCCCTGCTGGTCCTGCTGTACACCCTCCACTTTCGGGCCAAAGCCCTGTTCATCATCTACGCATTCGCCTTGCTGGAAGGGGTGTGGTACGGCTTCCATATCTGGTGGGTCATGTACCTGTATGTGTGGACGATCCTCTGGGCGGTGGTGATGCTGCTGTCCCGGAAGGGGCGCAGGCACGGCGCCTTCCTCTGGGCAACGGTCAACGGGCTGTACGGCCTGGCCTTCGGCTTCTTCTGCTCCTTCCCCTATGTGGCGATGGGGGGCGTGAAGATGGCCTATAGCTGGTGGCTGGCGGGGCTACCCTTCGACGCGGCCCACGGGGTCGGGAACTTCGTGACCGCCCTGGTGCTGTTCGTGCCCCTGGACCGGGCGCTGGGGTTTGTCCTGAAGCCGAGAACGGAATAACAGAAGCTGCGGCACAGGAATCTGTGCCGCAGCTTTTTCGTTCCGCTTGTCCCAGGCGGGAAAGTGTGGTATAATCACCCTACCGGGGCAGCGCCCCCACCCCTTCTATCCAACAGGAGGACACCATGACCGAATACTATATCCCCACCGGCCCCGGCGACGCGGAGTATGTAGAGAAGCGCTCCCGCTTCCTGGGCAAGGTGCGCCCCGCCGCTTCCGAGGCCGAGGCCCGCGCCTTCATCGACGCCATGAAAAAGCAATACTACGACGCCCGGCACAACTGCTGGTGCTACCTGCTCCGCGGCGGCGTCATGCGGTACAGCGACGACGGGGAGCCCCAGGGCACCGCCGGTCAGCCCATGCTGGAGGTGTTCTTCCGGGCGGGGGTGACGGATGCGGTGTGCGTGGTGACCCGCTACTTCGGCGGCGTGCTGCTGGGGGCGGGGCATCTGCTCCGGGCCTATCAGGGGACGGCCAAACTGGCGCTGGATGCGGCGGGCATCTCCGTAGTGCGGCGCTGGGTGAAGGTGGAGCTGGCCTGCGGCTATAATCTGTTCCAGAAGCTGACCCTGGAGGTCAGCGCCGCCGGCGGCGTGGTGACGGATACGGACTATGGGGCGGACGTGGTGCTCCACGCCCTGCTGCCGGAGGAGCAGGAGGCAGCTTTCGCCACCCACATTCTGGACGTGACGGCGGGTACCGTCCGCGCCGTCACCGTGGGGGAAACGGAGCAGGCGGCAGCACTGGGGACCTCTGAATCAGGAAAGGCAAGGCAAACAGAATGGAACTGAAACCCTATCTTCACAACGTAAAATACTATGAGACGGACCAGATGGCCGTCGTCCACCACTCCAACTATATCCGCTGGTTCGAGGAGGCCCGCATCGACTATATGGCCCAGGCGGGCATTGACTACGCCGCCATGGAGGCGCGGGACTTCATCATCCCGGTGGTGGGGGTCAGCGCGGAGTACAAGACCATGACCCACTTTGGGGACACGGTGGCCATCACCCTGCGCATCACCCGGTACAACGGCATCCGCTTCCTGTGCAGCTATGAGGTGCGGGACGCGGCCACCGGCGCGCTGCGGACCACCGGCACCAGCGAGCACTGCTTCATTGACCGGGAGGGCCGCATCGTCAACCTGAAACGGAAGGCCCCCGACCTCCACGAGAAGTTCCAGGCGGTGCTGGAGGCCAGCGCCCAATAAAGGCATTCCGCCTCAAAAAAAGATTCCCTCCCGGATGTCCGGGAGGGAATTTCTTCGCGCTTTGCGTTACAGCACCTTTTCCATCAGGTAGAATTGCCCCATCAGCCAGTCAACCTCACCCACCTGGGTGTATCCGGCCCTCCAGTACATCCGGACGGCGGAGAAGTTCCCGCTGAACACGTCCAGCCGGATGGCCCGAATGGGCGTCGGCTTCAGCGTATCCTCAATGTGGCGCAGCGTCTCCTTCCCGATGCCCTGGTGCTGGAACTCCGGGTGGACACACAGCCGGTGGAGGACGGCAAAGGGCCCCGACACCTGCCAGTAGCCGTTTTGGTAATCCTCATCACAGCTCTGGTCCAGCGCGTAGTGGACGACGATGCGGCCCTCTGCCCGCCCTACAATGAGCTGGTTCTTTGCGATGTCCGCCTGGAAGTCCTCCCGTGTGGGGTAACGGTTGTTCCACTGCTCAACGCCCGCCGCCCGCAAGGCGGCGGTGGCGCCCCGCGCCACCGCACAGACCTCATCCAAATCCTGCGCGGTCGCCCTTTCATAGCTCAGCTGCATTTTGCCGCCTCCCAGAGATGTGCCGTTCTTTGGCTGTTTCTTTCAGTATACCTGAACTTGCAGCAAAAAGCAATCTTTCCCCGCAAAAAGGACCCCCGCCTTCTGGCGGGGGTCCCGTGGCATATCGCTTCGATCAGAAGATTCGGCGGACTGCCAGAATCGTCTTATAGTTCACGGAGCAATATGTAATGCCGTACTTGGAACCCAGGGCGCTAAGCAGCTTGCCGTTGCCGGCGTAGATGCCCACATGGCCGCTGTAGCACACGATGTCACCCACCTGCATATCGGACACGCTGACCGCCTTGCCCACGCTGCGCATACTGGAGGAGCTGTGGGGGAGGGAGACGCCGAAGTGGGCATACACGCTCTTGACAAAGCCGGAGCAGTCGCAGCCGCTGGTCAGGCTCGTCCCGCCCCACTTGTAGGGGTTGCCCACAAACTGCTGGGCATAGGCCAGCACCGCCGCGCCAGTCTTGGAAGAACTGGAGGAAGAGCTGCTGGAGCTGGAGGAGCTGCTGGAACTGGAGCTGCTGGAGGACGATTTGCTGGAGCTGGAAGAGCTGGAAGACGAGCTGGAACTGCTGGAGGACGAGCTGGATGTGGTGGTATGCGTGACCACAGTGACGCTGTCAGTGGTTTCCTCCGTATAAGTGGCGTCGATGTAACCGGTGACGCCGTCATAGGTGACCTTGTACCAGCCGTTCACCATGTCGGAGACGGCCACCACAGCGCCCTGAGGAATGCTGCCCAGCTTGGAGCTGCTGGTGCTGGTGTCAGAGCGGATAGACAGGCTGGAGGCGGTAATCTTCGCCCGGTCCGGATAGGCCTGGTAGCCGCTGGACGTGGTGGCGGAGACGTAAGCGCCGTTGGCGTAGCCGGTGAAGCCGTTGTAGGTCACCAGGTACCAGTCGCCCACGGTGCCCTCTACCTCCAGAAGCTCACCGCAAGGAATCATGGTCAGCTTGGCAAAGTCGGTGCCCGCGCCGGCGCGCAGGGTCAGCTGGGTGGCCGTGACCTGGATGTAACCGGAATCAATGCTGTCCGTTACGCTCACATAGTCCGCGGAGACGTAGCCGCTGTAGCCGTTGAAGATGGCGCTGTACCAGCCGTCCTCTTCCTCACTGGTGATCTGGAAGGTGACCCCCGCCGGGATGGTGGTCAGCTTTTCCCCCTCCAGGCTGGGCGTCTTCCGCAGGTTCAGGTAGTCCGCCGTCACCGTGCCATAGCCCACGCAGGTGGAGGTCTCGTCTGTATCGATGCAGCTGCTGTCCACATAGCCGCTGTACTCGCCGCACTCCACCTTATACCAGCCGTCCAGGGAGGCGTAAATCTCTACGGTGTCCCCTTCCTCGGCCAGGCCGACGATGTCGGACTCCTCATCCGCAGAGGCGCGGATAATCAGGGAGCGCACATTGACGGTGCCGCTGCCGATGGCGTTGACATCCAGATAGTCGCACAGCATATAGCCTTCCAGCGTCTCCCCGTCGGAACCGGTGTAGGAGACCTTCATCCAGCCGTTGCTGTCCGCCTCCTCCAGAACGGTGACAATGATGCCCTCGCTGAGGGTGATCTTTGTCTCGGAATCCTTGGTGGCAGACGCTCTCAGCCGGACGCCGGAGGCGTTGACGGTGGCCGTGCTGGTCACCTTGGTGGAGATGGTGCTGCCCGTCTCCGCCTCGCCTTCTTCGCTGTCAGAGGAATCGCCCTCCTCAGCGTCGGCGTCAGAATCCGCCTCCTCTTCGGAAGCGGCCTCCTGGGTATCGTCCTCTTCCGCCTCGGCATCGCCCGCGCTTTCCTCGGCGTCATCGGTTGAAGACTCAGAAGCCTCCTCCGCAGAGGACGTGAGATTCAAATACTGGCTCAGGATATAGCCTGTGCCGCTGCTTCCGCTGCTGTCGGTATAGGAGACCTCAATCCATCCGTTGCCGTCCGCATCAGAGAGCAGGGTCACCACCTCACCGCTGGAGAGCATGGTCAGGGCATCGGATTCGGTGCTGGCGCTCCGCCGGACGCGGACGCAGTCTGTATTCACAGTCGCGGTATCCACCGCCACAGCGGAGACTGCCAAACATACAGCCAATGCGATTGCCAGCATGAGGGAATAGAGTGATTTCGTCAATCGTTTCATAGCATGGGTACCTCCGTCTTTCTATATTCCGGAAGGCCCTTCTACGGCAAAAGCGGGTTGCTCAGCCTCGGGCCAGTTGCCGTTCCAGCCAGACGCTGCCGAGATCCATCGCGGCGTAAAGGTTCCCCCGTTCGCCCTTCTTCACAATGCGGTCGCGGCCCTTTAGCTCCGCCGCCGTCAACTGTAGCTGGATCCCAACCCTTGTCGCAACATCCAAATCGCCAACCTTCTTTGTGGCGAGCACCTGGAACATGATGATATACTTATCGGACATACTTCCGTAGTAAATCAAATTACCTTTTCTGCGCAGTGGACGGCCTTTGTAGCTCAGAGCCATTGTCTTTGCATCCGCCATTTCAAGTACCTCCTTCAAACTTGTAACCAAATTGTAACACATTGTTTCCACGTTGTCAATCTTTTGTAACCGCCAATTTCTGCCAATTCCCGCCTTTTTCTCCAAAAAATTGCACAAAAAAGCACTTCCAATGGCAAATAAAATAGGAGTCCTCCAAAAGGAAGGCTCCTATCAATCTGTCAAGACCGCATTACAACACTCAGACCCCGAGATAATAGCGCACCAGCTCCTGTAACAGCTCATCCCTGTCCAACTGACGAATCAATGTGCGGGCGTTGTTAAAGTTGGTGATATAGGTCGGGTCTTCCGACAGGATGTAACCCACGATTTGATTGATGGGATTATATCCTTTCTCCTGTAATGAAGTGTATACCTCTGAAAGCACCTTGCGCGTCTTATTCTCTTCCATGTTGGAAAGGCTAAAGCGGCGCGTGTAATCAAGATCAGACATAAGAATCGGACCTCCATCGGCTAAGCCTGGCAGCGGACGATACGCTGCGATGAGTACATTGTAACCCAAAGTTACAAAAAAGTAAAGAGCAGACTTGAAATTTTCTCCGGTTCTTTTCCAATCTCCCCGTTTTCCGTCCTTTTGCGTTCTCTCTTCGCCTCTCTTCACCTTGCCGGAAGCGCCCGGTTGTGGTACAATACAGCTATTCCAGCGTTCAGGAGGCAGTTCTATGGGCGGCCCGGTACTGACCCGATACACGATACCCAACACCAAAGGCATACGGCTGCACGTCGCGGTGGCGGCCGACCTCCACGAGGAGGCGGGGGAGGCGGCGCTGGCCCTGCTGCGGCAGGCGGAGCCTGAGCTGATTTTGCTGCCGGGGGATATCCTGGAGCGCATCGTCCCCCCGGCGGACCTCTCCTGGGCGGACATCCAGCAGCGCTACCGGCAGGCCCGTTTTCCGGCTGCGGAGCAGCGTCTGCGGCCCCGGATGGATGTGCTGCGGCGCAGACGCCGCCCCAAACCCCAGGAGAGGCACGGGCTGGACTTCCTGCGGCAGGCGGCGCAAATCGCCCCAACCTACCTCTCCCTGGGCAACCATGAGTTCTATCTCCAGCCCCAGGACCTTCTGGACCTGTCCGATGCAGGCGGTATCCTGCTGGACAACCGCGCCGTGACGGTGTACACCCGGGACGGCGCAGCGGTGCGCCTGGGCGGGCTGTCCACCTGCCCGGACGGGGATTGGCTTGTCGGCTTTGCCGCCGCGCCGGAGTTTAAGCTCTTGCTGTGCCATCACCCGGAGTATTATGAGCCGCTGGTGCGGCCCACCGGCATCGAGCTGACCGTCAGCGGCCACGCCCACGGCGGGCAGATTCGGCTGCTGGGCCACGGGGTCTACGCCCCCGGTCAGGGGTCGCTGCCGAAATACACCAAAGGCGTATATGACGGAGGGCGGCTGGTGGTCTCCGCTGGTCTGCACAGCACCGCCGGGCTGCCCCGTTGGGGAAACCCCACAGAGGTGGTGCTGGTGGACCTGGTGCCGGACGGCGCAGTGTGACGGCAGGGAGCGCCGCCTGTTCAACAGGCGCAATCTGTCGGAAGCGGCATAGGATACTGTAGCCCGCTCCGGCCCGGAGCGGGCCAGCGAATCAATTCGGAGGTAGCGACAATGAATTTACAAGTGGCAGCCGGCATCCTGATCCCCCTTCTGGGCACCACCCTGGGCGCCGCCTGCGTCCTCTTCCTGCAGGGGTCGATCCCTCCCCTGCTCCAGCGGGCGCTGTCCGGCTTTGCGGCGGGGGTGATGGTGGCGGCCTCCATCTGGAGCCTGCTGATTCCGGCACTGGAGCAGTCGGAGGGCATGGGGGCGCTGGCCTTTGTGCCCGCCGTGGTGGGGTTCTGGCTGGGCATCCTGTTCCTGCTCTTTTTGGACCACGCGATTCCCCATCTACATAGGAACAGCAGCGAGGCGGAGGGCCCCAAAAGCCACCTGGCCCGCACCACCATGCTGGTGCTGGCGGTGGCCATCCACAACGTCCCGGAGGGGATGGCGGTGGGTGTGGTCTACGCCGGCTGGCTGTCGGGCAGCAGCACCATCACCATGACCGGGGCGCTGGCCCTGTCCATCGGCATCGCCATTCAGAACTTCCCGGAGGGGGCCATCATCTCCATGCCGCTGTACGGCGAAGGGGTGAGCAAACGGAGGGCCTTCCTCTACGGCGTGCTGTCCGGCGTGGTGGAGCCGGTGGGGGCCGTTCTCACCATTCTGGCGGCCAGGTGGATGATCTCCGTCCTGCCCTACCTGCTGAGCTTTGCAGCGGGGGCCATGCTCTATGTGGTGGTGGAGGAGCTGATTCCCGAGCAGTCGGATGGGGAACATTCTGACATCGGCACCATCCTGTTTGCGGTGGGATTCTCCCTGATGATGGTGCTGGACGTGGCGCTGGGATAACCTGGCCAAATCGACAAAGGCGCGCCGAAGCGAGTCGCTTCGGCGCGCCTTTTGGCTGCTTATCGCCTGCCTCTGTCAGCTCCAAAAGCCGCTGATACCGGAGACAAAGGTGTAGCTCAGGCTGTCGGCGTAGCTGTAGTAGAAGCTGTCGCCGGAGGTCAGGCCGGAGCAAATCTCCACATTGGTGCCGTCGGAGACGCCGGTCTCCACCTCCACCAAGTCGCCCAGGGTGTCGCTTTTCTCGTCATAGCTGGTGTAGACATAGGTGGTGCTGCCCTCCTCCACCAGGGCGGCCTCCGGAATGACCAGCACATCCCCGGTGGTGTCCAGGGTGATCAGGACGGAGGCGTTCATCCCGGCCAGCATCGCATCGGTGCGCTCTATGGTGATCTCAGCGGTGAACTTGGTGTTGCCGCCGCTGTTGGTGCCGCTGGTGTCAATGTCGGTGACGGTGCCGGTGAAGGACTGGCCGGTCAGAGCGTCCAGGGTGATGACCGCCTCCTGGCCCTCGGTCAGGGACAGAATGTCCAGCTCATCCACGCTGATGGAGATGGTCATGCAGTCCTGAGGGGTAATGGAGAGGATGGTCTGCTCCCCTACGGTGTAGGTGCCGACGGTATCCTCTTCCTCCTCTGTGGTGGTGCTGTCAGCGAGGCTGGACATGGCCTCCTGGAGGGCGCTTTCGTACAGGGCGGACTCATCGATGGTGGTCGTGCCGCTCATGTCGCCGTACAGGCTGCTCATATCGCCATAGATGCTGCTCATGTCGCCATAGGCGCTGCTCATATCGCCATAGATGCTGCTCATGTCCCCATAGGCGCTACTGGCCGCATCGGGTGTTACAATGGAGCTGCCGCTGTTGTCATCCTCCTCAGAAGTAGTGTCGGAACTTTCGTCACTGTCCTCCTCAGGCGTTGTAGAGGAACTATCATCATCCTCCTCAGGCGTTGTAGAGGAACTATCATCCTCCTCAGGCGTTGTAGAGGAATCTTCACCATCGTCATCACTCTTTTCAGACGAGGTGTCGGAGCTGCTGCTCAGCAGGTTCAGCACGAAGGATACCGTAGCCGCGGCGGTCTCCGAAGCGGCGCTGTCAGTGCTGTCGGCTGCGGTTTCCCCGGTAGTGCTGTCGGTGGAATCGGTGCTGTCTGTACTGTCGGCGCTGTCCTCGCTGTCGTCAGAATCCGCGCTGTCGGTGCCGTCCTCGCTGTCCTCGGAATCAGCGCTGTCTGTGGAAGCGGTGGCAGCGCTGTCGCTGATGCCGGAGATGACGCCGGCGGACTCGGCATACACGTTGTTGTCCATATAGAGCCGGTACAACTCCTGCATCTGCTCCTCCAGGTCCGCCCGCTGGGACAGCAGGCTGGCGTAGGTGTCGGAGCTGCCGGTATCCGTCAGGGTCAGCAGGTCGTCCCCGGCGTCCACCTCATCGTCCACGTCCACCTCGACATCCTCCACGGTGCCGTAATAGCCGGTGACCTTCAGCTCGCTGTGGATGTACAGGTCGCCGCTGCCCAGCGTGTTGCCGTCCTCATCTGTGACGGTGACGGTGTCGCCATAGTCGGTGCCCTCATCAGTGACGGTGACGGTGGCCACGCCGTCCAGCACCTGGGCCACCCGTCCGTCTTCCTCTGTGCCATCGGACAGGATGACGGTGACGCTGTCGCCCACAGAAAGGCTGTCCGTGGCGTCGATGTCCACCGCCATCAGCCCGTCCAGGCTGACCAGCATCAGCGCGCCGTACTCATACATGGTGTCGATGACGCTGACATTCTCCTCCGCGTAAATCACCTTTACCCGGCCGCTGGCTGCGGCCTCCACGGTGTCGCTGGGGGAATCCTCGGCGGCCTCGGCCAGCTCCTCGTCCAGCGCGTCCAGGTCGGCCTGGAGGTTCACGATGGCCGCCGCCACAGAGACGCTGTCTACGGTGGCGATCAGGTCGCCCTCCTCCACCGTGTCGCCGTTGGAGACGTAATAGGTTTCAATGGTGACGGTGTCCGGCAGCGTCATATCCACCGCATCCTCCTCTGTCAGGGTGCCGGTGCCGGACAGGACGGTGTCCAGGGTGCCGGTCTCCACTGTGCCGGAGAGGATCTCCGTGTCCACGGTGACGGAACTGCTGGCGGAGGTGCTAAAGGTGGGCATCAGCCCCAGCACCAGGGCCACCACCAGCAGCAGGGCCACGGGAATCATCCAGAGGCGGCGCTTTCTGCGGCGGGGAGACATCTCCTCCTCGTCCTCGTTTTCCGCTTCAGGCTCCGCCTCAGCCGCTGCCAGCAGCTGCCGGTTGTATCGCCGGGCGCGCAGCAGCAGGACGATGCACACGATGTCTCCCACAAGGCAGACCAGAAGGATCGGGAGCCACGCCGTCCGCAGCGCGCTGCGAACGGAGTAGAACACCCCGACGTTCTGGGTGGCGGCGCTGTCCGACCATCCATCGGGCAGGGTCATCTCCTCGCCGGTGGTGTCAGAGGTGTCCCCGGCGGCTGTGTCGCCGTCCGTCTGCTCCATGCCGCCGGCGCCCTGGGGCATCTCCCCGTCAGAGGGCATCTCTGCGGTGACGCCGCTCTGGTCGGCCCTGTCGCCCATGCCGCCCCGCTGGCCGCCGGAGAAGCCTCCGGCTTCGCCGCTGAACTCTGCCTCCGTGCCGCTGGTGTCGGCATCCCCGCCGGGGAAGCCGCTGGTCATGCCGCCGAACTCGGCTTCCGTGCCGCTGGTATCGGCGTCCGCGCCGTCCATGTCCATGGTGAACTGGCCGGTCATGCCGCCCATAGCTGCGGAGGCGGCGGGGAAGGTGACGAGGTTCGCCACGTCCACGCACAGCGCCGCCGTGAACAGGACGAGGAGCAGGATATAAACGACTGTGCGCTTGGGCTTGGGAGCGGCAGGCTCCTGTATGGTTTTCTTTGTCGCTAGCATAGTACGCACCTCCCGTCAGCCGCCATAGTGCAGCGCCTCGATGGGCGGCAGCTTTGCGGCCTTGTTGGCCGGATACAGGCCGAAAATGACCCCGATGGCAAAGCAGAACGCCACGGCGATCAGCACCACGTTCATCTCCATGCTGAAGGTCATGCTCAGGCTGGACACCACCACGGAGATGATTTGCAGAATCCCCCAGGAGAGGAAGATGCCGATGGCGCAGCCCAGCATACACAGCACCACCGATTCCAGCAGGAACTGCTGCAAAATCACGCCCCGACTGGCCCCGATGGCCTTCCGGATGCCGATTTCGCGGGTGCGCTCGGTCACTGTCACCAGCATGATGTTCATAATGCCGATGCCGCCCACGATCAGGGAGATGGCCGCGATGCCGCCCAGCAGCACCGCCAGGATGGAGGTGACGCTGCTCATGGCGTCCTCCAGCACGTCGCTGGTGGTGATGGTGAAGGCGTCCTCATCCTCGTCAAACCGCTCCAGCAGCAGCGCCGTGATGGCCTCCTCGGCGGTATCCATATCGGAGCCGTCCTCCGCGCTGACATAGAAGCTGGTGATGCTGGAGGAGACGGTGGAGGACAGCCGCATCAGGGTGGTGTAGGGAATATAGGCGGTCAGGGAGTCCCCCATCAGGGAGGAGGTCAGGGAGGATTCATCGTCCTCCAGCACCCCCACCACAGTGAATTTCAGGCCGTCCAGGGAGAGCTCCTCCCCCACGCAGTCGGTGTAGCCGATGAGGGTGGTGGCGGTAGTCTCCGTGATGACGCAGACGTAATTGTGATTATCCACATCGGTGGATTTCAGGAACCGGCCCAGTAGGACGGACAGCCCTTCAATATCGGCGTAGGCCGGGGTGGTGCCGTAGACCGTCACGGTGTCGCTGGCGGAGCCGTACTTGCCGGTGGCGCTGGTGGTGCCGTAAGGCGCAATCAGGCCGATGCCCTCCTCGTCCATCCACTCGTCCAGGGTGTCCAGGGTGACGGGGGAGCCCTTGTCGTCAGAGATGGTGACGCTGACCATATCGCTGCCCAGGCTGGAGATGGTGTCGGTGACGGTGCTGGTGGCCCCGTTCACCAGGCTGACCAGAATCACCAGGGCCATGACGCCGATGATGATGCCCAGCATGGTCAGGAAAGCCCGGAACTTGTTGCCGGAGATAGACTTGAGCGCCATTTTAAGAGACTGTGTCATAGCTGCACCTCCGAAAGGTGTCCGTCCAGGATGTGAACGACCCGGGACGCCTGCCGCGCAATTTCATCGTTGTGGGTGATGAGGACGATGGTGTTCCCCTGCTCATGGAGCTCGTGGAAGAGCTGCATGATTTCCACGCTGGTCTTGGAGTCCAGGTTGCCGGTGGGTTCGTCCGCCAGAATCAGGGAGGGCCGGGTGACGATGGCCCGGGCCACGGCCACCCGCTGCTGCTGGCCGCCGGACAGCTCGGTGGGCAGGTGCTTGGCCCGCTTGGTCAGCCCCACCCGCTCCAGGGCGTCCGCCACCCGCACCCGGCGCTCCGTGGCCTTCACCCCCTGGTAAATCAGGGGCAGCTCCACATTCTCCTCGCTGGTCAGCTTGGAAATCAGGTTGAAGCTCTGGAACACGAAGCCGATTTTCCGGTTGCGTACCTGAGCCAGCTCGTTCTCCGTATAGTCCTCGATGGGGGTGCCATCCAGCAGGTACTCGCCGGAGTCGGCAATGTCCAGGCAGCCGATGATGTTCATCAGGGTGGACTTGCCGCTGCCGGAGGGGCCGATGATGCTGACGAACTCCCCGTCGTCAATGTGGAGGCTGGCCTTGTCCAGGGCGTAGACCTTTTCGCCTCCGACCCGGTACACCCGGGAGACCTCTTTTAAATCGATCATGGTGAAGCGCCCCCTCAGTTCGGCATACCGCCGCCGACATTACCGCCGCCGCTGAAGCCGCCGGCGTCCCCGCCGCCGAAGCTGCTGAAGTCCATGTCGCCGCCCATGCTGCTGAAGTCCATATCACTGCCGCCCATATTGCCGAACATGGAGCTGAAGTCAGAGCTGTCGCTGCTGGACGGGCTATAGTAGACGGTGTCGCCCTCGCTGAGGCCGTCGGTGATTTCGATATAGCTGCCGTTGGAGAGGCCCACGGTGACCTCCACCATGTCGCCCAGCTCGCCGGTGGTCTCGTCATAGCTGGTGTAGACGTAGGCGGTGGAGCTGGTCTGGGTCACCGCGTCCTCCGGCAGCAGCAGGGCGTCGTCCACGCCCTCGATGGTGATGGTGACGGAGGCGCTCATGCCGGAGAGCATATCGTCCGTCTTGTCCAGCGTGACTGTGACGGTGTACTGGGTGACGCCGCCGGAGCTGGTGGCGGTGGTGTCGATCTCGGTCACGGTGCCGGTGTAGGTGTCGGTGCCGATGGAGTCAATGGTGATCTCCGCCTCCTGGCCCTCCTCCAGGGAGAGAATGTCCGTCTCGTCCACACTGAGGGAGACGGTCATGGTCTCATCCGGGGAGATGGAGAGAAGCGTCGTCTCATCCCCGTCCGTGGAGGCGGCGGTAGACGTGGTTGTTGCACTAAAGGCGCTGGCAGCGGTGGTGGCGGTGGTGCTGTCCGTGGAATAGGAAATGCTCTCCACCACGCCGGACAGGGTGGCGTACACCGCACCCTGCTTGTAGATGGCAATCAGCTCCTGGAGTGTCTCCTCCACCTCGGCCCGCTCCTTCAGGATGGCGTCATAGTTGGCGGAGTAGGAGGTGTCCGTCAGGGTCAGCAGGGTGTCCCCGGCGTCCACTTCGTCGTCCACATCCACGTCCACGCTCTCCACGGTGCCGGCATAGCCGGTGACCTTCAGCTCCTCATGGATGTACAGGGCGCCGGAGCCCACGGTGCTGCCGTTTTCATCGGTGACGGTGACGGTGTCGCCGTAGACCGGGCCGTCGTCGTCGATGAGGATGGTGGCGGTGGAGGCCACGGCGTCCACGGTGCCGTCGTACTCGTTGCCGTCGGAGTCGGTGACGGTGACGCTGTCGCCTGCGGCCAGGCTGCCCGCGTCCACGTCCACGGCCATATAGCCGTCCAGGCTCAGCAGCAGCAGCGCGCCGTTTTCATACATGACGGTGGCCACGTCATCGTCCTCTTCGGCGTAGATGTGCTTCACCCGGCCGTCCAGAGCGGTGGTGACCTCCTCGTCCACCTCGTCCTCAGCGGCCTCCTCGATTTCCTCATCCAGGGCGTCCAGCTGGGCCTGGGCCGCCGCCAGGGCGGAGAGGACGGAGGCGGAGTCCACAGAGGCCAGCAGGTCGCCCTCGCTGACGGTGTCCCCTTCCTCCACATAGATGGTGTCCAGCGTCACCGCGCTGGGGAAGGTCACATCCTCCACCCCCTCACTGGCCAGGGTGCCGGAGCCGGAGACGGTGGTGCTGATGCTGCCCACCGTCACCTGGGCGCTTTCGATGGAGTCCTCGCTGGAGGCAAAATTCTCCGCCACCATCCGCTGGGCGTACAGCACCAGGCCGGTGAGGATTGCCGCGATAATCACCACCACAATGATAACGGTACGGATACGCCGGGAACGCCGGGCCGTCTTTCCTTTTTGCTTACTTTTTGTATTCATAATGATTCCCCCTGTGTGGAAATTCCAATTCTTTTTATAGCACGGGAACTTTAAAACCACCTTAAAATTCCGTTCCGATTTTTCAGTTGGAAGGTTTTTCTCCTGCACCAATGCCAGGAGCGGTCGCCCATTGGGGCGCGGCGACAGCCAGTGGCCGATTCGAGCATTTCACTGTTCCATCTCCTTATTGTATTAGGATAATAGTACAATAGCACATACATCATACTTTGTCAACCGCAATTTGAAGAAATACGGCCAACCAAGGCGGGCCGGTGTGCTCTCTATGCGGCGCATGGCAGGCGGAATCTCTGAAAATTAGGGTTGTATTCGCACCGAAAACAAGCTATAATAAAATTGGTGTGATATGGGAGTTTTGCAAGCCATCCCCGTATCACTGATGTTTGTTTTTTTCGCGGCAGGGGAAGCCCTGCCGTGCGTTTGAAGGAGGAACTGTGAAATGGATCAACTGTTACAGCTTTTGGAGGGGGACTGTACCCTGTCCCATAAACAGCTCGCCGCCATGGTGGGCACCTCGGAGGAGAAGATCGGGGAATCAATCCGCCACTATGAGGAGGAGAACATTATTCTTGGCTACAAGGCCATCATCGACTGGGACGCGGTGAAGCGTGAGGATGTCACCGCCCTCATCGAGGTCAAGGTGGAACCCCAGCGGGGAGACGGCTTTGACCGGGTGGCCGAGCGCATCTACCAGTATGAGGAGGTAGAGGCCTGCTACCTGATGAGCGGCGACTTTGACATGACCGTTATCATCTCCGGCAAGACCTTGCAGGAGGTGGCGATGTTCGTCTCCCAGAAGCTGTCCGCCATCGACGCGGTGAAGGCCACCGCCACCCACTTCATCCTGAAAAAGTATAAGGAGAATCACCTGATTTTCAAGACCCCGGAAAAGCAGGAGGAAGGATTTTACTTCGTATGAACTACAGCGCTATCATGAACCGGCGCATCCAGGCTGTGCCCCCCTCCGCCATCCGGAAGTACTTTGACCTGCTGGAGGATATGCCCGACGCCATCTCCCTGGGCATTGGGGAGCCGGACTTTCCCACCCCCTGGCACATCCGGGACGCCGGTATTTACTCCCTGGAGAAGGGGCTGACGAAGTACTCCCCCAACCGGGGCTTCTCCGAGCTGCTGCGGCAAATCTCCGCCTACATGAAGCGGCGGTTCGACCTCAGTTATGAGCCCATGAGCCAGATCCTCGTCACCGTAGGCGGCAGCGAGGGCATCGACCTGGCCCTCCGCTGCCTCATCGAGCCGGGGGATGAAATCATCGTCCCCACCCCCTCCTTCGTGTGCTACAGCCCACTGGTGAGTATGTCCTGCGGCACCCCCGTCTTTGTGGAGACGAAGGCGGAGCACGAGTTCCGCCTGACGGCGGAGGAGCTGCAAGCCGCCATCACCCCCAAGACCAAGGCCCTGGTGCTGCCCTACCCCTGCAACCCCACCGGCGGCATCATGGAGCGGGAGGATTTGGAGGCCATCGCCCAGGTGCTGGAGGGCACCGACATTATGATCGTCTCCGATGAGATTTACGCGGAGCTGACCTACGGCGGCCACCATGTCTCCCCCGCCAACCTGCCGGAGCTGTATGACCGCACCATCGTGGTCAACGGCTTCTCCAAGGCGTACTCCATGACGGGCTGGCGGCTGGGCTTCCTGTGCGCCCCTCAGGAGATTTGTAGCCAGATGGTGAAGCTGCATCAGTACGGCATCATGTCCGCCCCCACCGTCAGCCAGTACGCCGCCATCGAGGCCCTGGAATTTGGCGATAACGACATCGAGGCCATGCGGACGGAGTACAACGGGCGGCGGCGGTTCCTGCTGGATGGGTTCCACACCCTGGGGATAGAGTGCTTCGAGCCCAGGGGCGCCTTCTATATGTTCCCCAACGTCACCAAAATTTCCGGCCTGACCAGCGACGAGTTCTGCACCCAATTTTTGCAGACGGAACAGGTGGCCATCATCCCCGGCTCCGCCTTCGGCCCCGGCGGAGAGGGCTTCGCCCGCTGCTGCTACGCCGCCAGCATGAAGGAGCTGGCCACCGCCCTGGAGCGGCTGGAGCATTTCCTGAAACACCGGTAATGCCCGAAAGAACAACTATGAAGTGAAGGAGAACAAACTATTATGATGTACATCACCTGCCTGGATATGGAGGGCGTGCTGGTCCCTGAGATTTGGATTGCCTTTGCCGAGGCCACCGGCATCCCGGAGCTGCGGCGCACCACCCGGGACGAACCGGATTACGACAAGCTGATGCGCTACCGCCTGGACATTTTAAAGGAGCATCACCTGGGCCTGAAGGAAATTCAGGCCGTCATCTCCACCATCGACCCGCTGCCCGGCGCGAAGGAGTTCCTGGACGAGCTGCGCAGCTTCACCCAGGTGGTGGTGCTCAGCGACACCTTTGAGCAGTTCGCCATGCCCCTGGTGAAGAAGCTGGGCTACCCCACCCTGATGTGCAACCAGCTGGAGGTGGCCCCGGACGGGGAGATCACCGGCTACCATATGCGGGTGGCCAAGTCCAAGCTGTCCACCGTGAAGGCCCTCCAATCCATCGGCTACGAGACCATCGCCAGCGGCGACAGCTACAACGACCTGGCCATGATTCAGGCCAGCAAGGCGGGCTTCCTGTTCCGCAGCACGCCTCAGATTCAGGCCGACCACCCGGAGCTGGCCGCCTATGAGTCCTTTGACGACCTGCTGGCTGCCATCCGGGGGGCCATGGACTGACGACTGACCTTTCGGCCGCGCCCACGGAGAGAGGCGGCGCGGCCGATGCTGACGATATGAGAAGGAGAACGATTATGAGCCATCTGCCTGAATCCCCCTGCTTTGTGCCGGCGGACATCCTGCTGCCCAAGGACTGCGACCTTACCAAGTGGAGCGTCGTGGCCTGCGACCAGTACACCTCCCAGCCGGAGTACTGGAAGCAGATTCACCGCAGCCTGGGGGACGCCCCCTCCACCCTGCGGCTGATGCTGCCGGAGGCCTTCCTCAGCGACGGGAAAACCAGCCTCCACAATGTGGAGATCGCCCAGGCCATGCAGCGCTATCTGGACGACGGCGTGTTCCAGACATTCCCCCACGCCCTGATTTATGTGGAGCGCTGGCTGTCCAACGGCAAGCTGCGCCGGGGGCTGGTGGGGGCCGTGGATTTGGAGCAGTACGACTACACCCCCGGCTCCCAGACCCTGATTCGCGCCACCGAGGGCACCGTCCTCAGCCGCATCCCCCCCAGGGTGGCGGTGCGCCGCCACGCCCCCATCGAGCTGCCCCACATCCTCATGCTGATGGACGACCCGGAGCGGCAGATCATCGAGCATCTCACCGCCGAGACAGATACGATGGAGCAGCTCTATGACTTTGACCTGGTGGCGAACGGCGGCCACATCACCGGCTATCTGCTGACCCCTGCCCAGCAGGAGGAGGTGCTGGCCATGATTGAGGGGCTGCGGGACGAGGACGCCTTCGCCCGGCGCTATGACGCGGCGGGGAAGCCCCAGCTGCTCTTCGCCGTGGGCGACGGCAACCACTCCCTGGCCTCCGCCAAGGCTCTGTATGAGGAGGAGAAGCTGGCCGCCCCGGAGGGGACGGCGCTGCTCTCCCGCTACGCCCTGGTGGAGCTGGAGAACCTCCACGAGGACGCGCTGGAGTTTGAGGCCATCCATCGGGTGGTGTTCCACATCGACCCGCAGCAGCTGCTGGTGGATTTGATGGCCTTCTACCCCCAGGCCCACTACGGCGAGGGGGAGGGCCACAGCTTCCAATACGTCACCGCCCAGGAGCGGGGCGTCATCACCGTCCCCAACCCCAAGGCCCAGCTGGAGGTGGGCACTTTGCAGGCCTTCCTGGACGGCTGGCTCCGCACCCATCTGGGCAGCAGCATTGACTATGTCCACGGCGCGGACGTGGCAAAGCGCCTGGGGGCAGAGCCGGGGAACATCGCCTTCCTCCTCCCCGCCATGGGGAAAGACCAGCTCTTTAAGACCGTCATCCACGACGGGGCGCTGCCCCGCAAGACCTTCTCCATGGGGGAGGCCCAGGACAAGCGCTTCTACCTGGAAGCGAGGAAAATCAAGTGACCGCTCCGCTGACTGAGCCCGCCTACGCCAAGCTGAACCTGACGCTGGACGTGCTGGGCAAACGGGAGGACGGCTTTCACGACCTGCGGATGGTGATGCAGAGCGTCTCCCTCCATGACGACATCGTGCTGACCCCGACGGAGGAGCCGGGGATTCGCCTCACCACCAACTTCTCCTTCCTGCCCACAGACGGGAAGAACCTGGCCATAATCGCCGCGAACGCCTTTCAGCAGGCCACCGGCGTGGAGATGGGCGGTCTGCGCATCCGGGTGGACAAGCACATCCCCGTCTGCGCCGGCACCGCCGGGGGCAGCAGCGACGCCGCCGCCGTGCTGCGGGGGCTGAACCGGCTGTATCAAACCGGCCTGACCCCAGAGCAGCTGGCCAAAATCGGGGAGAGCGTCGGCTCCGATGTGCCCTACTGCGTGCTGGGGGGCACCGCCCTGGCCGAAGGCCGGGGGGAGCGGCTGAAGCGCCTCCCCGCCCTGCCGGACTGCGCCATCGTCCTGTGCAAGCCCTCCTTTTCCGTCTCCACGCCGGAGCTGTTCCACCGCATTGACAGCTTCAAGCTGCGCTGCCACCCGGACACCGCCGGAATGCTGAAGGCCCTGGAGGCCGGCAGTTTGCAGGGGGTGGCCCACCGGCTGTACAACGTCTTTGAGGACGTGCTTCCCCCTCAGCAGGGGAACGCCATACGAGAGATACGCCAGAGCCTGATCGAATCCGGCGCGCTGGGGGCCTGCCTGTCCGGCACCGGACCCACCGTGTTCGGCATCTTTGAGGGGGAGGAGGAGGCCAAAAAGGCCGCCGCCCAGCTGTCCCCCGCCTACCGGGAGACCCATGTGGTTCGGCCGGTATAACGCCGCCGCTTGGAACGGCACTGGCCGCAGCGGCTTCCCCCGCCTTTTCCGAAGCACCTGTATAAAATCACGCAGCACCGTCTAAACTGGGAGAAATCCCATGTTAGGCGGTGTTTTCATGTCAAAGCAATGTACAATCCGGCGTCTGCCGGGGAAGCGGTTCCGGGCCGCCCCGCTCTGGGGGGCGGCGCTGCTGCTGTCCGGGCTGCTGGTCACGGCCAGTTGGGCCGGCTATCGCCAGGCGGCGCTGGCGGAGGGGCTGGTGCGGCTCCATGTGGTGGCCGCCTCCGACAGCGAGGAGGACCAGCGGCAAAAGCTGCTGGTCCGGGACGCGGTGCTGGAGGCCGCCCGGCCCCTGCTCGCCGGGGCGGACTCCGCCCAGGACACCCGCGCCATCCTCTCCGCCCACCTGGAGGAGCTGGCCCAGGCGGGGGCCGACGCCCTGCGGGAGGCCGACGGCTCCGGCAGCGTCACCGCAGCCCTGAACCGCAAATATTACGCCACCCGCTATGGGGAGAACGCCGCCCTCCCCGCCGGGGAGTATGTCAGCCTGCAAATCATCATCGGGGAGGGGGAGGGCCACAACTGGTGGTGCATCCTCTTCCCCGACCTCTCCACCGGGGAGGACGCCGCCGCCGTCATGGCAGAAGAGGACGCCGGGCTGGTCACCCAGGCGGACGAGGGCTATGAGCTGCGCTTCCGCTGCCTGGAGCTGTGGGGTGCGCTGAAGGAATGGCTGTCCTGAGCGCGCCGGAACGGGTTCACCCCCTGGGCCAGCAGCGTGGCCAGGTAGAGGGCGCAGCCCACCAGCGCCGCCAGCAGGGACGCCGCCCACAGCCCTGCCCCGCTCCCCCGCAGGCTGCGGTAGAGCAGGTTCACCGTCAGCCCCATCAGGAGGGCGGACAGGGCCGGGGCCGTCAACACCGGGAACCATCGGATCTGCGCCCCGCCTTGCCGGACGATCACCCGAATCCGCAGCCAGAAGCCCAGGAGGGAGCGGACCGCCGTCCCCAGGGCGTAGGCGTAAAACCCCAGACTGCCGGGCAGCAGGAGGGTGCAGCCCAGCTGCAGCGCGCCGCAGAGCAGGGAGGTGGCCGCCAACTGCCTCTGACGCCCGATGCCGTTGAGGTCGGTGTTCAGAACAGCCTCATAGGCGGACAGGGCCGCGCCGAAGCTCAGGGGGAGCAGCAGCTCCCCCACCCGCTCCTCATGGAACATCAGCGCCCCGATGCCGCCCCCCAGCGTCACCAGGAGGGCCATCAGCGGCAGCACCAACAGGGAGATGGAGAAGAGCGCCGTCTCAATATACCGGTTCAGCTCCGCCTTCCGCCCCAGGGTGCAGCACTCCGTCAGCCGGGGCAGGATGGAAAGGGACAGGGCGTTCACAAAGGCAAAGGGCAGATTTAAAAGGGGCAGCGTCATCCCAAACACCACGCCGAAGGCCTCCATGGCCTCCGAGGCGGTGTAGCCCGCCAGCACCAGCAGCTGGGGCACCAGAATGGCGTTGACGGACCCCATCAGGTTGCCCAGCAGGGCGGTGAACCCCACCGGCAGGGCGATTTGGAGCAGGGAGCGGCGGGCGGCCCTCGCCTCCCCCGTTTGCGCCGGTCGGGCGTCCGGTCGGCGCTGCCGCGCCCATCGGGTCAGGGTCAGCACCAGGGAGGAGAACACCTCGCTGACCCCCATCCCCAGCACAATGACCGCCACCGTATGGGCCCCGTCCAGGGGCATCAGCATCCATAGCAGCCCCAGCACCGCCGCCGCCCGGATGACCTGCTCCGCCAGCTCCACCGCGGCGGGGATGCGGGTCTCCCCAAAGCCGTAGAAGTAATTTTTCGTCAGGTTCTCCACTCCGGTCAGCAGCAGACAGGGCAGCAGGCAGGGCAGGGCCAGCGCCGTTCGCCCGTCCCCCAGCACCCATTTGGCCAGAGGCTGCGCCAGCAGCACCACCGCCGCCGCCAGCATCGCCCACACGGCAAAGAGCAGCCACAGCGCCGTCCGCAGGAGCCGGGCCGCCCCCTGGCTGTTCTGCCGGGCCGCCTCCGCCGCCGTGCGGTTGCAGACCGCCACCGCCAGCCCGGAGACGGCCACTGATTGCAGCACGCCGTACACCGGCATCACCAGCTGATACAGCCCCATATACTCCGCCCCGACGGTGCGGGACAGCATCATCCGATAGAAGAAGCCCACCACCTGAGTGACGACCCCCACCACCGTCAGCAGGAAGGCAGACTGCACGAAGCTCTCCCGTTCTTTCATCCTCTCACCTCAGGGCAGTCTATGCGCGCCTTGTCCCAAACAGAAGGACAAAGCGCGCTTGTTTTCCGCCCTTGTAACAGGCCGCCATCTGTGCTATAATACAAAAAACTCTCGGGAGAAGGAGTGCGTTCCTATGCTGAAGCTGGTTTCATGGAATGTGAACGGCCTGCGGGCCTGCCTGAAGAAAGGCTTCCAGGAGGCGTTCGACGGCCTGGACGCCGACATTTTCTGCTTGCAGGAGACAAAGCTGCAGCCGGGGCAGGTGACGCTGGACCTGCCCGGCTATGAGCAGTACTGGAACTCAGCCGAGAAGAAGGGCTACTCCGGTACGGCGGTGTTCACCCGTCTCCACCCCCTGTCCGTCCGTTACGGCATGGGCATCGACGCCCACGACCACGAGGGGCGGCTGATCACGCTGGAGTTCGAGGGGTTCTACTTCGTCTGCTGCTACACCCCCAACAGCCAGGACGGGCTGCGGCGCATCGACTACCGGATGGAATGGGAGGACGATCTGCGGGCCTACCTGATGGGGCTGGACCGGGTGAAGCCGGTGGTGTACTGCGGCGACCTGAACGTGGCCCATGAGGAGATCGACCTGAAAAATCCCAAAACCAACCGGGGCAACGCGGGCTTCTCCGACCAGGAGCGGGAGAAGATGACCCAGCTCCTGTCCAGCGGCTTTACCGACACCTTCCGCTACCTGTACCCGGAGCTGACCGGGGCCTACTCCTGGTGGAGCTACCGCTTCCACGCCAGGGAGAACAACGCAGGCTGGCGTATCGACTACTTCATCGTATCCGACCGGCTGATGCCGGAGGTGGGGGATTCCAAAATCCACGCCGAGCTGCTGGGCAGTGACCACTGCCCGGTGGAGCTGGAGCTGAACCTGTAAACGGGCCGCCCTCCCTCCGCGAACCGGCGGCGTAAGCCGAACACTACGCGCGCTACCGCGGGCCTGCCGTTCCAAACAGCAAAGCGCCGGAGCCTGACGCATCGGCAGGCTCCCGCGCCGCGCTGTGGGCGTCCCTGCATGCGGTCGGCCCGCAGCTCCCCCCCGGGGGGGGGTTCCCCACCCCACCCGCCCCCCCCCGGGGGCCGGGCCCAACAACCCCCCACCCCCGGGCCGCTTCCCCCTGCCGCGGGCGCGGGCGCAGCTCTGTCTCATTCACTCCTTGCTGTCGTCCAGCAGCTCCACACGGACGACCCCGTTCAGCCCCGCCGGGTCTGTCTCCTCAATATCGCCGGTGAAGGTGATGGAAACGGTCTGCCCCTGCCGCAGCTCGTCCAGGGTCAGCTCTGTGCCCCGCCACTCCAGCGCCGCGTCCTCCACATTGAAGCAGAAGCTGCCCCGGAAGTTGATACTGTTGACCTCCAGCCCGGTGACGGTCAGACTGCCATACTCCCGGTTCACCTCGTCAATGGCAGCGTAGAAGGTAACGCCGGTCATCGGCTGGGCGGTGTTCCGGCCGATCATCAGACCCAAAACCAGCCCCACCAGCAGCGTCATGGCGGCGGTGAAGATTGCGATGGACTTTCTCATGGTTCGATTCCTCCGGTTCTCCCTGTGAAGGGGGGTCTTACTCTGACAGACGCAAAACAGCGGCAGCCGTTGCGGCGCCGCTGTCTGTTTCAGGAAAATTTTACGTCTGTGCTACCAAAGCAGCACCAGAATCACGACCCAGAGGACGCAGGACAGAGGCACCAGGATTTGAAAGCTCCTGTGCCGCGTCTTGTGGTGGAACACCCGCATCCCCAGCAGCGCGCCCACGCAGCCGCCGACGAAGGCCGCCGTCAAAAGCGTCCGCTCCGAGATGCGCCAGGCGCCCCGCCTGGCCTTGGACTTGTCCAGGCCGTAGAGGAAAAAGGTCACCACGTTCGCCGCCGCCAGGTAAAGGGGCAGCACCCTGCCTAACAATCCGCCCATCACGCTTCCTCCCACTGCTTCCAGACCTCCGGGCAGTAGCCCACGGTGGCTTGTCTGCCGTTGCGGACGATGGGGGTGCGGAGCAGGCTGGGGTCCTCCAGCAGATGCTCCAGCTTCTGCTCGTCATAGGCCAGGTAAGACAGCCCTTTCGCGTCCGGGTGTTTGGGGTCAATGACGGCGTCAAAGCCCACCGCCCGAATCACGCTGGTCAGCTCCCCACGGCTCATGGGGTATTTCAAAATGTCCACATTCTGAAAGCGGATGCGCCGCTCCTTAAAATAGCGCTGGGCCTTCTTGGTGTCAAAGCATTTGGACTTGCCAAAAATCTGTATGTTCATCTCCGGTTCCGCCTTTCAGGGCTGGGGAATGACTGCGGCTTCCTTGATGGCGCGGTACTTCTCCTGCACCTCTTTCGTCTTGCCGCAGGACATCTTCCCCTCGGTGCAGTGGCCGCAGGCCACGCAGCTGGGCCCGGCGGCGGCGAACAGGCCGGGGGCCACGGAATAGACCAGCTTGAACATCTCCTCCGCCAGGGTGCGAATCTCCCACTGGGCACGGTTGCAGCAGCGCAGGGCAAAGAAGTTCTTCAGGCTCCGGGCGTTCATGGTCATGACCATCTTCGTCTCGCAGGCGTTGGGCAGCACGAAGCGGGCGTCCTCATTGGCCATTTTCTCCGCCTTCTTCTCCGCTTCCTTCCGGGAAAGACCCTGGGCCATCAGCTCGGCGGTGTGCCGCTCCTGTAGGGAGGCGCACAGGGACAGGTACTCCTCCCCCTGCTTGCGCATAGCCTCCAGGAACAGCGCTTTGGAGGCGGGGTCGGCCTCCACCTCCGGCGGGATGACGAATTGGAAGTCGTCCAGCCGCACATAGCGCTGGCTCTGGACGGAGAAGGACGCGATGCGGTGGCGGGTGATCTGGGCCAGCAGGGAACGGCTGACCCCCTCGATGGCAAAGGTGAAGGAGGCGTGCTCGATGGGGCTTTCATGGCCCATGGACGCCAGCATTTTGACGAATTTGGCGGTTTTCTCCGGCGTCAGGTCTTCCAGCAGCTCATCCACCCCCACAGGGCTGTAGCACAGCTTGGCGGCGGCGGCCACCACCCGCTCCGGCTCCGGCGTATGGGCAATCAATTTCACAGTCATCATATGCAGTTCCCTCTCTTTTCTGTATCACACAGCTTCATTATACCATATCCTGTTTCGGGGCGCAAGGATGCCTTACATTCCGAATCCCCCGTTGACCCCCAGCACCTGACCGGTGATGAAGGAGGCGTCAGCGCTGCACAGGAAGCAGATGGCCGCAGCCACGTCCTCCGGGGCGCCCAGCCGACCCAGCGGGGTCTCCTCCGCCAGGGCCTGACGGGTTTCCCCGTCGGCGAAGGCCATCATGTCGGTGTCGATGACGCCGGGGGCCACCACGTTGACGGTGATGCCGGAGGGCCCCACCTCCTTGGCCAGCGCCCTGGAGAAGCTGAGCACCGCTCCCTTGGCTGCGGAATAGGCCACCTCACAGCTGCCCCCCACCTGCCCCCAGATGGAGGAAACGGTGACGATGCTGCCCCGGTGTTGCCGGAGCAGATAGGGCAGGGCAGCCCGGCAGGCGTGGTACACGCCGTTCACATCCACCGCCATCAGCCGCTCCCACTGCTCGCCGGTCACGTCCTGGAGTAGCGTATTGGGCAGGGCGATGCCTGCGTTGCAGACCA
This sequence comes from Clostridiales bacterium, assembly GCA_021205455.1. Classification (GTDB taxonomy): domain Bacteria; phylum Bacillota; class Clostridia; order Oscillospirales; family Oscillospiraceae; genus Onthomonas. Next base: position 38,408 of record JAJPXL010000079.1, read on the forward strand.
GGGCGTCCAGGCCGCCGAACCGCTCCGCCACAGCGTCCGTCATGGCCTGCACCTGCCGCCAGTCGGCCACGTCGGCCTGCACCGGAAGGGCGTTGGGCCCCAGAGCCTGGCACAGGGCCTCCGCCTGCGCCCGGGAGCGGCAATAGTTCACCGCCACGTTCCAGCCCTCCGCGCGAAAGCGCCGGGCGGCGGCCGCGCCGATGCCCCGGCTGGCCCCGGTGATCAAAACTGTCTTCGCCATGAGATGCGCTTCCTCCCTCCGCAATACCTGTATTCCGTAGTTTATCACAAAATTTTCCGCCCTACAAGGGCGGATATGCACTTTTCCGCGCCGTTTGCATTCCGCCGCACCCCCCTGAAAAAACATCGTTTTTTAGAAAAAATCAGTATCAAAAAAGCTTTCAAAGAAATGCTGTAAAAATCACAAATCAATAGTTGCGTTTTGTACGCAGTTCGTGTATAATGACCAATAGGGTATTATACTGACGGAGCAGGCGCTCCGAGTGAAAATCCACCACAATGATAAGGAGCGTAAACGACATGAGCTATTCTGCAAAACAAATCCGTAACATCTGCCTGCTGGGCCATTCCGGTTCCGGAAAGACCATGCTGGTGGAAAGTATGCTGAACGTCACCGGCGTCACCCAGCGGCTGGGCAAGACCCAGGACGGCACTACGGTTTCTGACTATGACCCGGAGGAAATCAAGCGTCAGATCTCCATCTCCGCTTCCATTATCCCCGTTGAATACAAGGGCCATCTGTTCAACGTTATTGACTGTCCGGGGCACTTCGGCTTCTATGGTGAGGTCGCGGAGGCTTTGCAGGTAGCGGACCTGGCGGTGATCGTCCTGCCCGCCAAGGGCAGCGTCCCCGTGGGCGCAGAGCGGGCCTACCGCATGGTGCGGGAGCGCAACCTGCCCTGTATGTTCTACATCTCCAAGTGCGATGAGGAGAACGGCGACTACAACGCCGTGGTGGACGAGCTGAAGGAGAAGTTCGGCAACCAGGTCACTCCCATCGTCTCCCCCATCCTGGACGCAAAGAAGAACGCCATCGGCGTGCTGGACGTGCTGGAGCGCTGCGCCTACGGCATCCATGACGACGGCAAGAGCCATCATATCGACATCCCTGAGGACAAGAAGAGCTTCGTCATCGAGTCCTACTCTACCCTGATGGAGTCCGTGGCTGAGTACTCCGAGGAGTTTATGGACAAGTTCTTCGCCGGGGAGGAGTTCACCACCGAGGAGGTGGCCGAGGGCCTGCTGGCCGGCATCAAGGACGCCACCATCGTCCCCGTCTACTGCGGCAGCGCCTTCACCGGCATGGGCACCGAGGCCCTGATGCACGGCCTCATCACCATGGGCCCCTATCCCATGAACACCAACCCCATGTCCGGCGTGGACGCCGACGGCGAGCCGGTCGAGGTGGCCGTCAGCGCCGAAGGGGACACCGTGGTCTACGTCTTTAAGACCGTCTCCGACCAGTACGGCAAGTACTCCTATGTCAAGGTGCTGCAGGGCTCCCTGACTCCGGATATGTCCCTCATCAATGGCCGCACCGGCTCCGCGGAGAAGATTGGCCGCCTCTACGCCATGTGCGGCAAGAAGGCCTCCGAGCTGAAGCAGCTGAACGCCGGCGACATCGGCGCCATCTCCAAGATGGACAAGGTCAAGACCGGCGACACCCTCTCCGTGGCCGGTTACAAGCTGGACCCCATCCCCTTCGCCGAGCCGGTCTACTCCAAGGCCATCTCCCCCAAGGTCAAGGGTCAGGACGACAAGGTTGGCGTGGGCCTGAACCGCCTGAACGAGGAGGACCCCTCCTTCTCCATCAACAACAACGCCGAGACCCATCAGCTGGTGGTCTCCGCCGCGGGTGACATCGCCATCGACGTCCTCGTGTCCAAGCTCAAGAGCCGCTTCAATGTGGAAGTGGTGCTGGAGACCCCCCGCGTACCCTATCGCGAGAAGATCCGCAAGGTGGTGTCCAAGCAGGGCAAGTACAAGAAGCAGACCGGCGGCAGCGGCCAGTACGGCGACGTGTGGATTCGCTTCGAGCCCACGGACGAGTCGGAGGAAATGGTCTTTGCCGAGGAAGTGTTCGGCGGCAGCGTGCCGAGAAACTACTTCCCCGCGGTGGAAAAGGGCCTGCGGGACGCCTGCCTCCACGGCGTGCTGGCCGGGTATCCGGTGGTGAACCTGAAGGCCGTGCTGTACGACGGCTCCTACCATCCGGTGGACTCCTCCGAAATCGCCTTCAAGACCGCCGCTCAGCTGGCCTATAAGGCCGCCCTGCCGGAGGCCTCCCCCGTGTTGCTGGAGCCGGTGGGCGATTTGAAGGTCACTGTGCCTGACAGCTACATGGGCGACATCATGGGCGACCTGAACAAGCGCCGCGGCCGCGTCATGGGCATGGAGCCCACCAAGGACGGCAACCAGGTCATCTCCGCTGAGGTGCCCATGGCCGAGATGAGCGAGTACGCCATCGACCTGCGGGCCATGACCCAGTCCAGAGGCTCTTTCACCTTCCACTTCCTGCGCTACGAGCAGTGTCCCCCCGCCGCCCAGGAGAAAGCCATCGCCGAGGCCAAGGCCCTGAACGGCTGATTCCCCCAACGCAATATCGCAATACAGCGCCCTCGGAGCAGTCCGGGGGCGCTGCTTTTCTGTCCGCCGGTATCCCCCTGACGGTGCGGCGGAAAATCTTCAGGAAATCTTCAGAAAGCCTTAAGATTCGGCGGTTGTTTTCCGTAGGGGTTCTGCTATAATGCAGATAGTTTGAAACGGATTATCAAAGGAGCTGTTTTCATGTCTATCATTGAAATGTATCTGTCCGATATGCTGCATTACGCATGGATTGGGTTGCTGGTGTACACAGTCGCCAGGGTCATCTATATCCGCGTAAAGCACAGGCAGGTGAACTGGAAACGGGAACTGATGCTCTGTCTGTTTGTGTCCTACCTGGTGGGATTGGCCTCCCAGACAATTTTCCCCACCTGGCTCATCGCCAACTATGAGGGAGAACCTTATTTCTATTTTTACCTCCGAGGCGTTGGCGTCCATTTGATTCGTTCTTCGTCTGGAGGCATTCGAGTGGAATGCGCTTTCAACGGATGCGGCCCGCTGGATAATGTCAACTTGATTCCCCTGAAAACCATTCTATCCCAGCTTTCCGGCCAAATTCCTGTCAACGGGAATGAGGTCGTAGAAACCTCCATTCTCAACCTGCTGGGCAATGTGCTGCTGTTCAGCCCCATCGGTTTCTTCCTCCCAATGCTCTGGGCGAAATACAAAAGACCCAAGCAAGTGCTGTGGACGGGCCTGCGCATCACTCTGGCGGTGGAGATTTTGCAATACATCATCGGACGCAGCACCGATATAGACGATGTGATTCTCAATACCCTGGGTGTGATGTTGGGTTATCTGTTTTACCGGTTGCTTCGCCGCCTGTGGGCGGCACAGAGGGGGCACTTTCCATGCACGAATCCCAGGGGATGACCCGGCAAACCGTCCTTGGCCTGATGGCGGTGCTTCTGGCGGCTTTGGTGCTTGCCTTCGGCTGCTGCCAGTATCAGGCCCGAAACCAGCGGGTCCGGGAGGCCAGAGCTCTGGCGCAGAGCGCCCTGGACAGCTTCGCAGACTTTCAGGACACCCGGGAGGAGGCGTCCTTCCGGCAGGGGACCGCCGCCTTCCACGAGTTCTACCGCGCCTCCCGGGACCTGCCAGAAATGCCGCCGCCAATGTCCCAGACCTGCAACCGGGTCCATGCCTACCTGCTCTATCAGCCGGAGCGGGCCAAGCAGCACATGGAGCCGCTGATGGACGGGCTGGCAGCCCTGGCAACGAACCCCTCCTCCATGGACGCCTATGAGGATTTGAACACCTTCCTCCAGGAGGTACGGCACGGAAGGGTAGCGGCGGGGAAAGGAGCAGACAGCTATGCCGGAGCTGTCCGTTCAGGAAAACGTATTTATGTGCATCAACCCGTCCTCTGTGGCGGACGGAGTCAGGGCAATCGTGAAAAAAATAAAGGGGGCACAGCATGAAGACACGCAAAAAATTCGGCAGAGCTTTCGCCGCCGCCCTTGTCCTCCTCGCGCTGTTTTCCGCCGTCCGGTGGTGGCTGGCCCCAGGGCAGATTTACCGGCGGAACCGGGAGGCGCTGAACGCCGCCGTGACGGACATCCTGGAGGCAGGGAGCGCAGATGTGCGGGCGGGCAGCCGCATCGGCGGGGCGCAGCTGGTGGATTACCTGTCCGCCCGCGAGGACCCGTTCATTGACTTCTCCACCCCCGCCCTGAGCACGCTGACCCCCTACGCCGGCCTCTACTATTCCGTCAACGGCGTGCCGGTGGCGGACGAATCCGGGGCCGACCTGGTGGAGACGGAGAACGGCTGGTCCTGGACCGGAACGGGAGACAATCGGGGCAAGGCCTGGCAAATCGAGGGGAACTGGTACGGCTACACTGCCTGGTACTGACGGTTCCTGCGTCAAATGAGAAACCGCCTGCCGCAAAGCGGCAGGCGGTTTTTCTGTGCGATTTTACTTTCCCAGCTTGCGGATCAGCTTCTCCATGGTGGATTCATGGGCCAGCACCATCAGGTGGTCCTCCGCCTGAATGACGGCCTGGGGGGAGGGCATGATATTGTCGCCGGTGGTCTTGTTCAGGATGCCGATGACGTAGACATCGTACTTGGCGCGGATGTTGGAGGTCAGGATGCTCTTGCCCACCCACTCCCGCAGCGGGGTGATTTCATAGACGGAGTAGCCGTCCCGCAGGTCGATATAGTCAAAGACGTGGTCATTGTTGTACTTTACCGCCGCCCGCAGGGCCGCATCCTTGTTGGGGTGGATGATCTCATCCGCGCCGTTGCGAAGCAGGAACTTGGCGTGTACCTCGTTATTGGCCTGGCTGACCACATACTTTGCCCCCAGGTCCTTCAGCAGGCTGGTGATTTCCAGGTTGCTCTGGAAGCTGCCGCCGATGCAGACAAAGCACAGGTCGAAGTTGGCCACGCCGATGCGCTGGAGGACGCTCTCCCGGGTGCAGTCGGCAATCAGGCTACTGGTGGCCACATCCAGCAGATCCTCCAGGGCCGTCTCCTCCTTGTCCACAATCATGATTTCGTTCCGCAGCTCCGCCAGGTCCCGGCACAGATAGTGGCCAAAGTCGCCCAGCCCAATCATCAGAATGGATTTCATAGTCTGTTCCCTCCTTGGTAGTCCTGTTGCGGGCGCGTCAGCCCACGGTGATTCGTTCCTCCGGGTACCGCAGCTTGCCGGTGCGCCGCCGCTCGGTGAAGGACATGGCAAAACTCAGGCTGCCCACCCTGCCGCAGAACATCAGCAGGATGATGACCAGCCGGGACAGGGTATTCAGCTCCCTGGTCACGCCGGTGGACATCCCCACCGTGCCGATGGCGGAGAACGCCTCAAACAACACGTCGGCCAGGGGCAGGTCCTGCCCAATCAGTAGCACCAGAACGGCGAAGATCGCCAGGGAGAAGTTGATAAACACCACCACGCTGGCCCGCTTGATGGCGTCCTTGTCCAGCCGCCGGTGGAACACGGTGCAGTCCTCACTGCTAAAGAGGTAGGAGCGGATATAGAGCAGGATCACCACCATCGTGGTGGTCTTGGCGCCGCCTGCCGTAGAACCTGGGCTGCCGCCGATGAACATCAAAATCATGGTCAGCACCTTGCTGCCGCTGGTCAGGGCGGCGGTGTCCACCGTGTTGAAGCCCGCCGTCCGGGGGGTCACGGCGCAGAACAGCGCCGCCCAAATCCGCTCCCCCCAGCTCATGTCGGCAAAGAGGTTGTTCCATTCGGACAGCAGGAACAGCAGCGTACCTCCCACAATCAGCGCCGCCGTGGCGCTCAGCACCACCTTGGTCTGGAGTCGGTAGCGCCGCCAGTGCCAGCGGTGGGTCAGAAGGTCATCCCACACCAGGAAACCGATGCCGCCCACGATAATCAGCCCCATCAGCACCAGGTTCACAATGGGGTCATCGGCGTAATTGCAGAAGGAGGAGTACTCCCCCTGGAAGCCCATCAGGTCAAATCCGGCATTGCAGAAGGCGGATACGGCGTGAAAGACGCCGTAGTAGCACCCCCGCACAAGGCCCAGCTCCGGCACGAACCGGACGGCCAGCAGCACCGCCCCTGTCCCCTCAAAGAGCAGCGTCCCCCGGACAATGCGGCGCACCAGCCTGACGCTGCCCCGAATCTGCTGGGTACTCAGGCTGTCCCGAATCAGCTCCCGGCCCCCCAGGCCGATTTTCCTGCCCAGCAGGGACAGGGCGAAGGTGCCGATGGTGATGAAGCCCAGGCCGCCGATTTGAATCAGCGTCAGCAGCACCAGCTGCCCGAACAGCGTCCAATGGGTCCAGGTGTCGTAGACCACCAGCCCGGTGACGCAGGTGGCGGAGGTGGCGGTGAACAGCGCCCCCAGGAAGCCGGTCTCCTCCCCGCTTCGGGTGGCTGCGGGCAGCATCAGCAGCAGCGTGCCCACCAGAATCAGCAGCACAAAGCCCAGCATGATCAGCTTTGCGCGGGAAAGCTGCACCTTCCAACGGCGTATCCGGCCCATGGAGCCGCCCCCTTCCTGGAAATACTGCCTTTATCATAACACAGATTGGAGAAAAGCACCACGTTTTTTTAAGTTTGTTGATGGAAATCTGCGCCGATTTCCACGCCGGCAGAAATCCGTTGCTTTTTCCGGCCGCCGCCTTTATAATATCCACAAAGAACCGGATTGGAGGAGCGGATATGAAACAGAACGCCGTCTGTGATGTAACGGAGGCCCTGGTGCGGGGCTGGCTCCCGGCCCGTCCTGCCGACGGACACAAGGGCACCTTCGGCAAGGTGAACCTGCTTTCTGGCAGCGTGGGCTACACCGGCGCGCCGCTGCTGGCCAGCCGGGCTGCGGTGCGGGGCGGCTGCGGGCTGGTCTTTCTGGGTGTCCCCGCCTTTGCGGAGGACACCGCCTACCGCATTGTGGCGGGCAGCTGCGTGGAGGCCATGCCCTACCCCGTCCGAAGCGCGGCGGACTTTCTGGGCAAAACTGCGCCCGACGCGGCGCTGGTCGGCCCGGGGCTGGGGCAGTCCCCGGAGACGGAGGCGCTGGTGCTGGAGGTGCTGCCCCGGCTCAACTGCCCGGTGGTGGTGGATGCGGATGGCATAAATATCCTGTCCCGGCATATATCTGTATTGGACGGGCGGGACGCGCCCACCGTGCTGACCCCCCACGACGGGGAGTTCCAGCGGCTGACGGGCCGCCTCCCCGGCCCGGACCGGGCGGCGGAGGCCGCCGCCTTCGCCCAGGCCCACGGCTGCGTGCTGGTGCTGAAGGGGCACCGCACCCTGACCGCCGCCCCGGACGGCCGCCTGTACCGGAACACCACCGGCAACGACGGCATGGCCAAGGGGGGCAGCGGCGACGTGCTGGCCGGGCTTTTGACCTCCCTGCTGGCCCAGGGCATGGAGCCGACTGAGGCCGCTGCCGCCGCCGTCTGGGTACACGGTCGGGCGGGCGACCTGGCGGCGGAGCGGTACGGCCACCGGGGGATGACCCCCTCCGACCTGATCGCGGCGCTGCCCATGGTCTGGCGGACGCTGGAGGCGCACGCCTGACCGCCTATATCCATCAGAAGGAGGAACCTCATGCACCTTGCAAAAGGTGTACCAAAGAAGCTGCTGACTCTGACCCTGGCCTGCGCCCTGCTCTCCGGCTGCGGCAGCCGGGGGGCCTCGGCCACCGACCAGGTGGACGAGGTGCGGGTCAGCTACGACTGCATGACCGCCTATACCGCCTCCGCCGCCATCACAGCCAACTGCAGCGGCCGCGTCTACAGCTACGAGGCAGACTTCTCCGGCGACCTGACCAGCGGGGTGATGACCGTCACCGCGCCGGACAATATCGCGGGCTGCTCCGTCAGCTGGGACGAGGGCGGCACCGTCCTGGACTGGGAGCAGGTGGAGCTGGAAACCGGCGCCCTGAACGGGGACGGGCTTTCTCCGGTAGACGCCATGCCTACCATCCTGACCTGCTGCACCACGGGGCTGCTGCTGGAATGCTCCCTGGAGGCGGACGGCTCGGAGCTGTACGCCGAGTTTGAAAACCCGGAGAACCCCGCCTGCACCGCCCTGTGCTGGTTCGACCTGGCAGACCACGGCCTGCTCCGGGCGGAGCTGACCAGCGAGGGGCAGACCCTGGTCACACTGGTCTTTGACAGCTTCCGGCTGGAGAGCGCCCCCTCCTCAGGATAACCAGAAAACCGGCAGCCCACAGTGGGCTGCCGGTTTTCCGTTGGGGCAGCGCCGGACGGGGTTGCAAATCCTCCGGCCTGCGGCTATAATATGCGGTGAAATCCACTGTACCGGGAGGACGACCCCTTATGCACCCAAAACGAACGAACCGCCTGCTGGCCCTCCTGTTTATCCTCTATCTCGCCTGGCTGCTGCGCATCACCGTATTCCGCCCCGGCTTCTCCCTGGCCGAGCTGGGGCAGCACGGCGTCCTCTCCGCCACCCCCTTTCGGGAATATTACTACTGGCTTCGGGCGGGGGTCTACGGCACCGCCTGCTACCTGTTCTTCGGCAACATCGGCGTCTTTCTCCCCTTCGGGGCATACCTGGCCTGGCGGCGGCCCAACCTGCGGCTGTGGCAGGTCACCCTGGCAGGGTTCGGGCTGAGCCTTGCCATCGAGGCGGGGCAATTCCTCTTCGGCACAGGGGTCTCCGACCTGGCCGACCTGATTCTGAACACCCTCGGCGTTTTTCTGGGGGCGGCGCTGCTGCGATGGAGCCTGGGGTTCTGGCGGCGGCACGTCGTCTCCTGATGTACCTGGAGGCTGTTATTTATCAGATTTTAATATTTCTTAATAGACAAGAAACGCCGCGTCTGGTATAATAGGGGCAAGACATAAAAGGAGGTATCCTCTATGGCCCTGTTTGGTGTGGCGTTCTTTTTCCTGTTTTTTATTGTTCTGATTATCATTCTTGTGAGTGTGGTGCGCAGCTTGAAGGAGTGGCAGGGGAACAACCGATCCCCGGTGCTGGATGTGGAGGCCGTTGTGGTATCCAAGCGGCAGGACTTCTCCACCCATATGCACAACGCCGGGGACGGCGTCATGCACCACACTACCCACTGCTCCTACTATATCACCTTCCAGTTCCACTCCAATGACCGGCTGGAGCTGTCCGTCTCCGGGCAGCAGTACGGAATGCTCTCCGAAGGGGATCTGGGGACGCTGACCTTCCAGGGCACCCGCTTTCTGGGGTTCCAGCGGATTTGAACGCTGCCCCGGAGCGAACGACACCCCCTTTAGTAACCGCCCACCTGACCGTCAAAAGCAGCTAAAGCGCTGCCTCCGGATGCAAAAGCATCCTGCGGAGGCAGCGCCTTTTTGCGCCCCATCCGGCAGCGTGGCCGGGCAAACGAAAAGCGACGGAACGCCGTCCTGCCGGGACGACGGAAAATTCAGAAATCGCCGTTTCGTAATATTTACAAACCGTTCACATAAGTTGTGAAAAATGGCACTTGTAAAGTGCAGCAGGATACGTTAAAATAAGCTTCGGACACATGGCGGCATCCCGCCGCCCCATTTGCCACCCGCTTGCCCGGCAGATAACCTGCCGGCGCGTCCGGCGGCACGCTGTCCTTCTATTTTTCAAAGTGTCAAGGTGAAAAAAGATGAGCCTTAGAATCGGTATCGACATCGGCTCCACCACCGTTAAGGTCGTGGTGCTGGATGAAGCGAACAAGCTTTTATTCCGCTCCTATGAGCGGCACTATTCCAAAGTGCGGGAAAAGACCTGCGAAATATTGGAGCGGCCGGAGGTCCATTCCCTCCTGACCGGACAGCAGGTCCATATGGTCATCACCGGCTCCGCCGGTCTGGGCGTCTCCAAGGCCAGCGGGGTGGACTTCGTCCAGGAGGTCTACGCCACCGCCGCCGCTGTGGACACGTTTATCCCCGGCACCGACGCCGTCATTGAGCTGGGCGGCGAGGACGCCAAAATCATCTTTTTCGGCGGGGCGCTGGAGGAGCGGATGAACGGCTCCTGCGCGGGGGGCACCGGCGCGTTTATCGACCAGATGGCCACCCTGATGAACGTCTCGGCGGACGAGCTGGACCGCCTCTCCCTGAAGCATGAGAAGATTTACCCCATCGCCTCCCGCTGCGGCGTCTTTGCCAAGAGCGACATCCAGCCCATCCTGAACCAGGGCGGGCGGAAGGAGGACGTGGCCGCCTCCATCTTCCAGGCCGTGGTGGACCAGACCATCGCCGGACTAACCCAGGGCCGGGAGCTGAAGGGCAAAATCGTCTTTCTCGGCGGCCCCCTTCACTTCCTGATGGGGCTGCGGGAGCGGTTCGTGGAGACCCTCCAGCTGGACGAGGCGCACGCCATCTTCCCGGAGGACGGCGACTGCTTCGCCGCCATCGGCGCGGCCCTCTGCGCCACCGACTATGAAGCCCACCTGTTTGACGACCAGCTGAAAAAGCTGGAGGAGTCTCAGAACTCCGTTTCCAGCGTGGACACCGCCCCCGCCCTCTTTGAGAGCCAGGAGGAGTATGACGCCTTCTGCCAGCGGCACAACAGCCAGCATCCCCCGGTGTACGACATTGCCACCTACTCCGGCGACGCCTACCTGGGCATCGATGCAGGCTCCACCACCACCAAGCTGGCCCTCATCGCCCCGGACGGCGGACTGCTGTACACCTACTACCACTCCAACATGGGCAACCCGGTGTCCATCGTCCGGCAGGAGCTGACCAAGCTCTATGAGCTGATGGGCGACCGCATCACCATCAAGGGCAGCGCCGTCACCGGCTACGGCGAGGACTTAATCAAGAGCGCCTTCCGCTGCGACCTGGGGCTGGTGGAGACCATGGCCCACTACAACGCCGCCGCCCACTTCAACCCGGAGGTGGACTTCATCATTGACATCGGCGGCCAGGACATGAAGTGCTTTAAGATCCGCAACGGCGCGGTGGACTCCATCATGCTGAACGAGGCCTGTTCCTCCGGCTGCGGCTCCTTCATTGAGACCTTCGCCCGGGCCCTGGGCTATGACATTGCCGACTTCGCCAAGCTGGGCCTGTTCACCAAGAAGCCGGTGAACCTGGGCTCCCGCTGCACGGTGTTTATGAACTCCTCCGTGAAGCAGGCCCAGAAGGACGGGGCCAGCGTGGAGGACATCTCCGCGGGCCTCTCCATCTCCATCGTGAAGAACGCCATTTATAAGGTGCTGCGGATGTCCTCCGCTGACGACCTGGGGCAGCATATCGTTGTCCAGGGCGGCACCTTCTATAACGACGCCGTCCTCCGCGCCTTTGAGCAGGAGCTGGGGCGGGAGGTCGTCCGCCCCACCATCGCCGGCATCATGGGCGCCTTCGGCGCGGCCCTGGCGGCGAAGAAGCTGGCCCTGGAGAAGAGCAGCATCCTCTCCGCCGAGGAATTGCAGCACTTCCAGCACACCGCCAGGCCCGTCACCTGCAACGGCTGCACCAACCACTGCGCCCTGACCATCAACACCTTTGACGGCGGCCGCCGCTTCATCTCCGGCAACCGCTGCTCCAAGCCCCTGGGGGGCAAGAAGGTGCAGAACCCCGACCTGATGAAGTGGAAGTATGAAAAGCTCCGCACCATGCAGGGCAAGGGGGAGGGTACCGGCGTCCGGGGCCGCATCGGCATCCCCTTCGGGCTGAATATGTATGAGAATCTGCCTTTCTGGTACGCCCTGCTGACCAGCCTGAACTTTGAGGTGGTGCTGTCCCCGGAGTCCAGCCGGAAGCTGTACATCAAGGGCCAGCGCACCATTCCCTCCGACACGGTGTGCTACCCCGCCAAGCTGCTCCACGGCCATGTGCTGGCCCTGCTGGAGGAGAATGTGGACGCCATCTTCTACCCCTGCATGAGCTACAACTTTGACGAGGGCACCAGCGACAATAACTATAACTGCCCCGTGGTGGCCTACTACCCCGACCTGCTGGCGGCCAACATCCCCCAGCTGAAGGACACCCGGTTCTATCACCCCTACTTCGGCCTGCACCGGCCCAAGGACTTTGAAAAGCACGCCTCGGAGTTCTTCCTCCAGGAGTTCGACGTGCCCAAGAAGGAGACGGTGGCCGCCGTGCGGAAGGCGTATCAGGCCTATGACGACTATAAGAACGAGGTGCGGGGCACCGGCCGGGAGTACATCGCCTATGCCCGGAAGCACGATATGCCCATCATGGTGGTGGCCGGCCGGCCCTATCATATGGACCCAGAGATCAATCACGGCATCAACGACCTGATTACCGGCTTCAACTTCGTCCTCATCACCGAGGATTCGGTGGCCTGGATGATGGATAAGCAGCCCCGCACCGTGCTGAACCAGTGGACCTACCACTCCAGAATGTACAACGCCGCCCGCTACGTCTGCACCCAGGACGATATGCAGCTCATTCAGCTGGTCAGCTTCGGCTGCGGCGTGGACGCCATCACCACGGACGAGATGCGCTCCATCCTGGAGGACGGTGGCAAGCTGTACACCCAGCTGAAAATTGACGACATCTCCAACCTGGGCGCTGTGAAAATCCGCGTCCGCTCCCTGATTGCGGCCATGGAGGCCAGAGACAGTGAGCAGGCGGAGGCCCAGGGGACGAAAAAAGCCGTCTGACGGAACCGCTGCGCCGCCGGGCACGCCCCGGCTGGCGCACCCCAGGAAAGGATTTACCTACTATGGCAGAACTTGTATATAACGAACAGGGCCGCCTCCTCTTCACTAAGGAGATGAAGGAGGAGTACACCATTCTGATGCCCCAGATGCTGCCCATTCACTTCAGTATGTTCCGCAAGCTGCTGGAGCTGGAGGGCTACCATGTGGACCAACTGAACAATGACAGCCGGAACGTGGTGGACGAGGGGCTGAAATACGTCCACAACGACACCTGCTACCCCGCCCTGCTGGTCATCGGCCAGTTTATGGACGCCATCAAGAACGGCGGCTACGACCCCCATAAGGTGGCGCTGTTCATCACCCAGACCGGCGGCGGCTGCCGGGCCTCCAACTACATCCACCTGCTCCGCAAGGCACTGAAAAAGGCGGGGATGGACTATATCCCCGTCATCTCCGTCAGCTTCGGCATGGAGTCCAACCCCGGCTTCTCCCTGACCATCCCGCTGATTCAGAAGCTGATTTACGGCATGATGTATGGCGACATCATCATGAACGTGGCCAACCAGGTGCGGCCCTATGAGCTGCAAAAGGGGGACACCGACAAGATGGTCACCACCTGGGTGGACCGCCTGGTGGACCGCTTCACCCGCGGCCAGGGCATGAGCCGGAAGGCCATGCGCCAGGGCTTTGACGAGATCATCGCCGACTTCGCCGCCATTCCGGTGGATTTGAGCCAGGAGAAGATCCGCGTCGGTGTGGTGGGGGAGATTTATGTGAAATTCTCCGCCCTGGGCAACAACCACCTGGAGGACTTCCTCCTGTCCGAGGGGACGGAGCCGGTGGTGCCCGGCCTGACCGATTTTATGATTTTCAAAATCTTCAACCGGGTCAGCGACTACAATATCTACGGCGGCTCCCTCGCCACGAAGGAGGTCTGCGCCTTCTTCATGGGCTACATTGAGAAGTGCCAGCACGACATGATCGACGCCCTGGAGAAGTCCGGTCGGTTCCGCGCCCCCGGCGACTTCGCCCAGCTGCGGGAACTTGCCAAGGACTATCTGGGCGAGGGCTGCAAAATGGGCGAGGGCTGGCTGCTCACCGCCGAAATGCTGGAACTGATTCACTCCGGCACCAACAACATCGTCTGCACGCAGCCCTTCGGCTGCCTGCCCAACCACATCGTGGGCAAGGGCATGATTCGCGCTTTGAAGGACAACTATCCGGAGTCCAACATCGTCGCCATCGACTACGACCCCTCCGCCACCAAAATCAATCAGGAGAACCGCATCAAGCTGATGCTGGCCAACGGCAAGGCCATGGCCAAGAAACGGCAGGCCCAGGCCGTCTGAGGAAGGTTCTCCTGCAAGGAGGCACCTGCCCCCGGCAGGTGCGGAGACCGCAGGCGAACCCTGCGGGTTCTACAGGAGAACCGCATTAAGCTGATGCTGGCCAACGGCAAGGCCATGGCCAAGAAGCGGCAGGCCCAGGCCGTCTGAGGAAGGTTCTCCTGCAAGGAGGCACCTGCCCCCGGCAGGTGCGGAGACCGCAGGCGAACCCTGCGGGTTCTACAGGAGAACCGCATTAAGCTGATGCTGGCCAACGGCAAGGCCATGGCCAAGAAGCGGCAGGCCCAGGCCGTCTGAGTTGTCATTTACCGTCTGAAAAGGCGTCCCGCATGGTGGGACGCCTTTTTGCAAGTATCTATCCCTCTTCTTGCATTTTGGACAGTGGGGCTGCCGCCAGCGCCCAGGTGAGGCGGGCCGGACGGCCCAAAAGGGAACGGCGCAGGGAGTTCCTGCGCCGCACAAAAAAAGCGCCTGCCACCCAATCGGGTGACAGGCGTTGTTCCTTCTGTCAGCGTCCCCGCCCCGTTCTGACCGGAGCGGCCAGAGCGGCGGGGGCATCCTGCGCTATGCCGTGGGGCGTCCTGGTGCGGAATGCCTCCGCTCTGTAGGGCAGAGCCGGATCAATAACGGTGATAGTTGCGTTCGTTGCTGTAGGCCAGGGCGTCAAAGGCGTCCTGATGCCGTCCGGCGAATTCATTGAAGCGCTCCGTCAGGCTCTTCTTCCGCTTGGTTTCCATATTGTTATTGTTCATTGTCAGTTCACTCCTTATTGTGGGGTCGGCTCAGCGGAAGCTGCGGTTGTAGGCTTCACACGCCTGGCCAATTTCAGGGTGCTTTTCCAGATAGTCGCAAAAGCGGTCCATCAGGTTCTTCTTTTCCTTATATTCACGGTTTTTCATGATAATTTACTCCTTATATGAGATAGATTTGGTATTGATTGGGGGAACGCTGCCGCTCAGTGCTGGCAGTAGTTCCACTCGTCAAAGTAGCGCAGAGCCTCGAAGAAGTTGGGATAGCGCTCTACAAAGCTGCCCTTCTTCTCGGTTTCCTGCTTCAGTTCACGATTCTTCATCACAATTCACTCCTTATATGATGCTGTCGATCGGTTTCCTTCGCGGGGGCGGCTGCACCTCGCCTCAAGCCGTCTATAGGGTACCGACGGTTCCGGCTGATATGGTGCCGGGCCAGGCTGTTCCCCGCTGCACGGTAGTCGATGTCGAAGCGCTACAGTTCTATATGGGATGGCGGGTTCAATACCTCTGAAAGGTCCGCCAGTTATAGAGGGCAAGCGCATCACCGATTTCCGGCAAATGCTTCTCCATGTAGCTGGAAAAGCGGCCTGCAAAGCCTTGCTGCTGTTTCTTGTCTCGAATCTCCATCAATGCGTCACTCCTTTAATTTGATTTCAGATCCGGCCATCTGCGATTGCTATATGGCCGTTGGTTTTTGCTGTTACCGTGTACCCTTACGGTGACTATAGTATAGCACGTCTGCCCCGCTGGGAAAAGGTACCTGGTTATCCTCTTTTAGGTCAATATTGACTTTTCTTGCAGGATTTGTACATAGAATATTCATTTTTGGCGCTGTGCGCAGGCAGCTCTCCGGACGTTCCGCCCCTTGCTTGAACGAAAACCTGTTCTCCGTTGCAGCTGTTTCTATGCTCTGTGCCGCCATTGCCGGAAAACGGGAAAACCAGGACCGCGCAAAGCGCGATCCTGGTTCCCGAAGAAAAAGGAAAAAGAAAAAAGGGAAAACGCAAATCTATATGGAAACGGGCGGTGAACAGGGGCGTTCCCGCCCTGGTGGGTCCCCTCCCTCAGCGGAGCCGCCCTCAGGCGGCCCCGCCTACGAAAAGAGGAGAAAAAAGGGAAAACGCAAATTCAATAGGCCAGCCCAGCCCACTTGGGCAGGTCGCTGCGGTGTCCACCCCGCCGCACCCGAAGGGCGCTGCCGGAGGTGCAAAGGCTGCGATATCCAGGGAAGCGTTTAGCGCACATAGCGGTATTCCTTGGTGCGGGGGGTCGTATCGCAGTAGATGTCGTCCATCAAACGGTCAGTCAAAGCTACTTTCTTACCAAAGATGGACAGCTTCTGGTTGTGATTCTTTTTCATAATACTCATAACTCCTTTATACTGAATTCTGTTGGCGCGCTGCCTGAGCGGGAGCGGATGCTCTCCCTCATCGCCCCTGCCCACCGGAGAACCGGCTGGCATCGCGCACGTTAGCAGTTGCTGTCCGGGACCGTGGTTTCCTTGTCTCATCCGGTTCCTTTCAGCATCCTAATGATACCACGGCCGTTGTTCCCTGCCAAGGCGGGTTTTTAGCCTTTTTATGGTCGATATTGACTTTTGAAAGGTTTGCGGGATTTTTCTCGTTTTTCCGAGTGATTTTCTATAAGTTATCAGAGATGCAGGTTCTTTGCCCTTGCAGCGCCTGAGACGTCCCCCGGGCTGGAAGAAACTGGAAGTCTGTTGACATTTTCTGTAAGCTATGGTACTATCGTTTTAAGGAAAGGAGGCTGTCCTGATGGATCATTATTTCCACGAAAACCTGAAAGAAGCGGGAGAAAAGGGATTCAAAATCGATTTTTTGGAAGGGACCCCTTTCTATTACCCCGCCCATTGGCACTACGCGCTGGAGCTTCTGTTCTGCACGAAAGGGTTTATTTTCGTGAAGGTAGGCGACGGCGAACCCATGACGGCCCACACCCAGCAGCTGTTCCTGCTGAACACCATGACCATTCACGAGTCCTGGAGCCATGAGGAATATGAGGGCTTCTGCATCCACCTCTTCCCCGATGACATGAAGCAATACGTCCCCACCTTTGACAAGCTGCGCTTTTCCCTGTCCTTTTCCTCCAACGACCTGGAGCGGGCCAAGGCCATGAGCCGCATCAACGCCAACATGATGCAGATCGCCCTGCTGCACCAGGAGCAGCCGGAGGGCTATCTGCCGGAGTGCGCCGCCCTGGTCTACAGCACCACCCAGGTGCTGGTGCAGCACTTCTCTCACCCCCTGGTGGAGGAGGAGGCAAAGACCGTTCAGACCGGCATCGCCCGCCTGAAGCCGCTGCTGGATTACATCGACCTCCATCACGCAGAGGAGCTGACCCTGGACGGGGCGGCGGACTATATGGGGGTCACCAAGGAATACTTCTGCCGACTGTTCAAGAAGAACATGGGGGTCTCCCTGACCCGATATGTGAACAGCGTGCGCATCGCCCATATCTGTGAGGAGATGAAATACTCCGACCTGACCATCTCCGAGCTGGCGGAGAAGCACGGCTTCGCCAACACGAAGCTGATGAACCAGATGTTCCGGGAGATCTACGGCTGCACCCCCTCCCAAAAGCGCAAGGAACTGGCCTCCTCCGGATAAGCGCCCTCAGACGCACAATGCCCCCTCCGGCGAACCGCCGGAGGGGGCTAAAACACGCTGCTGCGTGGAATTTTTGGTCTGCCACCAGCTCCGGCCGCTGCCGGGCTGGTGGGCAGTATTTTGTAGATGAGTCAGCTCTACACTGTGAAGCGCAATGGAAGCGGTTCTCTTACCGTCTTTATCTTACCAGACATTGGAGGGCGAATGTTGAAGAATCTGCAACCGGAGTGTGAAGAAACTTTAAACTGTTTTGCGAAGCATCTTGCAAAATGATCCTTCCCCCCGTTTGTTCACAAATTATTAAAGAAAAAGTAGTTGACAAAATGGGCCGTCGGTGCTATGATGAAGTCGCTTCAAAGGACACCGCCTGGGAGGCGTTCAGCCGCTTCACTCTCAGCCAGCTTCCGCCAACGGACGGGGGTTGGACCGGTTGATGTGCATCCGTTTCCCGGCTTTTTCCTTGAAAAAAAATCCCTCACCGCAGCTTGCCGCAGTGAGGGGTTTCTCTTTGTCTGAAAACAGCGCTGTGCGGCTGCTTCGCCAGTAGGAAACAGCCACACATAATAATAGTATAATGCCGGAAATGGAAGCTGTCAACGGGAAAAAAGCACAAAATCGTGAAAATCCCAAATTTTTCAGGGAATTTTCCTCTCCTTTGTACAGAACCGACATGGACGGGAAGATTCTCCCCGTGTTATAGTAAATAATAAGGTTCGGACGCCGTCCGCGCCAAAAATTTCATAGAAAGATTGAGGGAGTACAATGAGCAACAATTCCGTTCCCGAAGAGGGCATTCGCCACGCTTTCCAGGAGCTTGGCACCCCCAAAACCCTGGTTTTGGGCCTTCAGCATATGTTCGCCATGTTTGGCGCAACCATTGTGGTACCCATTCTGGTGGCAGGCTACTTTGGCCTGGACTCCGCCGACCTGATTCAGCTGACGCTGTTCTGCGCCGGATTTGGCACCCTGTTTTTCCACCTGTGTACGAAGTTTAAGGTGCCCGCCTTTCTGGGCTCCTCCTTCGCCTTCCTGGGGGGCTTCGCCTCTGTGGCAGCACTGGACACCGGCATCTATGCCGACATGGAAGCGGCGGACAAGCTGAGCTACGCCTGCGGCGGCATTGTGGTGGCTGGTCTGCTGTACCTGGTGCTGGCAGCCATCATTCAGCTGGTGGGCGTCAAGCGGGTCATGCGGTTCCTGCCCCCGGTGGTCACCGGCCCCATCATCATCCTGATTGGCCTGTCCCTGGCCAGCTCCGCGGTCAGCAGCGCCTCCTCCAACTGGTTCCTGGCCATTGTCGCCCTGCTGATCATCGTCGTCGCCAACATCTGGGGCAAGGGTATGGTGAAGATCATTCCCATCCTGCTGGGCGTGGTAGGCGCCTATGTGGTGGCCCTGGTGATGATGGCGCTGGGCTTCACCAATCCGGACGGCTCCGCCATCATTGACTTCTCCGGCGTCGCCGCGGCGGTGTCCTCCGGCATCTCCGGCTTTATCGGCCTGCCCAAGTTCCGCCTGGCCAAGTTCGACCTGACCTCCATCCTGGTCATGGCCCCCATCGCCGTTGCCACCATGATGGAGCATATCGGCGACATCTCCTCCATCTCCGCCACCACCGGCGAGAACTATGTGGAGGACCCCGGCCTCCAGCGCACCCTGCTGGGCGACGGCATCGCCACCGCTCTGGCTGGCCTGATTGGCGGCCCCGCCAACACCACCTACGGTGAGAACACCGGCGTGCTGGCCCTGTCCAAGGTGTACGACCCCATGGTCATCCGCCTGGCAGCCATCTACGCGGTGGTCCTGTCCCTGCTGCCGGTGGCGGCTCAGTTCATCGGCTCCATCCCCAGCGCCATCATCGGCGGCGTCTCCTTCGTGCTGTACGGCATGATTTCCGCCATCGGCGTGCGCAACATGGTGGAGAACCACGTCGACCTGACCAACAGCCGCAACCTGATCATCGCGGCCCTGATTCTGGTCTCCGGCCTGGGCTTCTCTGACGGCATCACCTTCCAGGTGGCCGGCACCTCCATCACCCTGACCGCTCTGGCCGTCGCCGCTCTGGTGGGCATTATCACCAACGCCATCCTGCCCGGCAAGGACTACGAGTTCGAGAGCCAACAGTAAACCTCATCTGACACAGCGCGCCCCCTTCCGCCAAAGGTGGAAGGGGGCGTTTCTTTTGTCGGCTGCGTTCGCTTTTGCCGCCAGCGGAAGGGGACGCTTCAGGCGTGGGCGCGCACTTTTCTCTGCCCTCGGCCCTCTTTTTGTCGAAAAAGAGTCTTGACGAAAAAGCGTTCCAAGCGTATACTATAACAGTTGTTTCGTGCAAGATTTTGGGAGAAAAAGAGAGGCAATCCCCATGACTATCAATGAAGCCGTCGCCGTCAATGTCCGACGGGAACGCAAGGCAAAGGGCCTGAGCCTGGACAGGGCCGCCAAGCTGACCGGCGTCAGCAAAAGTATGCTGGGCCAAATCGAACGGGGCGAGGTGAACCCCACCGTCTCCGTCCTCTATAAAATTGCCACCGGGCTGGAGCTGGATTGCAGCTCCCTGCTGGAGATTCCGGTGCCGGCGGTGGAGTTCGTCTCTTCCACCAACGGCGCAAGCCGCAAAGAGGACGGCGGCAAGGTGACAATTTTCCCCCTCTTCCCTTCGGACGCCGCCCAGACCTTCAGCATTTACCGGCTGCGGCTGCTGACCAGCGGGCGCTATGAGGCCCCCGCCCGCCAGCCCGGCACGACAATTTTCATCACCGTTTACTACGGCACCCTGCTGCTGACCGTGGACGGCGAGCAGTACCGCCTGACCCGAGGGGACTCCCTCCGCTTCCAGGCCGACCAGCCCTACGAGCTGTACAACCGTGACATTCAGGTGTGTGAGTGCCAGGTGACCGTCAACGCCCCCAAGGGGGGCAGCGCCGCCAGCTTTTGAACGGGTTCCTTCCTGCGGCCTGCTGACCTAAAGTCCTCTCACAGCAGGCCCCGGAAGAAGGCGCACTCCTCATCGTTGCACTGTTTCGCGTCCTCCGTCTTGATGTTGCAGTGGAACACATGGCCCAGCGGCTCCCGGGCCGCGTCCCCGTAGAAGCGGAACACACAGGGGATGCTGTTGGCTATCAGCGCCGCTTGCAGCAACGGGGTCTGGTTCTGCAAAAAGTCCCCGGTGGCGGTCATAAAGAAGGTGGGGGGATACTGCGGGGTGATATACTTGATTACGTTGATGCCCTCCAGCTCCTCCGGCGTCCCATGCTCCGGCAGGAGGTCCGCCATCAGCAGCCGGTTCAAGTCATCGCCCTCCCCATCCGTGGAGATTTGATACACACCGCAGTTCAGGGCGACGGCAGTGGGGGCGAAGCCCTCCGGCGGCTGGAAGGGGAACCAGGCCGCAAAGTCGGGGTTGGTGCAAAGGTCGGCGTACAGCCCCAGGAGATGGCCTCCAGCGGAGTCGCCAACGCCAAAGACGTGCGCCGTGTCAAACCCGTACTCCTCCCCGTGGGTCAACACCCAAGTGAACACCAGATTGGTGTCCTCCAGCGGGCTGGGGAACTGGAACTCCGGCGCCAGGCGATAGGTGAAGTTCACCACCGCGAAGCCCCGCTGGGCCAGGTTCATGCAGTAGTACTGATACCGCTCCTTATCGCCGTAGACCCAGCCGCCGCCGTGGACGCTGACGATGACGGGAAGCCGCTGCCCCTGGGCGGCCCTGGGCCGGTACACATCCAGCACCTGCCACTGGGGGTCAGCGCCGTACTGGATGTCGTCGCACCGCTGAATGTCCTCCGGTGTGGTGAGTCCGGCGTCCCGGATGTTGTCCCCCTCGGTGAATCTGGCGCGGACGAGATCGCTTGTCTGTGACATAATACTTCCTCCTTGCAGTTGGGAGCCGCTCATCCTGCGGCAGCGCCGGATGGGGCGGTTCCCTGATTTTTTGCACCCCGCAGACGGGGGTGTCATGTTTGGCCTGTCCCGCCCATACAGTGGATATAGGCCCCCGCAGAAGGCACTCAGCGCCCTTTCCGGAGGGGCGGTATCGCATTATGGGAGGATACGATATGGTTTTTTCCGTCAGGCAGGCGGGCCGCAGGGTGATTGCCTGCGCCGCAGTGATTCTGGCCCTGCTGCTCTGCTGGTGGGCCGGGACCATTGCCCCCACTGAAGCCGCCGCGCAGCCCACCCTGCCCTCTCTGGCAGAGATCGAGGCGCAGCGCGCGTTTCTGGAGGGCTATGGCTGGGAGGTGGGGCAGCAGCCCACCTGCGACTACGTCTCCCTGCCCGCTGCGTTCACCGACGAGTATGACGACTACCTGGCCCTACAGGAGCGCTGCGGCTTCTCCCTGGCTGACTACGCCGGTATGACAATACTGCGCTGCACCTATGAGGTTTTGAACTACCCAGGGGCAGCGCAGTATGTTTACGCGGATCTGCTGACCTATGACGGCGCCATCATTGGCGGCGACATCCGCTCCAGCGCACTGGACGGCTTCATGCACAGCCTGTACTATCCGACCTGAACGGCAGATCACTTGCCCTGATGGACCACGATATGGTTGTAGGTCATGGTCACGTCATTGCGGTCGAAGTAGACCTTGACGTTTTCCAGCAGGTCAAAGTAAACCTGCCAGTAGTTGGCGTTCTCCGTCCACACGCGAACCACATAAGTAATGGAGTTCTCCCCATAGCTCAGCACCCGAACGAAGGGCGGCATCGGCTCATCCTTGGTGTTTTCGGTGGCATAGATGGCCTCCAGCAGGGCCCCCTTCACGCTCTCCACAGGGGACTCATAGGCGGCGGTGATCTCCAGGTCCACCCGGCGCTTCCCTTCCACGGAGCAGTTGGTGATGGAGGTGGAGGAAATGGTGTCGTTGGGGATGGTCACCCGTTTATTGTCGATGGTGTTCAGCACGGTGTTGAACAGGCCGATTTCCAGCACGGTACCCTCGATTTCCCCGGCAATCACATAGTCCCCCACCAGAAAAGGCTTCGTCCACAGCATCAGGATGCCGCCGAACAGGTTGGAAAGGGCGTTCTGGGCGGCCAGCGCGAAGGCTGCGGACACCACGGATGCAAAGGCCACAATGGAGCTCGTATTAAAGCCCATGGAATTGGCAATAATCAGGATAGCGCAGAAGTAAATCAGCACCTTCAGCACCGGCTTGATAAACTTGATCAGCGTTGCCTCCAGGTGGGACTTCTCCAGCAACTTGGTCGTCAGCTGCAGCAGGTACTTCGCCACCAGCAGGCAAATCAGGGCGGTAAAAATCACCGGCAGGGCGGTAGCGGTCAGAAAGGTCATTACGGTTTCCAGTTCAAGCATGATTTCTCTCTCCTTTATTTTTCTTCAGCGGTGGAATTGAGGAACCTCGCAGTTCGCTCTTATGCGTTTGTTCAGAGATCCCCTGATTCAACAAGAACAGTATACCGCCTTTCCCCATGGAACGCAAGCGAAAAAACAGCCAGACCTGCCGAAACAGATCTGGCTGCAAAACGGTTGTTTTGTCAGGGGTATATCTTAGTCGTTGATGCCGATCACGACGCCGGAACCGACGGTACGGCCGCCCTCACGGATAGCGAACCGCAGGCCGTTCTCAATGGCGATGGGGGTGATCAGCTCCACGTCCATGTCGACGTTATCGCCGGGCATGCACATCTCGGTGCCCTCGGGCAGGGTGATGACGCCGGTCACGTCGGTGGTACGGAAGTAGAACTGAGGACGATAGTTGTTGAAGAACGGGGTATGACGGCCGCCCTCTTCCTTCTTCAGGACGTAAACCTGGCCCTTGAACTTGGTGTGAGGATGGATGGAGCCGGGCTTGCACAGAACCTGGCCGCGCTCGATGTCAGTACGGGCGATACCACGCAGCAGGACGCCGACGTTGTCGCCAGCCTGAGCGAAGTCCAGGGTCTTGCGGAACATTTCCAGACCGGTGACGACGGAGGACTTCTTCTCCTCCTCCAGGCCGACGATGTCGACCGGCTCACCCATCTTGACCACACCGCGCTCCACACGGCCGGTAGCCACGGTGCCGCGGCCGGAGATGGTGAACACATCCTCGATGGGCATCAGGAAGGGCAGGTCGGCCAGACGGTCGGGAGTGGGGATATACTCATCGACGGCATCCATCAGCTCCTTGATGCACTCATACTCGGGGGCATCAGGATCGGTGGAGTCAGAAATCAGAGCGTTCAGAGCGGAGCCCTTGATGATGGGGGTGTCGTCGCCGGGGAACTCATAGAAGTCCAGCGTCTCACGGACTTCCATTTCCACCAGCTCCAGCAGCTCCTCATCGTCAACCTGATCGCACTTGTTCAGGAACACGACAATATAGGGCACGCCCACCTGACGGGCCAGCAGCAGATGCTCCTTGGTCTGAGCCATAACGCCGTCGGTAGCGGCGATGACCAGGATAGCGCCGTCCATCTGAGCAGCACCGGTAATCATGTTCTTAATATAGTCAGCATGGCCCGGGCAGTCAACGTGGGCATAGTGACGCTTCTCCGTCTCATACTCCACGTGGGCGGTGTTGATGGTGATGCCGCGCTCCTTTTCCTCAGGAGCCTTGTCGATAGAAGCGTAGTCAGTATAGCTAGCCTTACCAGAGAAGGAGAGGTACTTGGTGATAGCGGCGGTCAGGGTGGTCTTGCCATGGTCAACGTGGCCGATAGTGCCAATGTTTACATGGGGCTTGGAACGGTCAAACTTCTGTTTAGCCATTGGAATTTCCTCCTTACAATTATGAATAGCAGAATCATAGTTTTTGGCTATACGCCTATTGTATCCTATTGTGCCAAAAAATGCAATAGGATTTTCACGATAGAATACAGGATTTCCGCCTGATCCGGTGCCGGCGGACCCGCCGCCGCACCGTTTTGCGGGGGTTAATCCCGCTTGTCACGACCGGAGATGATGTCAGCGGCGATGGACTTGGGTACCTCCTCATAATGGGAGGGCTCCATCGTGTACTGGCCGCGGCCCTGGGTACGGGAACGCAGGTCGGTAGCATAGCCGAACATATTGCTCAGCGGCACGAAGGCGTCCACCTGGGTGGCGCCGTTGCGGGGCTCCATGCCCTGAATCATGCCGCGGCGGCTGTTCATGTCGCCAATGACATCGCCGATATACTCATCGGGGGCGGTGACGCAAACCTTCATAATGGGCTCCTGCAGGACGGGGTCCGCCTTGCGCATGGCCTCCTTGAAGGCCATGGAACCGGCAATCTTGAAGGCCATATCAGAGGAGTCGACCTCGTGATAGGAGCCGTCGTACAGCGTGACCTTCACATCCACCACCGGGTAACCGGCCAGCACGCCGGCCTGCAGCGCGCCCTGGATACCGGCGTCCACCGCCGGGATGAACTCCTTGGGGATGGAACCGCCCACGACGGCGTTGACAAACTCGTAACCCTTGCCGGACTCGTTGGGCTCGACAATGATCTTGACGTGGCCGTACTGGCCGCTGCCGCCGCTCTGACGCTTGTACTTGGTTTCCTGGTCGACCTTCTTGCGGATGGTCTCCTTATAGGCCACCTGGGGTGCGCCCACGTTGGCCTCCACCTTAAACTCGCGGAGCAGGCGGTCCACAATGATTTGCAGATGCAGCTCACCCATACCGGCGATGATGGTCTGGCCGGTCTCCTCATCGGTGTAGGTCTTGAAGGTGGGGTCCTCCTCCGCCAGCTTCATCAGGGCCACCGTCATCTTCTCCTGACCGGCTTTGGTCTTGGGCTCGATGGCGACGCGAATCACCGGCTCCGGGAACTCCATAGACTCCAGGATGATGGGATGGTTCTCATCACACAGGGTGTCGCCTGTGGTGGTGTTCTTCAGGCCCACAGCGGCGGCAATGTCGCCGGAGTACACCTTCTCGATATCCTCACGGTGGTTGGCGTGCATCTGGAGGATACGGCCAATGCGCTCCCGCTTGCCCTTGGTAGAGTTCAGCACGGAGGAGCCGGTATCCAGCTGGCCGGAGTACACACGGAAGAAGGTCAGGCGGCCCACATAGGGGTCGGTCATAATCTTGAAGGCCAGGGCGCTGAAGGGCGCATTGTCATCAGACTCCCGCTCCTCTTCCTCGTCCGTCTCGGGGTTGACGCCCTTGATGGCGGGGATGTCGGTGGGGGCGGGCATATAGTCCACGATGGCATCCAGCAGCTTCTGAACGCCCTTGTTCCGGTAG
>JAJPXL010000006.1 GCA_021205455.1 Clostridiales bacterium
GTGCAGGAGCAGAACGGTTCGGACTCATGCTCCTGAATCAGGGCAGAAATCTTTTTCATCAGGCGCAGATACTCTCTGGCATCCTCCTCGCCCAAGGCGGTCAGCAACCCTTTCAGGTCGTCAATGGCCTCCTGGTAGCGCTCCGCCGCATAGCCCTTGCCCGCCTCGGTGACGCGGACGATGACCTTGCGGCGATCCGTCTCATCCCTGGTGCGCTCCACATAGGCTTTGCGCTCCAGGCTGTTCAGGATGTTGGTCACCCGTGCGGTGGACAGGTGGAAGCAGTTGCTCAGCGCGGTAGGGGTGGTGGGGGCGTCCGTGTGGATAAGGTGCAGCAGCATGGCCATCTCCCCCTGGGAGATTTCGGTCATTTTCCGCCGGGGGCCTCGCTGAAAAGCCGACGTGTAACGGAACAGTTCCGTTGCCATTTCCTCAAGCTCCATGGTATCACCTCCTAACACCCTTTGCTTTCTACCACTGATAGTTACTATTATGCGCGAGGTTTCTTCACTTGTCAATAGGACGTTTGTGAATTTTCTGTGACGGGGGCAAGGTTTCCGCCAGAACGTAAAACGGGGCCTTTTCATTTTGACTTTTTTCTGGTACAATAGAGAGAGATTTTAGTGGTTAGCAGCCAGAATCCCTCCGGCGCTCCGCGCAGCCTCCCCTTTCAGGGCAATATCATCGGCTTAAAAAGACTCACCCCTCCACCGGCTAACGCCGGTTCCCCTCCCCTTTCAGGGGAGGCAGGAGGTTATTGTAACCTCTGCATCATTGGCTCCCCTGAAAGGGTAAGGAGTGCAGCGGAGCTGCCGTTTGACGGCGAAGCTGACCGAGGGCTTTCAACCACTAACTACTAGCCACCAACCACTAATCCCTGCCCACCAGAAAGAGGGTTCCCATGCCCAAAATCCAATGCCTAGATGCCCACATTGCCGACCTCATTGCCGCCGGCGAGGTGGTGGAGCGCCCCGCCAGCGTGGTGAAGGAGCTGACGGAAAACGCCATCGACGCCGGCGCCGCCAACGTGACGGTGGAGATTCAGCGGGGCGGCATGAGCTATATCCGGGTGACGGACGACGGCTGCGGCATCGCCGCCGCCGAGGCGGAGACCGCCTTCCTCCGCCACGCCACCAGTAAGATCCGCACAGAGTACGACCTGGAGGCCATCGGCACCCTGGGCTTCCGGGGGGAGGCCCTGGCAGCCATCGCCGCCGTCTCCAAGGTGGAGCTGATGACCAAGACCGCCGACGAGCCCTTCGGCACCGCTCTGCTGCTGGACGGCGGCGTGGTGCGGGAGCGCAGCGAGGTGGGCTGCCCGGACGGCACCACCATGATCGTACGGGAGCTGTTCTACAACACCCCCGCCCGGCTGAAATTCATCAAACGGGACACGGCGGAGGGGGCGGCGGTGACTGCGGTGGTGCAGCACGCCGCCATGAGCCACCCGGAGGTGGCCTTCCGGCTGATTCGGGAGGGGAAGCAGGAGCTTGCCACCCCCGGCGACGGCAGCCTGAAAAGCGCGGTCTACGCCGTGCTGGGCCGGGACGTGGCCCTGGGCTTCCTGCCCTGCCGGAGCGACGGGGATATCGCCGTGGAGGGCTTCGTTTCCCGTCCGGTGTGCTGCCGGGGCACCAGAGGGTGCCAGCACTTTTTCGTAAACGGCCGGTATGTGAAGAGCCGCACCATGACGGCGGCTTTGGAGGAGGCCTATAAAAACCAGAAGATGGTGGGCAAGTTCCCCTGCTGCGTCCTCCACCTGACCACGAAGCTGAGCAGCGTGGACGTGAACGTCCACCCCACCAAGACGGAAGTGAAGTTTTCCAGCGAAAAGGCACTGTTTGACGCCGTCTACTACGCCGTCAAATCCGCCCTCCAGCGGGAGCAGGGCCATCCCGACGCCCTGCCGGAGCAGCCTCCGGCAAAGCCTCAGAAGGCGGACACCGTCACCGGCAGCCAGACCTTTTTCCAGACCATGACGGCGGAGGAGTACCGCAGGCTGGGTCTGAACCAGCCGAAGGCCGCCGACCTGCGGGACAGCGGCAGGCTGTACCAGCCCCGGCCGGAGCCGCAGCGGGAAGCGCCTGCTCAGCCTGCCCCCTCCCCTGTGCGGGAGACAGCGCCCCTGACGGCCCAGCCCGCCGCAGTGCGGCAGGTGTCCCCGGTGGAGCCGGACCTGACGGTGGTGTACGATGAGCCGGAGGACTTTGACGCGCCTCCCGTGAAGCCGGAGCCTGCGGCAGAACCGGCCCCGCCCAGGCGGGAAACGCCGGAGCCGCCGATAGAAGATATGCCTCAGGAGCCGCCCACAGAAGCGGCCCCCTCCGCTCCGGCGGAACCTGAGCCGGAGCCGCTGACCCCGGACGCCCCGCTGTGGCGGATAGCCGGGGAGGTGCTGCACACTTACATCATCGTGGAGCAGGGGGATACGGTGTACCTTATCGACAAGCACGCCGCCCACGAGCGGATGAATTTCGACCGGCTGAAGGCCAGGGATTACCAGCCCATGTGTCAGCTGCTGCTGACCCCTCTGGTGTACAAACCGGAGCCGGACGAGTATGCTGCCCTGACGGAGCATCTCCCCCTGCTGGCTCAGTTCGGCTTTGAGGTGGAGGAGTTCGGCGGCGGCACCCTGCTGGTGCGGCAGGTGCCGGACTACCTGGCGGAGGAGGACATCCTCCCCTCCCTGGGGGAGCTGGCGGAGCGGCTGCTGACCACCGGCACGGCGGACCCCTCCGCCGCCCGGGACGAGCTGCTCCACACCATGGCCTGCAAGAGCGCCATCAAGGGCGGCTGGGTCAGCGGCGAGCGGGAGCTGGAGGTGGTGGCCGAGGCGGTGATGTCCGGGCGGGTGAAGTATTGCCCCCACGGCAGGCCGGTGGCCATTACCATGACGAAGAAGCAGATAGAGAAGCAGTTTAAGAGGATTACCTGACGGGAGCGGTTAGCTGTTAGCTATTAGCAAACCCCTCCGCCTCCTTCGGAGGCACCTCCCCTTTCAGGGGCGGCAATGACATAGCGATTCCCGCAAGCTTCTGCCTCCCCTGAAAGGGGAGGGGGACCGGCGTTAGCCGGTGGAGGGGTGTGTCTCCGTTTAAGATGCAATCTATCCTGCCGTCAATGGGAAAACGTACCCTTACAGTCAGATTTCATCGACCAGCGGACAACAAAATTGACGCCACGTTCCGCCCGCCTCAGGCAGGGCGGAACGGGCGGCAATCCCTTCCCAGCCGCCATCGGCGGCAGCTTTGGTGCGTAACAAGTCGCATCGTCTGTTGCCTGACAGACCACGTGCAGATTAGACAGCGCGAAGCCCCTGCGGAACAGGAGAGGGATTCTTAAGGGGGAGCGAGGCCCCGAGCTTCCCCTTAAGCCGCCTTCTTTCCCCTATTTCTTGGCGGAGCAAGAAATAGGGCCCCCGGAGGGAAACCACTTATTTCATTGATCAATCCTTGCCTAAGGAGAACCACCCCCATAAGAACATCAAAAACAGAAAGGAGTCCCCGCCATGCCCCCCACCGTGTTAGCCATCGTCGGCCCCACCGCCTCCGGCAAGACCCGCATGGCGGTGGCCCTGGCCCAGGAGCTGGGGGGCGAGGTGGTGTCGGTGGACTCCATGCAGATCTATCGCCGCATGGACATCGGCACTGCCAAGCCCACTGAGGCGGAACGGGGCGGCGTCCCCCACCATATGCTGGACGTGGCCGAGCCGTGGGAGAACTGGTCGGTGGCCCGGTACGTGGAGGCGGCCTCTGCCTGCGTGGACGACATTCTGGCGCGGGGCAGGCTGCCCATCCTGGCGGGGGGCACCGGTCTGTGGCTGGACGCCCTGGTGGACGGGCGCACCTTCGCGGTGCAGTCCACCGGCTGGCGGGAGCGGCTCCAGGCCAGGGCGAAAGCGGAGGGGATGCCCGCCCTGCTGGCGGAGCTGGAGCGGGTGGACCCCGCCTCTGCCGCCCGCCTCCACCCCAGGGACGAAAAGCGCATCCTCCGGGCGCTGGAGGTCTACTACGAGACGGGCAAGACCATCACCGCCCACAATGAGGAGACGAAGCGCCTCCCGCCCCGGTACCGGGCCGTCACCATCGGCCTGCGGGACGAGGACCGGGCCGATTCCTGGGCCCGCATTGACCGGCGGGTGGACGAGATGATGGCCCGCGGCCTGCCAGAGGAGGTACGCGCCCTGCTGGACGAGGGCGTCCCGCCGGACTGCACCGCCATGCAGGCCATCGGCTACAAGGAGCTGGCCCGGGCGCTCCGCACCGGCGGCGATTTGCAGGAGGTAGCGGAGGAGGTCAAGCTCCGCTCCCGGCAGTACGCCAAGCGGCAGCTGACCTGGTTCCGGCGGAATCCGGACACCTTCTGGGTCCTCTGGAAAAAACCGCTGGATTTTGCGGCGGGCCGACGGTCTGCGACAGAAAAATTGGCAGAACTGGGGCTATACTCAGGGGGAGGACAGGCCAGACCCTGAGGGACGCCCCACGACTGGCACTGTGCTACATCATCAGAAGAAAGAAGTGCCAGATAATGCAAAAGAACAACAACTTACAGGATAGCTTCCTCGCCCAGGTGCGCAAGAACAGGGTCAACCTGACCATGTTCCTGATGAACGGGTTCCAGATGCACGGGGTCATCACGGGGTTTGACGCCTTCGTGGTGGTGCTGAACACGGAGGGGAAGCAGCAGGTGATTTACAAGCACGCCATCTCCACCATCACGCCGGAGCATCCGGTGGATTTGCGGGAGGGCGACGCCGCCGGGTTCCGGGGCGGGGAACGGTACATCTATCACCCGGAGGGGGAATAACGGGGAGCCGACAGTTAGGAGCCTTTAGCGATTAGCCCTTATCCACCCCTCAGTCAGCTTTGCTGACAGCTCCCCTTTCAGGGGAGCCGTGGAGCCGCGGTAATCTCTGCGTCACTAACAGCTAACTGCTAACAGAGCATCAATCCCCGCCTCTTAGAGACAGACAGGAGGAACACCATGAAACCACCCAAATATGTGACCACCATCGCCATGTGCATCTTTATGCTGGGCATACTGGCCTACTTCGCCGTGTATGTGGTCAACTACTTCTTCGGGAACATCCAGACCGAGCTGCTCTACACCTACACGGCGGAGGAAACCGTCTCCATCAGCGGCTACCTCTTTCGGGACGAGGAACCCATCTCCGCCACCGATGACCTGGTGGAGGTGACGGTGTCGGAGGGGGCCAGGGTGGCCGCCGGCGGGGAGCTGGCCCTGGTCTACGACAGCCAGGAGAGCATGGAGAACCATGAGGCCCTGGTGGCGCTGGAGGAGGAGCTGAGCACCCTGGCCTACATCCGCAGCCACAGCGCCGACGACGCCGAGGAGACCCAGCTGGGCAGCCAAATCAGCGACGCCATTGTGGCCCTGCGCACCCAGGTCACCCGTCAGAACCTGTCCGACCTGTCTGACAGCACCTCCACCCTGAAGCAGCTGATCTACCGGCAGGACTACACCTACAACGGCAACGAGGCCCTGGACAACGAGATCAGTCAGCTCCAGTCGGAGATCCGGTCCATGTCCAGCCAGGAGAGCGGCAGCGTCTCCACCATCACGGCGGAGCGGAGCGGCATCTTCTCCTCCCTGGTGGACGGCTATGAGTCGGTGCTGACGCCGGAGGCCCTGGAGGACCTGACCCCCTCCGGCCTGGAGGCGCTGGCGGGCCAGCAGGCGGATGTGAACGAGTCGGACTACCTGGGCAAGCTGATTTACGGCAACACCTGGTACTATGCCGCCGCCATGAGCGAGGATACGGCGGACGAGCTGACCCTGGGCGGCTCCGCCACCCTCCGCTTTACCTCCGCCGGGGAGATGACCTGCAAGGTGGAGTCCATCTCCGACCCGGAGGACGGGGAGGTAGTGGTGGTGTTCTCCTCGGACAAGTATCTGTCCGAGGTGACGCTGCTGCGGGATCAGACGGTGGATCTGATTCTGGACACCGTCACCGGCTATCGGGTGGCCACCTCCGCCATTCGGGTGGAGAACACCAGCGGCGCCACCGGCGTCTATCGGCTGTACGGCACCCAGGCCACCTGGGTGGAGGTGGACATCCTCTACACCGGAGAGGACTATTACCTGATCGAGCAGACCACCGTCTATGACGACGACGGCAACGCCGTGGACCTGACCACCCTCCAGGAGGCCAGACGGCTTCGGGACGGGGCGGAGATCATCACCAAGGGAACGGACATCTATGATGGAAAGGTGATTCAGTAGACTTCGGCTACAATACAATGTCATCAACTTGGGGACATGACTCTCCTTAGGCAAGGAATGATGAAGGAAATAGGTGTTTGCCCTCCGGGCGGGCCCCATTTCTTGCTCCGCCAAGAAATGGGGGAAAGAAGGCGGCTCAAGAGGGAGGCCGGTGGCCCCCCTCTTAAGAATCTCTCCGTATCCCGTTGGCGGCTCCGCCTTGTCTCTCAATCAGGTGGTCTGTCAGAAAACAGACGATGTGACTTGTTACGCACCAAAGCTGCCGCCGATGGCGGCTGGCGGGGATTGCCGCCCACGTTCCCGCCTTACGGCGGAATGGGCGTCAATTTTGTCATTCTTTGGTCGTGGACATCTGACTGTAAGGCCACGTTATGCCCCTCAACTCAGGATAGATTGTATATTAAGTTGACGAGATTGCCCACAACAGACAGAAAGGTGTGGATATTGCATGAGTATTCAGGAGCGAGTACAGGACGTTCAGGCCCGTATCCGGGCGGCGGAGCAGGCGGCGGGGCGGCCGGAAGGCAGCGTGACGCTAGTGGCCGCCACCAAGGTGCAGACGGATGAGACCATCCGCGCCGCCATCGCCGCCGGCATCACCGTCTGCGGGGAGAACCGGGTGCAGGAGTTCAACGCCCACTACGGGGCGGGGGCCTACGAGGGGGCCGACGTTCAGTTCATCGGCCACCTGCAAAAAAATAAGGTGAAGTACCTGGTGGGCAAGGTCAGCCTGATTCAGTCGGTGGACAGCGCCGCCCTGCTGGAGGCCATCAGCGCCCGGGCGGAACGCCTGGGCCTGGTGCAGGACATCCTCATCGAGGTGAACATCGGCGCGGAGGCGTCCAAGTCCGGCGTCCGGCCGGAGGAGGCGGCGGCGCTGCTGGCCCAGGCCCAGGAACTCCCCGGCGTGAGGCCCAGGGGACTGATGGCCATCCCCCCTGTCAGCCGGGAGCCGGGCGGGAATCGGCCGTTTTTTGCCGAACTGTATCAGCTTTTTGTTGACATTAAGGGTCAAATGGGCGATAATAATAGTGATTTGGACTGCCTGTCCATGGGGATGAGCGGCGACTTTGAGGACGCCATCGCGGAAGGGGCCACCATGGTGCGGGTGGGGACGGCCCTGTTCGGCCCCCGGCCCCCCATGCGCCAGCAGGGGTGAGCGCCTGCGCCCTGCACAGGGCAGGTAGAATAGTCAGATTCCCTTGACGAAGGAGGAACATAGAAAATGGGATTTATGGATGAACTGAAACGCCTCGCCCGCCCCTATGAGGACGAGGAGGAGGAAGCCGCGGAGGAGCCGAACAACACCACTTCCATGGAGGAGGAGCGCAGCCGCCGGGCCGCCGACCAGACCCCGGAGGAGCCGGAGTATGTGCCTTTCACCGCCCCGGCCCAGGAGAACTCCAACAAGGTGGTCACCATGAACACCACCACCCAGCTGAAGGTGGTGCTGGTGAAGCCCACCCAGTTTGAGGACGCATCCGCCATTGCGGACCATCTGCGGGACAAGCGGACGGTGGTGCTGAACCTGGAGGCCACGGGGAAGGATATCGCCCGCCGCCTGCTGGACTTCCTGTCCGGCGTGGCCTACGCCCAGGAGGGCAAGATCAAGAAGGTGGCCCAGTCCACCTACATCATCACCCCCTACAACGTGGACATCGTGGGTGACCTGCTGGACGAGCTGGAAAAGAATTCCGGTATGTACTTCTAACCGCGTGCTGAACGCAACGCAAGGCAGGGCGGGAAACGCCCTTCCCGGACGCGCGCGCTCCTGACAGACAGAAAGATAAGGAGGATTCCTGTTATGATGACACCCCAAGAGGTAGCAGAATACGGCTTCGCCAGAGGGAAGCTGGGCGGCTACAGCACCGCCGAAGTGGACAGCTTTATGGAGGCCGTCACCACTGACTACACCGCCCTATACAAGGAAAACGCGGGGCTGAAAAACAAGCTGAAGGTGCTGGCCACCAAACTGGCGGAGTATCGGGAGACGGAGGAATCCATGCGCTCCATCGTGTCCACCGCCCGGAAGATGGCGGACGGCATTGTGGCCGAGGCGGAGGCCCACCGCCAGCAGATGCTGAAGGAGGCCGACGACGAGGTGGCGGAGTACCGCACCCAGCTCCAGCAGGAGATCGCCGACGCGGAGGCCCAGCTGGCCGCCGCGCAGGAGTCCACCCGCAGCTTCGTCTCCACCGTGCGGGACCTGGTGGCCCGGGAGCAGAGCTTCCTGGACCAGATCAGCGCCGTGAAGAGCGAGGAGCCTGCCCCCCAGGTGCCGGAGCTGAAGGAGGAGATTGCCGAGACCGCCGCCGCCATTGACGACTCCATCCGCCAGATGCTCTCCGAGGAGGAGCTGGCCGCCCTGGACGCTGCCGGCGCAGAGGCCGAGGCCGACCCCACCACCGCCTACAATCAGGAGATCGACCAGCTGCTGGACGACGTGAACGCCTCCGGCGAGGCGGAGGAGGAGCCGACCCAGCGGGTGGACTTCTCCGCCGTGGACTTCTCCAGGGATTACGAGACGTGACCCGCCTGGCCCTGACTGCGGCCGCGCGCAGAAAAAGAATATAGGAAAGAGTAAAGAGGTAAGCAAGACCATGCCAGATTATAACAAGACCATCCTCCTGCCCAAGACGGACTTCCCCATGCGGGCGGCGCTGGCCAAGCGTGAGCCTGCCATGCTGGAGGAGATGTACCGGAAGGACATCTACAAAAAGCTGATGAAGAAGAACGCGGGCAAGCCCAAGTTCGTCCTCCACGACGGCCCTCCCTACGCCAACGGCGATATTCACATCGGCACCGCCATGAACAAGGTGCTGAAAGACTTCATCGTCCGCTCCAAGAACATGATGGGCTATCAGGCCCCCTATATCCCCGGCTGGGACACCCACGGTATGCCCATCGAGACGGCCATCCAGAAGAAGGGCGTCAAGCGCAGCGAGATGCCGGTGCCCGAGTTCCGGGACAAGTGCCGCGCCTTCGCCATGGAGCAGCTGAACCGCCAGCGGGACAGCTTCAAGCGGCTGGGCGTCATCGGCGACTGGGACGACCCCTATATCACCCTGAAACCGGAGTTCGAGGCCAAGCAAGTGGAGGTCTTTGGGGCCATGGCCCAGAAGGGCCTGATTTATCAGGGCCTGAAGCCTACCTACTGGTGCCCCACCTGCGAGACCGCCCTGGCCGAGGCCGAGGTGGAGTATCAGGACGACCCGGTCACCACCATCTACGTCAAGTTCAAGGTCCATGACGACAAGGGCAAGCTGGCCCGGTACGGCGATTTGGAGAAGATGTACTTCGTCATCTGGACCACCACCACCTGGACCCTCCCCGGCAACGTGGCCATCTGTCTGAACGCCGGGCTGGAGTACGCCCTGGTGAAGGTTGCCTCCGGGGACATCCTCATCATGGCCGCGGAGCTGGTGGACAGCGTCATGGCGGAGAGCGGCATTACGGAGTACGAGACGGTGGCCACAATGTACGGCGACGAGTTCGAGTATATGACCGCCTATCACCCCTTCATGGAGCGGGATTCCCTGATTATCCTGGGCGACCACGTCACCCTGGACGCCGGTTCCGGCTGCGTTCACACCGCCCCCTCCTTCGGCCTGGACGACTTCTATATCTGCCAGAAGTACGATGAGCTGGAGACGGGCATCGACATGGAGGTTTCCGTCAACGCCCAGGGCTATCTGAACGAGTATGCGGGCAAGTATGCCGGCCTCCACGTCACGAAAGCCCACACCGTCATTTACAAGGATCTGGTGGAGAGCGGGGCGCTGCTCTCCAGCAAGGATCTGACCCACTCCTACCCCCACTGCTGGCGGTGCAAGAAGCCCGTCATTTTCCGGGCCACCCAGCAGTGGTTCGCCAGCGTGGACGCCATCAAGGAGCAGGCGGTGGCCGCCTGCGACTCCATCCAGTGGAAGCCGGAGTGGGGCAAGGAGCGGATGATCTCCATGATTCGGGAGCGGAGCGACTGGTGCATCTCCCGTCAGCGCACCTGGGGCGTGCCCATCCCCATCTTCTTCTGCAAGGGCTGCGGCAAGCCTTACTGCACGCCGGAGTCCATCGCGAAAGTCTCCGCCATCTTCAAGGAGGAGGGCTCCAACGCCTGGTGGGCCAGGTCCGAGGAGGAGCTGATGCCGGAGGGCGCTGCCTGCACCTGCGGCTGCACCAGCTTCCGGAAGGAGCAGGACATCCTGGATGTGTGGTTCGACTCCGGCTCCACCTGGAAGGCCGTCTGCGAGGAGCGGCCTGAGCTGACCTATCCCGCCGACCTGTACCTGGAGGGCGGCGACCAGTATCGCGGCTGGTTCCAGTCCTCCATGCTGACCTCCATCGCCTCAAACGGCGTCGCCCCTTACAAGCAGATCGTCACCCATGGCTGGACGGTGGACGGCCAGGGCAAGGTCATGCACAAGAGCCTGGGCAACGCCATCTCCCCCCAGGACACCATCAAGGAGTACGGCGCGGACATCTTCCGCCTGTGGGTGTCCTCTGCGGACTACACCCAGGATATGCGGCTGTCCAAGGCCATCCTGAAGCAGCTGTCCGACACCTATCTGAAAATCCGCAACACCAGCCGGTATATCCTGGGCAACCTGAACGGCTTCGACCCGGACAAGGACATGGTGGCGGCGTCCGACCTGCTGCCCCTGGACAAATGGGCCGTGTCCGCCCTGAACAAGCTGGCGGGCAAGGTGTGGGACGCCTACGGCAGCTATGACTTCCATGTGGTCTACCGCGAGGTGTACAACTTCTGCGTGGTGGAGATGTCCAACTTCTACCTGGACATCATCAAGGACCGGCTGTACTGCGAGGCCCCGGACTCCCTGGAGCGGAGAAGCGCCCAGAGCGCCATCTACCTGGTCCTGGACGGCCTGGTGCGGATGATCGCCCCCATCCTGGCCTTCACCAGCGAGGAGATCTGGCAGGCCATGCCCCACGACGCCTCCGCCGACGGGGAAGCGGTGCTGTTCAACGACCTGCCCCAGTACCGGGAGGACCTGGCCCTCACCGAGGAGGAGGAAGCCTACTGGCAGAGCCTGATGCGGCTGAAATCCGACGTGAACCTGGCCCTGGAGCAGGCCCGGGCCAGCAAGCTGTGCAAGAAGAGCACCGACGCCAGCGTCACCCTGTACCTGACCGGCGAAGCGGTGGAGGTGTACAACACCGTGAAGGACGCCAGGCTGAACGATTTGTTCATCGTCTCCAAGGTCGCCGCCGTGGAAGGCAGCGGCGACGGGGTGGAGGGCGTCAGCGTCCCCGGCCTCACCGTCAAGGTGGAGGTGGACACCGACTACAAGTGCCCCCGCTGCTGGCTCCACAACGCCGCCATCACCGAGGAGGGCGGCCTCTGCCCCCGGTGCGCCAACGCCGTGAAGGGGCTGGATTTGGAGTAACCGCCCCGGTTGCAGGAACCCCATAACGTACAACGGCCCCCAGCCCGTTCGGGCTGGGGGTAGTTTTGTCTGCGCAGGGCTTCACTCCGCGGCCTGCTGCGCGATATAGTCGGCATACTCGCCCGCCAGAGTGGCCAGGTCCAGGTGGTCGGCCAGCGTCTCCATATCCGTCCGGGTCAGGTCTGTTCCGAGTAGATAGAGGGTCATCCCATCCAGCGACAGCTCGCCCAAAATGCGTTCGTCCCGGCCCAGGAAGGTCACGGTCACGCCGTCGGCGGTGGTGTACGCCTCGTGGAAGTCCAACTCCGCCTCGTTCACATGGTCCGCCCATACGTCCCCGCTGGCATCGTAGGCGCACCAGAGCTGGAGCAGCCCGCCGCCGTCGCTGACGTAGTAGCCAGTGAGATAGGCGGAGGTCATCGGTTCGTCCATGGAATCGGTATAGTTTAGCCCCAGCCAGCTGCACGCGGGGATGGCGTCATACTGCTCCCCCACCCAGGAGAGGTCCCAGTCCCCGCCCCAGGGCAGCAGCGATGCCAGGTCGGCGGCATCGTCCGCCAGATAGCTCTGCTCATAGTGGTCATAGAGGGCGTCCGACCTGACCCGCACCACCTGGCGGAGCCAGCCCTCCGAACCGTCGCCTGCCTCGTCCAGCAGGCAGGTGTATGCGCCGGAGCAATCGAACCGCTCCGCCACCATTTGCTGGAGGGCGGCCACCCCTTCCGGTGTGCTCCAGTCGATCGCGTCGTCCTCCAACTCCTCCCCCGTGACCCATTGGGAGGACAGGTCCAGGTTGGCCTCCTCCGACGCTATGGCGGTCTGGGTCTCCGCCTCGCCGCTGTGGAAGGTGAGGACGGTCTGCACCAACCCCTCCACCCAGGTGCTGCCGGTGGCGGCGTAGGCCGCCCCGTTGGTGACCGTCAGGGCCAGCGCCGCCGCCGCTGCTCCGCTGACCGCCTTTCGCGCCCAGCCGGTCGGCTTCCGGCGGGGCCCTCGATTCAGCCCCCGTATCCGGGCCTCCAGCGCTGCCGGGGCGTGTACCGCGTCCATGGCGGCCCGGTACTGTTCCTGTAATAATGTGTCGTTCATTCCAATTCCTCCTTCGTCAGCTGCTGCCGCAGCCTGTCCCGTCCCCGTTTCAGGCGGGTGCGCACATTGGCCTCCGTCAGATGCAGGAGGTGGGCGATCTCCCTGGTGCTGTACCCCTCATAGTAGTACAGGTGCAGCACTGTGCGGTACTCCACCGGCAGGGCCAGCACCTCCTCCAGCAGCGCAGGCTGCCGCTCCTCCGGGGCGGCCGGTTCCAGGGTCAGCCCCTCCAGGGAGGTGACGTTCCGCCGCCAGAAGGACTTCCACAGGTTCCGCCCCTCGTTCACCGCCACCCGCACCAGCCAGCGGCGCAGGTGGTCGGCGTCGGTGAAGGCGGTGTCCGTCCGCAGCAGCTTTTCAAAGGTGGACTGCACCACGTCCTCGGCGTCCGCCGGATTTTTGCAGCAGGCCAGCGCCGCCCGATAGACCACGTCCAGATTTTGCCGGACGGCTTCCTCATAATCCACGGTGCATCGCCTCCTTTTTCCCTCACGGGGCCTCTGCTATATAAACAACTGAGCGCGGCAAAATGTGACACATCGGATAAAATTTTTGGCGACAAAACGCCGCCGCAGTGGTTCCTGCGGCGGCGCTTCCTTAGGTATGGTTTGGTCAATCGGTGACGCATTGGGATACGGTGCTGTTCGTGTCCAGGGAGTCCACCACGACGCAAAGGGTGTTCTCCCCAAAGCCGGCTTCGGTCAGAGCCGCCTCCAGGGCGTCCGTGTCGGTGGCGTCATTGACCCAGAGCCGCCCCCCAAGCCTGCTCAGCTCGGCGAGGGTCTGGCCGGAGACGGCGTTCTCTCCGGTGGTGATGGTGGTCTCGTCCGTGTAGACGCTGAGGACGATGTCGTAGTCCGCCAGGGCGTCGATCAGCTTCTCATAGAAGGCGGTGATGACCTCCGTCCGGTCGCTGTCATCCGCAATGGCGTCCGTGTCCCCCAGGGTGGGGTAGGCAGCGTTCCGGAGTACCACCTCGTCAAAGCCGGCCTCGGCGATTTCCGTCACCAGCGACACCAAATAGTCCTGCACATCCTCGTTGGAGGGGCTGGCCCAGGGGGCGTCAGCCCGGTCGGTCCAGCAGCTGCCGTCTGCGGTCAGGATGGCATAGTCGGTATCGGTGCCCAGGGCCTTATCCCGGAAGCAGTCCACATAGGCGACGGTGTAGTAGCCCTCCTCCTGGAGGTCAGCGGCGGCAGTGAGGATGGCGTCATAGTCGGCGCCGTTCGTGTCCGTTTCCAGGGCGGTGACCACGCCCAGCTGGGTGGCCAGCGCGTTCTCCGTGAAGAAGTTCAGGTTGCCGCTGGACTCCTTCAGGTAAATCAGGGCGGCGTTGGCTCCGGCTGCGCGGAGGGTGCTGGGGGAGTAGCCGGATTTCAGGTTGGTCTTGCCAACGTGCTGGCCCAGGAGCTGGGTCAGCGCTGCGGAGACGCGGCCCTCATCGGTATCGGGCTCCTCGTCCTCCTCCGGGGCGACAGCGCTGCCGCCCTCCTCAGAGGCATCGGCGTCGGCGTCCTCCTGGTCTACGATCACTTCCGGGACGGCGGCGGAGCTGCCGCTTCCGTCCTCCACCAAAACCTCCGGCTCCGTGCCGCTGGTGGAACCGTCCTCCTCCGTGACAGCCGCCCAAGGCAGGTTCAGGTGGGCCCCCTCCGCGTCGTAGGTGACGTAGGGGCGCAGCAGCCACACGGCCAGGAACACGCCCAGCGCCAGCACCACCACGACAAAGAGGATGATCTTGACCACGCGCAGGATGTTCCCTGCGTTGCCGTAGTAACGGCTGTAGCCATAACGGTTTGTTCTGCGAAATAACATAGTTTGCTTGCCTCATCTCAAACGGCGGCCCGTCTGAAGGGGCGGTACCGCATTATTCCTGGGCAGCCTCGGCGTTCAGGGCCTGCTCCAGAATGCTCAGGCCCTTCTCCACCTGCTGGAGATCCTCTTCACTGAGGGTGGAAACCAGCGCTTCAAAGCTGCCCAAAACGCTGTTGGCGGCTTCCGCGTAAAGCTGCTCAAACTTCTCGGTGGTGGCCACATAGATGACCCGGCGGTCCTGCTCAGAGCGGATGCGCTGAATCAGGCCGACCTTTTCCAGACGGTCGACCACGCCGGAAATGGTGGAGTTTGCGCTGCCGGTGGCGTTGGCCAGATTGCTGATCGGCATAGGCCCTTCCTCGTGGAGCAGGGTCAGCGCCATCGTCTGCGGGAAGGTGAGACTGCGCTTGCCAACATGGCCCCGCAGCTCCTCTGACATCTTCCGGCTGACACGAAGGTAAGAGTGTAGGATTCTGTTTGAAGCTTCCATGAATAGGACTCCTTTCAACAAAAGACAAAAGAAAGCTTAAAAAATATTAAGAAATAGGAAAATCTAATCTTAATATCTAAACTATAGACGAGAAATGATAAAATGTCAAGCTTGCCTTGAAAACTTCACGCTTTATTAACAATATTTTTTAGATTCGTTCACAGTTGGCAGGGCGAAGCGTTTTTGCTGATACGGGAGTCAATTCCAGGAAAAAGCCGGAGAAAAGCCGGAGAAATCCCGCTGTCAGTTTGACAGATACCTGCGTCGTTGTCAAGGGAAAAAGAGGGGATTTTTAGGATTTTATGCAGCTCCTGCGTCAACGGCACGGGTTTGCAGGATTTGATGCAGACATCTGCGGCGCAGACCGCCCTGTGTTGCCGCAGCACTGCAAAATTTTTCAAAAAATTTTCCCCTCCGGTGCAGACATTTCCCCCCTCCGGAGGATATTCTAGGTGAAGGGCCTTTCAGACAGAGGAAGTGATACATTGACGGAGCAGGAATTTACCCGGGCGGCGGAGCAGTACAGCGACATGATCTTCCGCCTCGCCTTCCACTACTGCGGCAACCGCTACGACGCGGACGACATCGTCCAGACCGTCCTGCTGAAGCTGCTGCGGACGACCCGCCCCTTTGACGGCGAGGAGCATCTGCGGAGCTGGCTGCTGCGGGTCACCATCAACGACTGCAAGAAGCTCCTCCGCGCCCCCTGGCGGTGCAGACATGAGGCGCTGGAGGACTACGCCAACGAGCTTTACGCCGACATCCCGGAGGACAGCGGCCTGTTCCTGGCGGTGATGGAGCTGCCCAAGCGCTACCGCGTGGTGACGTACCTGTATTATTACGAGGGCTACAGCGTCAATGAAATTTCCCAAATCATCGGCAGCAACCCCTCCACCATCCGCACCCGGATGCAGAAGGCCCGTGCGCTGCTGAAAGCAAAGCTCAAGGAGGAATGGAGCGATGACGAATAAGGAACGGTACCGGAGCACCTTTGGCGCACTCCACGCCTCGCCGGACACTGTATTGGAGGTAACGAACATGAAGCAAAGCAAACGAAAGGTGCTGCGCCCCCTGACCGGGCTGGCCGCGGCAGGAGCGGCTGGGGCGCTGCTGGTGGGCTCCGCCTTCGCCGTGAACGAGGCCACAGACGGGGCGCTGGCCCAGCGCATCAGCATATGGCTGAACGGGAAAGAGGCGGAGACCACCCTGGTCAGCACCGGAGAGGGCGCCTATGACGTGGTGGCCGACGGCGAGACCATCGGCACCGTCACCGAGGGCGAGGACTCC
Source organism: Clostridiales bacterium (assembly GCA_021205455.1). GTDB lineage: Bacteria > Bacillota > Clostridia > Oscillospirales > Oscillospiraceae > Onthomonas. The sequence goes on from JAJPXL010000006.1 coordinate 16,330, forward strand.
GTCGCGTTCAACTACGACTCCGACGCGGAGGAGGGCCACATTGTGATGGAATGGGACGACGGCTCCATTGAAATGGAGTGGAGCGGCACCGGCGGCGGAAGCGCCAGCGCCAGCTTCGGTGCAGGAGACGGCGAATCCCAGGAGGAAACCGTCACCGTCACCGAAGGCGTCAGCGAAGCCGACCCGGAAGCATCGGAGGACGGCGAATAACCCACAGACAGGCGGGGGCTGCCGCGCAGTGCGCGGCGGCCCCCGCATTCTGTTTTCGGCGGCAGCGGGGAACAAAGAGGGGCCCATCCCCGCCCGTTTCCCCAAAATCCCCAAAAATGGGCGAGAATCTGCAAAGTTTTTGGCTTTATTGCTGATTTACGCGGGGCAAAATAAAAGTTAATATAAAAGTGGTAAAAAGCTATGCGGAGGCCCGGCCCCCGCACGGCGCGAGACAATATGAATATAGGAGGAACACACATGAAGAAGTTTTTAGCTCTGATGTTGGCCCTGTGCATGACCTTCAGCCTGGCGGCCTGCGGCTCCAGCGACGATGACGGTGGGGACGCCAGCAGCGCCTCCGACGCCTCCGCCTCTTCCACGGAGGAGGAAGCGGGCAGCGACGCCTCCAGCGAGGCCGAAGGCGAAGCCTCCAGCAGCGCCGAGGGTGAAGCGACCGCCGCCGACAGCAACCTGAAGATCGGCATCGTCCTGGTGGGCGATGAGAACGAGGGCTACACCTACGCCCACATCGAAGGCATCCAGGAGGCCGCCGCCAGCCTGGGCATCAGCGACGATCAGATCCTCTGGAAGTACAGCATCTCTGAGGATGAGAGCTGCTATGACGCCTGCATCGACCTGGTGGAGAGCGGCTGCACCCTGGTCATCACCAACTCCTACGGCCATCAGCCCTACTGCCAGCAGGCCGCCAGCGAGTGCCCTGACGTGCAGTTCGTGGCGCTGACCGGCGACACCGCCAACCAGGCCGGCCTGGACAACTTCCACAACGCCTTCACCTGTGTCTATCAGTCCCGCTACGTCTCCGGCGTGGTGGCCGGCATGAAGATCGCCGAGCTGGTGGAGAACGGCGAGCTGTCTGACGACAACTACGACGCCGACGGCAACGTGAAGATCGGCTATGTGGGCGCGTATCCCTACGCCGAAGTGGTCTCCGGTTACACCGCCTTCTTCCTGGGCGTCCAGAGCGTCTATGAGAACGTCAGCATGGAAGTCCAGTACACCAACTCCTGGTTCGACCTGACCGGCGAGTATGAGGCCGCCAAGGCCCTGATTTCCGACGGCTGCGTCATCATCGGCCAGCACGCCGATTCCACCGGCGCCCCCTCCGCCTGCCAGGAGATGTATGAGTCCGGCACCACCGTCTACTCCGTGGGCTACAACATCGATATGCTGTCCGTGGCTCCGGACGCCGCGCTGACCTCCGCCACCAACGTGTGGTCTGTCTACTATGAGTATGTGTTCAGCTGCATGCTGAACGGAGAGGAGATCGCCACCGACTGGGCCGAGGGCTATGACGCCGGTGCAGTCGCCATCACCGCGCTGGGCGACTCCTGCGCCGAGGGCACTGCGGACAAGGTCGCCGAGGTAGAGGCTGCCCTGATGGACGGCTCCCTCCAGGTCTTCGACTGCTCCACCTTCACCATCGACGGTGAGACGCCTACCTCCATCCTGATCGACATGGATCTGGACTATGTGGGCGATACGGAAGGCGTCGTGGACGGCGTGTTCCAGGAGTCTGTGCTCCGCTCCGCTCCGGGCTTCTCCGCCAGAATCGACGGCATCACTGAGCTGAACTGAGTCCAACCAAATACTGTTACTGAGCAGGGAAGCCGGGAAAACCCGGCTTCCCTGGCTTCCTTCCAAATCTCTGCCTTTTGGAAAGGGAGCGGCATACCGCTCCCCTTCCAAAAGGCAGAATCCGTTCAACTAAAAAACTGCGGTTCCCGGCCTTTCCGTAGGGGCGGAAACGCGGCCATAGCGTGAAAAGGGAACCGGGTTCGCTGACATCCTTGCCTGAGGAGCGTAAGCCCCTTAGGCTGACGGCATTACCACCACCCAACCGACGCCAAAGCGTGAGAGAGGATGATTCGATTGGCAGAAACACCAGTGATAGAGCTGCAAAACGTCACCAAGACCTTCGGTTATGTGGTGGCCAACAGCGAGGTCAGCATGGACATTCGGCAGGGGGAGATTCTGGCCGTGCTGGGCGAGAACGGCAGCGGCAAGACCACCCTGATGAACATGATTGCGGGGATCTACTTCCCCGATTCCGGCCACATCCGCGTCCGGGGCAAGGAGGTATCCATCTCCTCCCCCAGGGACGCCTTCGACCTGGGCATTGGCATGATTCACCAGCACTTCAAGCTGGTGGACGTGTTCTCCGCGGCGGAGAACATCATGCTGGGCCTGGACGGGGGGATGCTGCTGGACCGGAAGGGCGTGGCGGCGAAGATTCGCGAAATCTGCGACCGGTACGGCTTCGAGGTGGACCCGGACCAGAAGGTCTACGATATGTCCGTCTCCCAGAAGCAGACGCTGGAAATCGTGAAGGTGCTGTACCGCGGGGTGGACATCCTGATTCTGGACGAGCCCACCGCCGTGCTGACCCCCCAGGAGACGGAC
>JAJPXL010000160.1 GCA_021205455.1 Clostridiales bacterium
TTTACCTTAAAAATTGACTGCCAAGTAAATTTTCAAAATTTTGTAAACCAAATCCCTTTTTATTTACATTGGGCAAAAAGGGTCCCCCCCCCCCGGCATTTTTTACGTAAAAAACGCTGATTTATCAATTATTTTGTACATTTTCACCAGTTTGCCTCGCAGCAAATTCCTCCCTGGCGCGCCCTGCGCCATAGGGTGCGCTGATTTTCCGACCTGTACATCCCGATTTCCATCCTGGAATTCTGTGCGTAAAAAATCCATTTTTCGTCTATTTGATGCACTTTTTACAAAATATGTCCATCGTCTGTTTCACGCCGACAGCCATGCAAGCAGCCCAGCTTTTCTAAGATTTCGGTAAACGAATAAGCGCATTTTCGTTTATTCGTTTTTGTTCTGCTTCGCATCGTTTTCTTGTCGGCTGCAAACTCTGTTTATCAATATTTTTTCGCAAAAAAGGACGGAAAATACAGATTCGTATTTTCCGTCCGCTTTCAGTATGCTTTTATTTTGTGCCAAAAATCCGGTCTCCGGCGTCGCCCAGACCGGGCACGATGTAGCCGTGCTCGTTCAGATGGTCGTCCAGCGCCGCCACATAGACCTCCACATCGGGATGCTCTCTGGCAATGCAGTCCATCCCCTCCGGAGCCGCGATGATGTTCATCATGGTGATCTTGGTGCAGCCGTACTCCTTCATAAACTGGATGGCTGCGGACGCGCTACCGCCGGTGGCCAGCATGGGGTCGACGATGATGACATCCCGCTCCGCAATGTCCGGGGGCATTTTACAATAATACTCCACCGGCGCCAGGGTCTCCGGGTCGCGGTACAGACCGATGTGCCCCACCTTGGCGGAGGGCAGCAGGTTCAGTATGCCGTCCACCATCCCCAGCCCGGCACGGAGGATGGGCACGATGGCCACCTTTTTGCCGCTGAGGGTCTGGCAGTGGGCGATGCCCACCGGGGTCTGAACGTCCACCGGCTCTGTGGTCATATTCCGGGCGGCCTCATAGGTGATGAGGGTGGCGATCTCCGCGACAATGACGCGGAACTCATGGGTGCCGGTCTTTTCATTCCGCAGAATCGCCAGCTTGTGGGAAATCAGCGGATGCTCCAGAACGTGCAGCTTCGGATTGTCTTTGTACAACATAGAAACGCGCTCCTTCTTATCTTGAACGTTGTGGTCTCTGACTGCATCAGGGCGTCTGCTTCGCGTTCAGCCGTTCACGCCGCTCCCGCTCCGCCTGGCTCAGCCGAAGGTATCGGGCCTCCAGGGCGCCGCCGGAGCAGGGCTGCCCCGTCTCCAGGAAGCGGAGGGCCGCCCGCGCAACACCCCAGGCCCTCTGATGCCGCAGATTTTCCGGGGCAAGCACCAGGTCAAAGCCCCTCTCCTTCCCATAATTATAGCACAGTTCCGCGCCATCGCCAACAAGAAATTGCGGGGTTTCCCCCATTTTTTCCGAGGTAAACAGCTCCTCCAGGCTGATGGCCCGATCCTCCGTCAGACGGGTGAGCTTCCCCCGGCCGTCGCTTTCAAACAGGGCGTTGTACACCTGGCTGCGCCGGGCGTCCATGGCGCAGCAGATCACGCTGGGCACCATGCTGGCGTTCCACGCCATCGCCTCCAGGGTAGACACCCCCACGCAGGGCTTCTCCTCCGGCCAGGCCAGCCCCTTGGCCGTGGACAGGCCGATGCGCAGCCCGGTGAAGGAGCCGGGGCCGTTGGCGCAGGCGATCAGGTCGATGTCGGCCAGCGACAGCCCCACGTTTTCCAGCAGGCTCTCACACATGGGCAGCAGCGTCGTGCTGTGGGTCATGCCGTTGTTCTGATAGGCTTCCGCCAGCAGGAAGGCGTCCCGGCACACCGCCGCCGACGCCGCCTTCGCGGAGGACTCCAACGCTAAAATATTCAAAATCCTTCCACTCCCGTTATCGTGATTTTGCGGCTTTCCTCCTCATCGCCCCGGCGGATGTCCACCCGGACGCAGCCCTCCAGGGCGTCGTCCACGATTTCGCTCCACTCCACGGCGCAGATGCCGCCCCGGGCCAGATAGTCCTCCCAGCCGATGTCGTACAGCTCCTCAGAACCGCTCAGCCGGTACATATCAAAGTGGAACAGGGGCAGCCGTCCCCCCTCATACTCGTTGACGATGGTAAAGGTGGGGGACGTGACCCGCCCTGTGAAGCCCAGCCCCCGGGCTAACCCACGGGTGAACGCCGTCTTTCCCGCCCCCAGGTCGCCGGTATAGGCCAGCACCGTCCCCTGGCCCAAGGCGGGGGCCAGCCGCTCCCCCAGCGCCTCCGTTTCGGCGGCGGAATGGGTTTCATATTCCATGGGCAGTCGCTTCCTTTCCATTGACAGGGTTCCGCGCAGCATCGCTGCCATTATAGCATACCTGCCCGGAAGATGCAAAAGCTGTTTACATCATTCCGCTTTCGTGCTATAATAGGCTTGTTATCGTGTTCCATTTACCCCAGAAAGAAGTGAAACCATGTCCGCGATACGCGATTTAATTGTTGACGCTCTGAAGGGGGCAGACCATATCCTGCTCTCCCTCTGTGTGCTGGCCAGCTCCTTTGGTCTGGTGCTGATCTACTCCGCCTCCCGCTACCGGGAGGGCTTCCACAGCCTGCCTATGAAGCAGGCTGTGTGCATTGGCATCGGCATTGTGCTGTACTTCGTGATGAGCCAGCTCAACATCCGGGTGCTGATGGAGCGATGGTATATCGTGATTCCGCTGTGCGTGGCCTTCCAGCTGCTGGTGCTGGTCTTCCCCGCCGCGGCCAACGCCACCAGCGGCAACCGGGCCTGGGTGGACATCCCCGGCATCCCCTTCACCATCCAGCCCGCCGAAATCAACAAGCTGTTCTTCACCATCCTGCTGGCCGGCTTTGTGGTCTACCTTCAAAAGCGGGGCGACCCCAGCAGCATTTCCTCCGTTGTGATGCTGGTGCTGGCGCTGGGTATTCCGGTGGGCTTCATGGTGGTCGTCACCGGCGACGTGGGCTCCTGCCTGATTTACGTCGTGATATGGCTCGCCATGCTGTGGTGCGCCGGCATCAAGAAGCGCTGGTTTGCGCTGGGCGCGGCCTGCGTGGGCGCGGCCGGGCTGGTGCTTTGGAATATCCTGCCCGACACCAACTATATGAAGCGCCGCATCCTGGTGGTGCTGGATCACAGCTATGACCCTCAGGGGGTGGGCTTCCACCAGCGCCGCTCCCTGATCGCCATCCGCTCCGGCGGCCTGACCGGTCAGGGCTATTTGCAGGGCACCATCACCCAATCCTCCTCCTCCAACTCCCTGCCGGAGCGCACGACAGACTTTATCTTCTCCTCCTGCGCCGAGGAGTGGGGGCTGGTGGGCTGCACGGTGGTGCTGCTGGTGCTGATGGCCATCGTGCTTCGGTGCCTGTATATCGGCCTGACCGCCAGCGACTCCTTCTATGCTCTGATTGCCGTGGGCTACAGCGCCATGCTGCTGGCCCAGATTATCATCAACGTGGGGGTCTGCCTCTATGTGGTGCCCACCATCGGCCTGACCCTGCCCTTCATCAGCTACGGCGGCTCCTCCATCATCACAAATTTCGTCGCCATGGGGATATTGTCGGGCATCAAGTCCCGCTCGCTGCCCAACTGGCTGCGGGACCGCTCCGATATCAAGTGGGGCACGAACGGCGAGCAGCATCGCCAAATCATGGAATAACTTCCCCATAAACTGCGGCGCCGGACGAACTGTCCGGCGCCTTGCTTTATTCCGTTTTCGCCTCGTGACCCCGGGCGCGGATGACCTCCAGCACCGAGTCCACATAGCGCTCGCACTCCTCCTGGGTCTCTGCCTCCACCATGACGCGAATCAGCGGTTCCGTCCCGCTCTCCCGCACCAGGATGCGGCCGCTGTCTCCCAGCTGGTCGGCCACCTTCTGCACGGCCGCCTGCACCGCAGGGTCGTTCTGGGCCTCCGGCTTGGAGCGCACCCGAATGTTTTTCAGCACCTGGGGATAGATGCGCACCGGCTGGGCCAGCTCCGACAGGGGCATCTTCTTCGCCAGCAGCACCTGCATCATTTTCAGGCTGGTCAGGATACCGTCCCCGGTGGTGGCGTACTTGCTGAAAATGATATGGCCCGACTGCTCTCCACCCAGGCGATTTCCGTGCTGGGTCATGTACTCATAGACGTACTTGTCCCCCACGTCGGTCTTGACATAGTCAATTCCCTCCGCATCGAAGGCCTTGTACAGGCCGAAGTTGGACATGACCGTGGTCACCACCGTATTCGTCAGCAGCTTGCCCCGTTCCTTCATATACTTGGCGTAGATATACATAATCAGGTCGCCGTTGACCACATTGCCCTTCTCATCCACACAGAGGCAGCGGTCCGCGTCCCCGTCATAGGCAAAGCCCACGTTCAGCTTATGCTCCACCACGAAGGCCTGCAGCGCCTCGATGTGGGTGCTGCCCACGCCGTCATTGATGTTCAACCCGTCCGGCTGGTCGGCCATGACGTAAGTGGTCGCCCCCAGGGCGTCAAACACGCTGCGGGCGATGGAGGAGGCGCTGCCGTTGGCGCAGTCCAGCCCTACCCGCATCCCCCGGAAGGAGTAGATGGCCTGGGCAATCAGGTAGCCCATATAGCGGTTGCGGCCCGCCTCATACTCCACCACGCGGCCCACCTCGGCCCGCTGGGCCAGGGGCAGGGTGTCCGTCGGTTCGTCCAGGTAGGCCTCGATTTTATCGATGGTCTCCTCGTCCATCTTCTCGCCCCGGCTGTTCAGCAGCTTGATGCCGTTGTCATAATAGGGGTTATGGCTGGCGGAAATCATAATGCCGCAGTCAAACCCGTCCGTATGGGCGATATAGGAGACGCTGGGGGTGGTGGTCACCCGCAGCATATAGGCGTCCGCGCCGGAGGCGTTCAAACCGGACGCCAGGGCGCTTTCCAGCATATCGCAGGAGCGGCGGGTATCCTTGCCGATGACCACCCGGCACCGCTCCCCCGTTTTGTGGTAGCAGGCGCCCAAATAGCGGCCAATGCGGTAGGCGTGCTCCGCCCGCAGGGACACGTTCGCCTCCCCGCGAAACCCGTCCGTGCCAAAATACTTTCCCATTGTGCTATGGTCCTCCCTCTCCGCAGCTTCACGTTACTTCTTTTTCTTCGGCTGCTCCCAGGCCGCCTCATCGTACTGCGTCATGAATTCCTCGTATTCGTCCACCACCTCATTCGTGGGGCCGATTTTGAGGATGTCGCCGTCATGGAGCCAAATCACCTTTTCGCAGTTGGCGCGGATGGTCTCCGGGCTGTGAGAGACGATGACCACCGTTCGGCTCTTCTCGCTGATGAGCTCGGCCATCTTCCGTCCGCTCTTCTTTTTAAAATGGGAGTCGCCTACGGACAGCACTTCGTCCACCAGGATGATATCCGTCTTGAGGATGGCCGTAATGGCAAAGCCCAGCTTGGACTGCATACCGCTGGAATAGGTGCGCACCGGCTGCTCAATAAACCGGCCCAGCTCGGAGAAGTCGATGATTTCATCGATCTGATCGTCAATTTCCTCCTTGCTGAAGCCCAGCAGCAGACCGGAGAGGTAAATATTCTCCCGCCCGGACAGCTGCATCTGGAAGCCCACGCCCAGCGCCAGCAGGGAAACCGTGTTCCCATGCAGATCTACGGTGCCCTTATCCGGCTCAAAAATGCCGGCCAGCACCCGCAGCAGGGTGGACTTGCCGCTGCCGTTCCGGCCGATCAGGCCGATGATCTCACCCTTTTCCACCTCGAAGGAAACGCCGTGGAGGGCCTCAAAATGCTCTACACGGCCCTTCTTTTTAAAGGCGTCGTCCTTGAAGCCGGAGGCCTGCTTGATGTTGCGGCGCTTCACCGGCGCGATGGAACGGTAGCTCAGGTAGACGTTCTTCGCGGTAATGGCGGGGCGATGGAGGTTCTCCTGCTCCGCCGCGGCGTCCTGCGCCATCGGCTCCGTTTGCTGGCGTTGATTCGATTCAAAAAAACTCATACGATCACAACTTTTTTTCACAGATTACGTTCATCATACCACGTTCTTCCGGTTTTGGCAAGTCCGGTCTGACGTTCCTTTCCCAAAAGGAAGCATAAAAGAGGAAAACCGGCCTTCGGTCTCCCGAAAGCCGGTTTCACGCAGCCGCATCACCAGGTTTCAAAGTGGACGCAGCCCGCATCATAGCGCTTCTCCTTGGCCTGGCCCTCCTCCGCCGGGTCAGGATAGCCAAAGGCGATGATGGAGTGGGGCACGATGTGCTCCGGCAGGCCGAACAGCGCCGCCTGCCCCCGGACCCGCTCCATCTGCGGGTAAGTGCCCAGCCACACAGAGCCGATGCCCATGGCGTGGGCGGCCAAAATCATGTTCTCCCCGGCGATGGCGCCGTCAATGATCCAATAGTCCGGGGCGGGCTGGAATGCCTTCTCCAAATCTCCGCACACCAGGATACCCAGGGCGGCCTTCCGCAGCGGGGCGGCCGGGCGGCCGTTGGCGTCCGCCATCCGGTTCAGCGTCTCCCTGTCCCGCACCACGATGAAGGACCAATCCCGCCGGTTGGCGCAGCTGGGGCCGCTCATGCCGGCCTCCAGAATCTTCCGCACTTCATCATCGGTGATCGGCCGCTCCAGGTAGCTGCGGACGCTGGTTCTCGTCATAATCGCATCATATGCTTCCATTATAGTATCCTCCATTGCTGTGTCATTTGTTCGTGATACTATTATATAAGATTCAGCCGGACTTGTAAAGCGTTTTTTCAAGGTACCTCACCGCTTCACTCTGCGGTGATTACCTTGACATCGCTGGCGGAGAACTCCGTCTCCCCGCACACGATGTCCGTGATTTTCGCAATGTCGGAGGCCTCCAGCTCCCCGTTCTCCGTGCTGACCACTACGCTGACGGAGCTGTCCCCGATGAAGGCCACGCAGTCCGCATAGCCCTTCGCCGTAATCAGGCTTTCAATTTGGGACTCCGCCAGGGTGGCCGCGGCCATGGCCGTGATGGACTCCGCCGCCGCACTGACCGCCTCGCTGTCCGCCGCGGGATCGTCCACCGTCTCCTGGAGGATGCTCAGGGCGCTGTCCCTGGCCTCCTCCCGGTTCAGGCGGGCGGTGTCGAAGTAGTTGGATTCCTCGGCGGCGGTCTGAGACGTGTCCTCCTCCGTCAGGGCGTGCTCCGCAAGGGCGTCCTCCTCCTCGCTCTCGCCGGAGGCCGCATCCACGCTGTCCTCCAGCGTCAGCTCCTCCTGGGCGCTGACCAGCTCCGTCTCCCCCAGGGTCTTTTCCGCCACAGCCTCCGAGGTGGAGCCTGACACGCTCTCCGTCTGGTCATAGGACCAGTTCAAATAGACTGCCACGCAGACGAACAGCACGATTGCTGCCACCACAGCATTCCGTTTCCAGATTTTCAATGTTACGAACCTCCTGCTCTCGCACAGATTGAAATTTGCTCCGAGCTTAGCCCGGTCAGCGCCTTGATGGCGCTCAACACCTGCAGCTTGACGGTGGCATTGTTTCCCCCGTCGCAGACCACCAGCACCCCCTGAAAGGTGGGATAAATCGTCTGCACCGTGACGGTGGACTGCTGCGCGCTGCCGTCCTTGGTCAGCACCGTCTCTGTCTTGGTGGAGCTCTCCCCCACCGTCTCATCGGTGGCCAGCACCTGCCTGCTGCTGGCGGACAGGGTGACCAGAACCTCCACCTCCCCCACATCCTCGATTTGCCCGATGATGGCCGCCAGCCGCTCCTCCAGCTCGGTGACATCGAACTCCTCCGCAGCGGCTGACGCCTCGTCCTCCTGTTCCGCCTCCTGCTCCGTCTGCCAGTCAAAGGGAACCGCCAGCAGCAGGACGCCGGCCAGAAGCACGATGGCCGCATATTGAAACCGCTTCAGGAACTCCTTCCCCTTTTTCCAGTCAGGCGCCCGCATCCTGTCTCACCTCTTCCGTCTCCGCAAAGTGTATTTGTTCCTCCGGCAGGGCAAACGCCTCCTGAATCAGCGTCCGCAGCGCCTCCTGCTGGGCCTCCTGGGTGACGCCCTCGATTTCCACAGCCACAGGCAGGGTCAGACCGTCCTCGTTTTGCCCGCAGGTGACGGTGACGCTGCATGAGATTCCCTGTTCCCCGGCCTCTGCCTGAATATATGCCGCCGCGTCCTCAGCTATGATGGTTTCTTCCAGCGAAGTTTCCACCTGGTTTAGCCGCTCCGTCTCTTCCGCCGCCTCGCTTTGCCAGCTGTGCAACTCCTCCAGCAGGCGCTCATAGGAGCCTCCCAGCAGCGGGCGGACCAGGACGAGGAACAGCAGCAGTCCGCATCCCAGAGCGCTGACCGCCTTCACGCTGCCCTCCGGTATCATGGCCTCAAGGACCCCCACCAGAAGGGCCGCCGCCGTGATGCTCAGCAGCCAGCTTCCCAGCCCGCTCATGTGGGCAGCACCGCCGCCATGGCCGCGAAGATGGAGATGAGAGTCAGCAGGGCGCAGGCCCCCGTCATCCCCAGCACCAGCCCAAAGGCGGAGCTAAGCTCCTCGATCAGCCCGGACAGCCCCGCGTTGGGGAACACCGCCGCCAACACCGCCACCGCCCGGTACAGGAGGTACTGCATCCCCAGCCGGAGGAAAGGGGTCAGGCAGAAGCCCAGCACCGCCAGCACCCCGAAGATGCCCAGCACGCTGCGGAGCATCCCCGCCCCGGCCAGCAGGGTGTCGGCGGCGTCGGACAGGATGCCCCCCACCACCGGCACCAGGCCGCTGATGGCGGATTTCGTCAGCCGGGCCGTCATGGCGTCGGTGCCCCCAGCCGCCAGGCTGGCAAAGGAGAGGAACGCTGTATACACCATCAAAACCCCCTTCAGCGCCGTAGTGACGCACCATTTCAGCAGTCCGGCCACCGCCGACAGCCCCCGGTTGCCGGTGGCGCAGGCCCCCGCAGCCATGGCGATGTAACCGTACACCAGGGGCAGGAACAGCCGGTCCACCAGGCTGATCAACACGCTGGAGCAAAGCAGCGTGGCCGCCTGCCGCACCGCCGCGCCGGTGGCGTTTCCTGCGGCGGCGCAGGCCGTCGCCATCACAGGGGTCAAAATCTGGGTGAAGACATCCAATTCCTGAATCGTCTCCCGCCCCAGGTCGATGAGGCTCCCCGCATCGGACACCGCCAAACCCGTGATCGTCAGGGTGGCAATGACGCGGACGCCGTCCTTCCACCCGCCCGGTACGCCTGACCCCAGCCCTGCCATCATCTCAGCCAGCAGGACGGTGAGCAGCAGCAAGACGCCGGAGCGGAGGGCCTCTTTCAGCAGGGTCTCCAGCTCCTCCGCCGCCCTGTCCAGCAGGTCGTTCAGTCCGGCAGCCAGGTCCAGGTTCCAGTCCAGCTCCTGCTCCACCACGTCCTCTCCCGCTTCGGCCACCGCGTCCGCCCCGGCGGCGTCCCACACCTCGTCCAGGATGTCAGTGGCCTTTGCAGCGGGAACGCAGACCAGGCACAGCAGCAGGACGGCCGCCGCCAGCGCACTCCACCGCCTCATAGCAGCTCCGCTACCAGCGTCAGCACCGCATGGACCAGCGGCGCCGCCAGGCACAGCGCCAGCAGGGAGCCGCACAGCTGCACCGTGGCGGCAATGGCGGTCTGCCCAGCGTCCCGGGCCACCGAGGTCGTCAGCAAGGTGACGATGGCCACCGCCGCCGTTTTCATCAGGGGGCGCACCAGGTCGCTGTCCACCTCTGCAAAATCCACCAGCTCCCGAATGAGGGCAATCAGGTCGCTGAGCTGCTCCAGCACCAGATAGAGCACCACCCCGCAGGCGCCCAGGCCCAGCAGTAGTGCCAGCTCCCCCTGCTGCCGGTTCAGCAGCAGGGTGCAAACGGAGCCAACCACCGCCACCGCCGCCACTTGCAGCATCACCTCCATCACAGGTCAAACAGGGTCCGAATCAGCTCAAACAGCTCGCTGATTTCCTGCACCACCAGCATCAGCACCACCACCAGCCCCGCCAGCGTGACCATGGTGGCCTGCTCGTCCCGGCCGGAGCGGGTCAGCACCTGATTCAGCACCGCCACCAAAATGCCGATGGCGGCAATCTTGAAGATGAGATCGACATCCATATCCATATCAGTTTATAAAAGCAGCACCAGCAGAAACACCGCCGCGCAGGAACCAAGGGCCAGGGTCAGACGGCTGGTTTGCTTTTCCTCCTCCTTTGCGCTTTGGAATACCTCCTGTAGGGTCTGGGCGGCGGCGTGCAGCCCCTTGCGCTGCTCCCGGGCGTCATAGCGCCCCAGAATCTGCCCGGCGGCGTCGAACGCCGTCTTTGCAGCGGGGGGAAGCGCCAGAGCCTCCCCGGCCTCCCGCCAAAGCGCTGCCAAGGGCCATTCCGCGTTCCGGTTCAGCCCCTCCCGCACGCTGCAAAAAAAGCGGGAGGCGGGGCCTGTAACGGACTGCGCCGCCAGCTCCAGCAGGGTAGCCGTGTCCGGCTCCCCCCGGCCAAGCTCCCGCTCTATCAGCAGCAGCGCCGCAATCAGCTGCTCCAGGGTGCGCAGCCCCTCCCTGCGCTGCCAGGTGAGATGCAGCGCTCCGCCCATGCAGGCCAGCACCACCAACCCTCCCCCAATCAGCTTTTGCATGGCAGCGCCTCCACGGCGCAGGACCGCCGCTGGCCCTCCCTGCGCAGGATGCACACCTGCTGAAAAATGCCCTGCTCCAGCAGCTCCCGGTACAGCGGACGCTGCTCCAGCTCCTCCACCCCAGCGGCATGGGCGGTGGCCAGCACCGCCACGCCGCAGTTCGCCGCGCTGCTGAGGGCCGCCACGTCCTCCGGCGCAGTGATTTCATCCGCCGCCAGCAGCTGCGGCCCCATGCCCCGCAGGAGCTGCATCAGGCCCTGGGCCTTGGGGCAGCCGTCCAGCACATCGGTGGTGGGCCCCACGTCCAGCTGGGGCACCCCCTTCCACAGGGCAGCCACCTCTCCCCGCTCGTCCGCCAGGCCGATGCGCAGATGGCAGCGCAGGCTGATGAGGCGAACCAAATCCCGCAGCAGGGTGGTCTTGCCGTAGCCCGGCGGCGAGAGAATCAGGGTGCTGCTGGGCCGCTCCCCCTGGTATACCTGGGCCACCACCGGCTCGGCAAAGCCATTCACCGGCCTGGCGATTCGGATGGCCAGGGAGGACAGCTCCCGGAAACCGGTGATGCTCCCCTCCCGCACCGTGACCGTGCCGCACAGCCCCAGCCGGTGCCCCCCTTTCAGGGGCAGGAAGCCGGATTTCAGCTTCTCCGCCGCGCTTTGGTAGCTGGCCCGGGTGGCCAGCTCCACCACCAGGGACAGGTCGTCCGCCGATACGGGCAGTGCCTCACCCCCCAGCAGGACCTGCTCCTCCCTGCCGTCCGCCCCGGTCAGGAACATTCCCCGCCCCGCCCGCAGACGAATCTCCTCATAGCGGCCCCGCTCCCCTTTGGCCAGGGCCGCAAGCCGCAGCTCCCTTGGCAGGCAGGCCGCCGCCTGTTCCAACGCCGTATCGTTCATGGTAAACCCCGCTTTCCGGGGCGCGCGGTCAGGCGCGCCCCTGTTTCCTGTTGCCACTCTATGCGCAGCGGGACAGGCATAGAACAAAAAAGAACGCCCTCAGGTGTGACCCTGAGGGCGTTCTGCATGGCAAATATGTGGTTTTATTCCGCGGTATGTTCGCCGTCCTCGGCCGGCGGCTGGGGCTGCTCTGGCTCTGCGGCAGCCTCCGCTTCGGCTTTTTCCGTTTCCAACGTGCTGACGCTTTCCTCAGGGGCATTGGCTGGGGCTTCCTCCGGGGCATTCGCGGGAGCCTCCTCCTGGGCTGCCTCCGGCTCCTCCGCCTGCGCCTCCCGCAGCTCAGAGCGTGGGCTGTTGACCAGCAGCTTCTCCTTCGGGTGCTTCCGGAACATCTGAACCACCAGAATCTGCACCGTCACGATCACCGTCACCAGCGCCACCAGCTGGGACACCCGGATGCCGGTGTTGAACAGGTACAGGCTGTCCGTCCGAATCCCCTCGATGAAGAAGCGCCCCAGACCGTACCAGAACAGGTAGCAGAGGAAGATTTGACCATCATACTTCCGGTGCTTGCGGACGATGAAATAGAGCAGCAGGAACCCCACCAGATTCCACAGCGACTCATACAGGAAGGTGGGATGGACCTCGATGTACTCGCCGTTCTGCAAGGTCAGACCCATGCGCCAGACGGCGGTGCAGGTGTCGCCATAGGCTTCCTGGTTGACGAAGTTGCCCCAGCGGCCCATCATCTGGCCAATCAGCAGGCCGTAGGCGCAGACATCCGCCACCGCCCCGAATTTGTGGTGGCGCACCACGCAGAAGATAAGGCAGGTGATCACCGCGCCGATGATGCCGCCGTAGATGGCAAGTCCGCCGTCCCAAATGGCGACGGCCTCCGCCCAGTTAAACGTACCGTCCGCATTGTAGTAGAGGCTCTGGTAAAAGATGACGTAATAGGCCCTGGCGCAGATAATGGCGATGGGTACCGCAAAGAACAGCATATCCAGCACGGTATCGGATTTCAGCCCCCACTCCTTGGTCAGGTGGCAGGCGCACAGCACCCCCAGCAGAAAGCCACAGGCGATGATGATGCCGTACCAGTAGATGTCCTTCCCAAAGACGGAGAAGGCCACCCGCTCGATCTGGAACGTCAGCCCCAGACCTGGAAATACAATAGGATTCATAATGTACACATACCTCCGTGTGCGCAGCCGCGCAAAAAATCTATGCCGTCTCTCCGGCAAGCGCTGCTTCCGCCTGCCCGCTGCCCCGGGTGATGAAACTCCCGGAGCAGCCCCAGGTCGGCCGGACAGCGTAACAGAAACGGCTGTCCGGCCCCCGAAGGCAGGCGCTGCAGCAGGCCCAGTTGACCCGCTTTTCTGTGGTAACAAACTGTTACCTTTATTATACAGCATTTTTCAGATTTTGCACTACCTTTTTTCAGCGGCCCACAGATTTCCCGCAAAAAACGGTCAGCTCGGCCTGCCGCCCAAGGCTGTCCAGGGCGATGCCATTCTCCTGGGGCACACCGTCCACCAGGATCTGACACGGCCCGCCACAGTGGACGCAGATGTTCAGCGTCTTCCCGCCAAGGCGCTGGGTGGCCCGATAGCCCTCCCAGCCCTCCGGCAGCTGCGGGGTCAGGTACAACCTGCCGCTGCGCAGCCGTATCCCCAGCAGGTCCTCCGTCGCCGTGCGGTAATACCAGGCCGCAGCGCCGGTGTACCAGCTCCAGCCGCAGCGCCCTTCCCGCCCCGGCGCGGTGGATACGTCTCCGGCCAGCACATAGGGCTCCCCCTCGTAAACGCCGCTGTCATGGTGCTCCGGCAGCAGGTCCCGCAGGAGCCGCCAGCCAGTCTCCCGCTCCCCCAATCGGTAGCAGGCCCTGGCCAGCCAAACCGCCCCGTGGGTATACTGCCCGCCGTTCTCCCGCACGCCTGCGGGATAGCCCTGAATATAGCCCGCATCGCTGCCGGGCTGGAAGCCGCCTTTCAGGAGGGCCACCGTGCCGTGGTCGGCGTCGTAGAGGGCGGATACCGCTTGCAGCACCGCTTCCCTGCCCCGCTCCGGCTGAGGGTTCGGCGCAAAGACGGAAAAGCTCTGGGCGATGGAGTCCAGCTGGCAGAACGGGTGACCCACCCCGCCAAAGGGCCTGCCCTCATCGTCATAGCCCCGGAGGTACCAGTGGCCGTCCCAAGCCCGGTTGGCCGCCTGGGCAAGCTCCTTCGCCCGCTGGGCGCAGCGAGCGGCACGGGCCGCGTCGTTCTGCCCCTCCGCCACTGCCGACCACCGTTCCATCACCAGCGCGGCGAACCAGGTCAGCCAGACGCTCTCCCCTTTCCCTTCCGCACCGATGCGGTTCAGGCCGTCGTTCCAGTCCCCGCCGCCCATCAGCAGCAGACCGTGGGTGCCGGTGCCCCGGGCCATGACGCAGTGAATGGCGGCGCAGCCGTGTTCATACAGGGTGGACGTATCCGCACCCCGTGTCGGCATCTCATAGCGCTCCTGCTCCTGGGGCTGGAGGGGTTCACTGGTCAGCCAGCCCACCCGCTCCCGCAGCAGGGAGGCGTCCCCCGTCGTCTCCGTCCAGCAGACCAGGGCGTAGGGCAGCCACAGCAGGTCGTCGCTGATGCGGGTGCGGACGCCCCGTTCCGGCTCCGCCGTCCCCCTGGGGTGCCACCAGTGCTGCACATCTCCCTCCCGGAACTGATGCGCCGCCGAGCGCAGAATCTGCTGCCGGGCCAGCTCCGGCGCAGTGGGAATCAGGGCGCAGACATCCTGAAGCTGATCTCGGAACCCAAAGGCCCCGCCGCACTGATACAGGCTGGTGCGCCCGAACAGACGGCAGGCCACCACCTGATAGAGGCACCAGAAGCTGAGATAGTGGTTCAGCGCCGGGTCAGGCGTCTCCAGCCGCAGCGGGGAAGCAAGCTGCGGCCAGTCATAGTCCGGCTGCAGGAGGGGAAGCTGCGCTGTCTTGCTCTGTGAAGCTATAACACTTGTCACAAGTTCTAAAGTTCCGGTCATTGGGCAGGACAGGCAAATCCCGCCGTCTGGCAGCATGGCCAGTTCCAGCGGGCAG
The DNA here is from genome assembly GCA_021205455.1 of Clostridiales bacterium. Classification (GTDB taxonomy): domain Bacteria; phylum Bacillota; class Clostridia; order Oscillospirales; family Oscillospiraceae; genus Onthomonas. The sequence continues at coordinate 14,603 of JAJPXL010000160.1, forward strand.
CCCTCCGCCCGGAGCAGCAGCTCCACACCGGGATAATCCTGATTCGCCCCGTTCGTCAGGGAAACACAGCCGTTTTCCTTGTGGATACGCACAAATCTGGCATCTCTGCGCCGCTCCGCCAGCTGCGGCCACAGCTTCCAGCGGAGCCGCATCGGAGTCTGAAAGCCGGAAACGGTCAGATGAAAGGTTCTCCGGTTCTCCCCCAGCGGAATCTCTGCTGTAAGGGTGACTTCCTTTCCATCTTTCCGCTTCTGCCAGAAGGCGGCGGCTGCGCTATAGCGCACCACCGTCTCCCAGCCGTCCCGACGGGCGAAGCAGGAGATGTCCTCCCCCTTCGTGGAGAGGATTACGTCCTCCGGCCCCTGCTGGGCCAGGGGATCATTCTCCCAGGGCAGGAGCTGGTTCTCCCTGGCGTTGCCGTACCACAGGTGCCCCGTGCCGCACTCATCCGTCAGCCAGCCGAAGTCCTCGTTGGCCAGGATATGGCTCCACCGCCGGGGCGGCAGCGCGTTTTTCAGGGTAAGCTGGAAGCCCTCCTCCAGCCACGCCCAGCGGCACACCCCCTCCCGGGGCGGAATGGGCACGCCCTCCGCCAGAGGCAGGGTGACCTCCGTCGGCAGTTGAGGCGCCTCGTTTTGCAGCACAATGGCTGCCCCGGCATAAAGCACACTCCACTGCTCCGGCGGCGCAGTAATCAGGTGCAGGCCGCCGCTCCCCCCAAATGTGGCCGGGATGTGGCGCTGTTGCAGCTGGGCGCAGAGCGGCTCCCGCAAGGCTCCGCCCCGGTCCAGGAACACCAGGTCGAAGGGACAGCCGCAGCGGGCCAACAGTTCGTGCTCGGCGGCAAAGCGGGCGAGGCGCTGGCAATCGTTCCCGCCCGCCTCCGTCACGGCGATAGGCAGGTCCCCGGAGAGGCCGAAGGGCCACAGGTTTTGAGGGCCCTGTATCCCGTCGCCCGCCCGTCTGGTCTGCCAGTGCAGCAGATGGGAGAGCAGCCTGTCCGCCTCCTGCCGCTCCTGTAGGGTGAGGCAGTAGCGGGCTGAGAGCTGGGCCGCGAAGAGGGGCTGCGTGGTTTTCAAACCGCCCAGGATGCCCTCTGCGTTCCGCAGGGCCTGCCCCTCCTCCCCCACAGAGAGGGCCAGGACAAGCCGCCCGCTTTCCTTTGCCGGAATCAGCAGCTCCAGCGTCAGCTGCGGGTCGCAGACCGCCCCTGTGTGTCCGACAGGCTGCTCCGTGTACATCCGCGCCGTGTCCCAGCGCCCCACCGGCCCGTCCCACAGGGCCGCCAGGCAGAGGGCCGCCCGCCCCTCCTTGGGGCGGCGGCGGAACAGAACGCCCTGTGGGCGCTGTTCGCTTTCAATAGCCAGCCGGGCAAAGGCAGGATGAGCGGCATAGGCGTCTTCCTCCAGCAGTATCGGCTGTAGGGTGCAGCGCACCGTAAGGGCAGACTCGCTGCGGTTCTCCACAAGAACCGTATGCCGGGCTCCGTTCAGGCCGCTCCGCAGCGCGACCTCCTGTCTGACGCGGAACGGTTCCCGCGTCAGGGTCAGCACAGCCCCCTCCTCCTCAAAGCGCCATTCCAGGCGGCTGTCTGCCTGGCCACAGGGAAAGGCGGCGTACTCCTTCCCCGCCAGCCGGACGGATACGTTCAGCACGCCGAGGCCGCCTGTCACCCGCTTTCCGGCAAAGGCGCACCATCCGCCCCCATCCGCCGTCAGCAGGCTGTGGAAGCTGCCGTCCGAATAGAGGTGGGCGGCTGGCCGCGCCGGGTCGAAGCCGGTGCCGCTGCGTACAAAGGCGGCCACCGGCGGCTGTTCCGTTTCCCTCATGGGTCCCTCCCTGCGCCGCATGGCGGGGCCGGTGGGCAGCGCCTCCCCCAGCAGAGGGGCAAAGGCCGCCATGGCCGGCTCCCGCAAAAAGCGGCGCACAAAAATATTCTGGTGCAGCGCATTGTCGATGGCCAGCAGGCTCATCCCCTGATGATGCACCATCCAGGTGCGGACAATGGCCCCGCCCGGAACGGTCAGATCCAGCGCGTCATAAAAGCCATACTGCCCGTTCATCCCCAACTCGTCCAGGCGGCGGAGATTCCGCGCCGCCAGCCGGGGCGTCACCGTCAGCGCCAGCGCGGAGGCGTAGGGCGCTACCACCCTTCGCCCCGTCTCCCACTCCAAAGCCAGGGCAGGCGTGCCGTTGGCCTGGTAGCAGTAGCTCCCGTCCCCGTTCAGGGCAAAGAAGGCAGACTCAGAGACGCCCCAAACCCCGTTCTGCCGCCCACGTTCCTTATACTGCTCCGCCACACAGAAGGCCATCGTCTCCCGAAGCAGGGAGCCCCTGGGCGCGGGCAGGAAGAGCTGGGGCATCAGATATTCAAAGGCCGTGCCCGACCAGGAGGCCATGCCGACATACCGCCCGGCGCGCAGCAGCGCTCGGGACAGGTGCCGCCAGTGCCGCCCCTCCACCTCGCCTCGGGCGACGGCAATATAGCTGGCGGTGCGCGCCTCGGAGCACATCAAATCATACCAGCTGTTCGTGTAGCTGCCGTCCTCCGCGTCATAGCCGATATAGAAAAGGTGCTGCCCTTCATCGTACAGGAAGGCGAAGTCCATTTCCTCCGCCAACCGCCGGGCGCGGCGGGCCAACTGGGGCTCCTTCAGCTCCTGCAAGCCTTGGGCCAGGGCGATGAGAGCGGCGCACAGGTTGCCGCTGTCCACGGTGGAGAGATAGCGAGGGTAAAGGGGTTCCGCCTGACGGGTATCATACCAGTTGTAGAAGTGGCCGTGGCACCGTTCCAACCCCTCCATGGCGGTCAGCTGCCGGTCAATCAGGCAGAGCGCCCTGCTCTGCTCCGTCAGCTCCAGGTCAACGGCGGCCAGGCAGGCCGCCAGCGACAGCCCCATGTTGGTGGGGGAGGTGCGGTGGGCAACGCCCGCCGCCGGGCGCTCCTGGACGTTGTCCGGCGGGAGGAAGTGGTCTGCCTGGGTCAGGAAGGTGTCAAAGTAGCGCCAAAGGCCCCTGGCTTCCTCCCGCAGAAACGCCTGGTCCCCTTCCGACAGGGCGGCAGCTTCCTCCGATCGACTCAGATACCAGGCCAGCAGCGGGGACAGGAGCCACAACAGCCCCAGCAGCCTTCCGGCCGCCGTCTGCCCCAATATCAGCACCGCCATCCCCAGCGCGGAGGCGGGCAGCAGCCTGTGCCACACCGCCCACACGCCTGCGCCGCTGTCGTCCGAGGCGCTGACCGTCCAATCCAGCAGGCCCCGCCGGGTGACCCCCATCCGGACAAGGGCGGTCACCGCCGCCCAGAGCTGCACCCACGCCTCGCAGGGCAGCAGGAGGAACCGGGCCGCCGCGACCTTCAGCGCCCCCGTCAGGCCGGAAACCGCCTTCGTCCGGTAATGGGCTGTCCCCCGCTTCCCCTGGCGCAGGAAGGATGCCAGCGCCTGGAACAGGACCCCCTCCACGCTGACCGCCAACGCCAGCGCCGTACCGGGCCAGAACACCGGCCCTGTCCCGCAGACCCCCAGGGTCAGCCCCAAAACCAGGGCGACCGGTACCAGACTGCGCCGCAAATTGTCCAGAATTTTCCACTTGGAAAGGGGGCTCAGCGGATTTTCCACACGCTGTGCAAACTCATTCTGCACCGTTTTCTTGAGCCAGGGGAGGGTCTGCCAGTCCCCCCGCGTCCAGCGGTGTAGCCGCCGGTAGTACGCCAGGGCAGATTGGGGCGCGCTGTCCAGCACTGGGCAATCCCCCGCCAGGCCGGTGTGCAGGTACTCCCCTTCCAGCAGGTCATGGGACAGCAACCGCCCCTCAGGGAAACGGTGGTCCAGGCAGGCCAGGTAGGTATCAATGTCGATGAGCCCCTTCCCCGTGTAGCTGGCCCTGTCGAAGGCATCCCGGTACAGCTCGCTGGAGGCAAAAGCATAGGGCTCCGTGCCCCCCTGCCCGCTGTGCAGCCGGGCAAAGGCCGTCGCCCCCTGTTCCTCCAGCGCAACGCCCACGGCAGGCTGCAAAATGCCGTAGCCGGACCGCACCACCCGCCTGCGCTCCTCCAGCCTGGGCCGGTTCAACGGGCAGAGCAGCGTGGCAATCAGCTTTTCCGCCGTGTCCGGCAGGAGGCGGGTGTCCTCATCCAGGGTCAGGAGGAATCGGGTGCCCAGCAGGTCGGATTCCTCCCCCTCCAGCACCCGAATGCCGGAGGGCAGCTTCCGCAGGAAGCGGGCCAGCTCTAGGAGGGCCCCCCGTTTCCGCGGCCCCCCCCCCCCCCCGCGGGCCCGCCGGGCCTAGGGGGGGGGCCCGGAAAACCGGGTGAAGGCGCC
>JAJPXL010000053.1 GCA_021205455.1 Clostridiales bacterium
CTCTGAAAATTGATTTTTAGAGATTTGAAACCAGAATTATTCAGAGGTTCCCTAAAAAACTGTAAAGCGTTTGTGAACAAAGGAGGAACCGGTGAAGCCTGTCCCTTCGGATGGCAACTATGTTCACAAACCATTTACAAACTTGCTACAAACTGTTCAACACTTCGAATCGCCTTTGCGGTACTATATTATCAGCAGCAGGAACATATTGAAACACACCTCTTTTCTCTCTTTCTTCTTTTTTCTCTCTCCTTTCTTTTGGGTTATCCCGCTCCGGTTCTCCCGGGGCGGGATAATCTTTTGCCTGGGTGAAGCGCGGCAGGAGAAAAGTGCCGACTTCTCCTGATTTTACGCTTGACTTTTGTAATGACACCTTTTAAACTGATACCATCCTACTTGAAGTTGCGGAGTGGCATGACGTTATGAAAAATAAAAACTACCCCCTGTATCACTTCCTGCCGGAGCTGCATTCCCTGCGGGAGCTGCTGGAGCTGAAGCGAGACGCCTATCCCCTGGACGTGGTGTTCCGGTGGATGGAGGGCCGCAAGACCCTGCGGGAAAAGACCTATCTGGCGTTTTACCAGGACGTGCAGCGGGGCGCCGCCTACCTGATGAAGTACGGGCTGCGGGGGCGGCACATCGCCCTGATGGGGGAGAATTCCTATATTTGGCTGGTGGCCTACTTCGCCATCGTGCTGACGGGGAATGTGGCGGTGCTGATCGCCAAGGATGCCGGAAACGTGGAGGTAGTTCAGCTGATGCGGCAGAGCGACGCCAGTATGCTGGTTTACAGCCCTCAGTGCGAGGCAAAGGCCGCCTTCTGCAGGCAGACCTTTGGCCGGAAGAAGCGGTACTTCTCCCTGGAGCTGGCCCCCTGCGCCCTGGAGAAGGGGCAGCGGTACCTGAATCGGGGCAAGTACGACTTTGCATCCCTGGAGATCGACCTGGATGCCCTGTGTACCATCTTCTTCACCTCCGGCTCCACCGGGTTCAGCAAGGGGGTCATGCTCTCCCAGACGAACATGGTGGCGGACATCAACTACGCCGTGCAGAACTTCGTCCCCGGCGGCCCCACCATGGCGGTGCTGCCCTTTCACCACGCCTTCGGTTTGGTGACCTCGGTGATGATGCCCATTCACTATCATGTCCCCATCTTTATCTGCGGCAACCTGGCCAACTTCATGCGGGAGGTGCCCATCGCCAAGCCCCAGATCCTGTTCCTGGTGCCCCTGTTCGTGGAGACCTTCTCCAAAACCATCTGGCGCACAGCGGAGAAGCAGGGGGAGGCGAAGAAGCTGCGCAGCGGGATGCGCCTGTCCGATGCCCTGCTGAAGGTGGGCGTTGACCGGCGCAGGGAGCTGTTCGACAGCGTCCTGTCCAGGTTCGGCGGCAACCTGGAGTATATCATCTGCGGCGGCGCGCCCCTGGACCCCCGCTATGTGAAGGAGTTCCGCAGCCTGGGGGTGGAGATTCTGAACGGCTATGGCATTACGGAGTGCGCCCCGGTGCTGGCGGTGAACCGGAACCACTGGGTCTGCGACGGCTCCGTGGGCCAGGTGCTGCCCGGCGTTCAAATCAAAATCGATGACCCGGACAGGCGTGGCGAGGGCGAGGTCTGCGTGGACAGCAAGGTAGTCATGCTGGGCTACTACAACGACCCCGCCGCCACCGCCCAGGTCATGGAGGGCCCCTGGTTCCACACCGGCGACCGGGGCTATCTGAACAAGGATGGGTTCCTCTTCATCACTGGGCGGAAAAAGAGCCTCATCATCCTGTCCAACGGGGAGAACGTCTCCCCGGAGGAGCTGGAGCAGTATGTGGCCCGCATCAGCGAGGTCAGCGAGGTGGTGGTCTACGAGCGGGATGGCAGAATCACGGCGGAGGTGTACCCGGAGGAGAGCAATCTCCCCCGTCAGGAGGTCGCCCGCCGCATCCAGCAGAAGCTGGAGAAGATGAACGCCACCCTCCCCGCCTGCAAGCACGTTCAGAAGCTGGTGCTACGGGATACCCCCTTTGAAAAGACGGCCACCGCCAAGATTAAGCGGTATAAGGTTGAGAAGTAGCGTTCAACTGTGTGCGTTTCGTGCCCAATATGGCAGAAGTCTTGCTTTTTACGCAGGGCTGTGGTATTATGGCAACGGTTCTCCCTGGAGAACCGGGTGCTGCCCAATACGGTGGCGGTTGGCTCCCTTCACGGGGGCAGCTTCTTGTCCCCTGATCTGAGGAAAGGGGGGCTGCCCAATGACTACATCAGAGCTGTTTCAGTTTTGCCTTGTCATCATTGGCATTTGCGGCCTGTTCATTCAGGCAAAAAAGAAGTAACCGCCCGTGGCCGCAAACCTGGCGGTTACTTCTTGCAAGTAACAACTAGGGGCTAACCGTTGCCGGACAGCACCCTTTCTATGTTCATTATAGACTGACATGACCGATTTGTCAACCTCAGGTTTTACATCGGTCATCCTTTCATGTCTGGCAGCATAAAATCGGCAAGCGACCTTCCCGGCAGGCAAAGCAATCCTCTGCCTGCCATTTTTATTTGAATTTTTGTCGTATATAGTTGACATTTTGTCGGCTATGTGGTAGGATAGAAACAGGAGGTGGGACGATGGGACGCAACATCGCAATCAAGGTAGCCCGGGCGGAGAAGGACATGACCCAGGCCCAGCTGGCCGCCGCCGTAGGCGTCTCCCGCCAGACCATGAACGCCATTGAACAGGGCACCTATAATCCGACCATCAAGCTCTGTCGGGCCATCTGCAAGGTGCTGGGCAAGACGCTGGATGAACTGTTTGGGGAGGAATCGTGATGGAACACTATGATGAACGGCAGAAGCTGGAACGGGGCAAGGCGTTCCGGTGGGGATTCTTTGCTTCTATTCTGACGGATGCGGCCTTGTGCCTGCTGACCACCTACGGCGTGGCGTTTACACCGTATACGCTGTTTGTCTTTGCCATCTGGCCCCCTGCCGCCGTCTGCATCACGCAGATGATTTTGCGGGACGCCTATGAGGGGGTGCGGGAATCCGGCGGGAAAATCGGCATAACGGCAGCCTTTCTGTGCGGCTTGCTCCTGATCATGCGCACCGTTGCCCGTGGAGAGGCGTTGATGCCAAACGGCGTGCTGGCGGATGGAGCTGCCATCCTGTGTACAGGGCTGTGTGCCACGCTGATCGGCATGGTGTACTGGTGTAAGCAACTCTGGGACTGGCTGCGGCAGAAGGAAGCATGACAAATTACACGATGGTACAGATGGGAATCGCCCCCAGGGCGGTTCCGGGCAAAAAACTGCCTCCAGACAGGAAATCTGTCTGGAGGCGGTCCACGCTTTTGTTACAGGGAGCTTCCGAAGTCGGATACGATGGTCTGACCGGTGATGGCGCGGGACTCATCGCTGGCCAGGAAGAGGAGGATGTTGGCCACGTCGTTTGCCATGCAGGGCTGAATCTTCAAGTCGCCGTGCTTTGCCATCTGGCCGAACATATCCGGGTCCAGGTTGGCGGGGTTCATGGCGGCCACCATGGGGGTCACGATGGTGCCGGGGCAGACCACGTTGCAGCGGATGCCGGTGCCCGCGAAGCGCAGGGCGGTGTGGCGGGTGATGCCCACAATGGCGGACTTGGAGGCCACATAGGCCGCGCCGCCGTTGCCCATGACGCCGGCCACCGAGGCCACGTTGACGATGGAGCCGCTGCCGGCCTCCGCCATCTTGCTGCTGGCCGCCCGCATACAGTACATGGTGCCCTTGGTGTTGGTGTCGATGATGCGGTCCATATCCTCGGTGCTGACCCGGTCGATGGGCTTCAGGCCCTCCTCCAGCACGCCGGCGTTGTTCACCAGAATGTCGATTTTGCCGTAGGCTTCGATGGCCTTGGCAACCAGGTTGTCCGCGTCCTCCGGCTTGGAGATGTCGGTGGCTACCGCCAGCACCTCACCGCCGGCCTCCTTGATTTGGGCGGCCACCTCGTCCAGCTTGGCCTTCCGGCGGGCGCTGATGACCACCTTCGCACCTTCTTTGGCAAACAAAACGGCAGTCGCCGCGCCTACGCCGGAGTTGCCGCCGGTGATGATGGCTACTTTGTCCTGTAAACGTCCCATAGTAGTATGTCCTCCTTTAAAATGACTGTATCGGCTGGGAGCTATCGTTAATTTTTTGACAAAATCAGTATAACGTATCTGCCCTATATTGTCAAGCATTTCACAAATGAATCGGAACTTGCAAATTTAAGCCGTTGTGCTGACCGCCTGCTCCAGCGCTGTCCTGTCCAGGATATAGACCCGCCCATAGGCGCACCTGACGCACCCCTTGCGCTCAAAGTCCTTTAGCACCTGGCTGACAGTCGGCCGCGCCAGGCCCAGGCACATGGCAATCTCGTCGTGGGTGTACGGCAGGCATTGGCCGGTAATCTCCTTGTCCGGGTTATCCGTTCCGGTCTCCGTCAGCAGGAAGGACGCGACGCGCTGGTATCGGTTCAGGAAGCGGAAGGAGTGCAGGGAGTAGGACAGGTGATTCATCGTCTCCGAGCAGTGCTGCAACAGCTTGGTCAGAATATCCGGGTTCTGGCACAGGCAGGGAATCAGCTGCGGAATCGTACAGCAAATCAGCTCCACCTCCGTCACGGCTGTGACGGTGGTGGGCCGCAGGCTTTTGCTCAAAAAGGACGATTCTCCGAAGAGGCGTCCCTTTTCCACGATTTCCACCGTCAGCTCCTCTCCCTCCGGAGTGTTGAGCATAATGCGCACACGTCCGCTCCGGATGATGCACAGCGTATTGGCCACATCTCCCTCCAGATAAATCAGCTCATTCCGGACAAAGTGGCGCAGGTATCCCACTTGGGAAAGCCGCTCCATCTCCTCATTTGAGAACTTGATTTCCATGCCGTTTCCTCCCAAATTGTCATTTATATTACATTTAGGATAGCACAGCCTGGGCTATAATGCAAATGAATCTTTTTAGGAGGTGCTGGTATGAAACTACTTGCTTATGAAGTGCGGGACGATGAGCGGGCGGAGTTTGACCGCTGCGCCAAACGCTTTGGCGTGGAGCTGATTCTGACGGAGCAGGTTCCGACGCTGGAAAACGCCTGTATGGCGGAAGGGTGCGATGGCGTAACGATGCTCGGCCAGGGCAGGATAGACGCTGCGCTCTTGGACGCCTATAAGCGGATGGGGGTCCGATGCCTTACCACCCGCACCATCGGGTATGACCATATTGACCTGGCTCACGCGAAAGAAATCGGCCTGCCTGTCTGCAATGCCCGCTATGACCCCAACGGCGTGGCGGAATATACGGTGATGCTGATGCTGCTGTGCCTCCGGCATTATAAGGCCGCCCTGTGGCGCGCGCAGGTGAACGACTATTCCCTGCAAGGGCTCTATGGGCGTGAAATGCGCTGCCTGACCGTGGGAATCCTGGGTACAGGGCGCATCGGAACTCAGGTCGCTCAAATCCTCTCCGGCTTCGGATGCCGGATCCTGGGCTATGACGCCTATCACGGCGCGGCGTCCCAGTGGCTGACCTATACGGACCTGGAGACGATTTATCGGGAGTGCGACATCATTACAATCCACCTCAACCTGAACGAGCAGACGCGCCATATGATAGACCGCGACGCCATCGCCAGGATGAAGGACGGCGTGATTTTAATCAACTGCGCCCGCGGCGCCCTGATGGACACCGAAGCCCTGATTGCCGGAATCGAGGGGCAGAAAATCGGCGGTCTGGGCCTCGACTGCTTTGAGCATGAGGAGGGCATTTACCATTTGAACCGTAGGGATGAAATCATCAGCAACCGGTCTATGGCATATCTGCGCCAGTTTCCAAACGTTGTCATGACCCAGCACATGGCCTTTTACACGGACGCTGCGGTTTCCAGTATGGTGCAGTGCGGGGTCGAGGGCATCCGTTCGGTGATTACCACTGGCGGCTATCAGACCCTTCTTTGAACGGAGGCGGGCAGGCTGTCAAATTATTTTTGAAATTTTTTCAATTTCACGCAAGGAATCGGCCTGTTTGCTGTGTATATAGGTGAAGGGACGGATGCAGCAGGAAAGGAGGAAACGACCATGAAGGACAGCGAGATCGTCGCGCTGTACTGGGCGCGGGAGGAGCGAGCCATCACCGCCACCGCAGAAAAGTACGGCAGCTACTGCCACACCATCTCCTACAATATTTTACACAGCAAAGAGGACGCCGAGGAGTGCGTCAACGACGCATACCTGGGGGCCTGGAACTCCATGCCGCCCCACCGGCCCAGCCGCCTCTCCGTCTACCTGGGGAAACTGGTGCGCAACCTCTCCCTGAACCGCTTCCAACGGTACACGGCGGAAAAGCGGGGCGGAGGGCAGACCGCCCTGGTGCTGTCCGAGCTGGAGGACTGCATCCCGGCCCATACCAGCGTGGAGGACGCTGTGGCGGAGCGGGAACTGACAGCGGCCATTGACCGCTTTCTGCTGTCCCAGCCACGGCAGAAGAGGAACATCTTCCTCCGCCGCTACTGGTACCTGTCCCCCATCCGGGACATCGCCAGGGCCTATGGCTTCAGCGAGAGCAAGGTGACCTCCCTGCTGCACCGTATGCGAAAGGATTTGAGACTTCATCTGGAACAGGAGGGGATACTATGAGAGCGGAAACGCTGCTCTACGCCATTGGGGAAGTCAACGAGGATTTTGTCGCCGATGCGGCGGCAAAGCCGGGACGGCGGCGCCCGTGGGTGCGCTGGATTGCGGCGGCGGCCTGCCTGTGCCTGGTGGCCTGTGGCGGGTTCCTCTGCCTGTACCAGCTGGGGTATCTGACCGCCTCCTGCGGCGGAACCATCGGCACCCTGGTGGATGGGGACTACTACTTCCATTCCCAGCACTACGGCATTTGTGTCTATGCGGAGGGGGAGACGACGCTGCTGGTCAGCGACCTGCAGCGCTGGGACAGTGAATGGTTCGTGGATGAATACGGAATCTACTATACCGGCGCGGACAAGCGCACCCTTTATGTCCGCGTCCATGAGACTGGGGAAACGGAGGCCCTTTACGTCGCCTCTTCGGACTGGACCCATGCGGGCATCGAGGCGGTGGCGGAGGACGGCGTCTATTTCCACCTGTACGATAAGGAGGGCAGCATCTCCTCCATTGTACTGGTAAACCCCCGCACCGGGGAGGCGGAGACGGTCAACGGGCCAGAAAGTTACGAGGATATGAGCGTCACCGTCCTGTATCATGTGGGTGAACGGGAAATTGCGGTCACGGAACAGCTGGGGAACGTTGTCTCCGTCACGGAAAACGGCGAAGCCATTGACCTGGGGGAACAGTATGCGCTGGGCAGCCTCTATGGCGATAACCTCTACGCCGGGGACAGCCTGATCTTCCTGCGCTGGATAGAGGCGGAGGAGCGGACAGTGTGCTGCTGCACCCTGCTCCGCCCGGACGGAACCGACCTGCTGATTGAGGACTTTGAGGTGCTGGGAGGCAACAATGAGTACCTGTTCGGCTATTCCTACGACGAAGCCCTGGGCGGCTATGACACGGCCAGTCTGTACGCCTACGCGCTGGACACGGGCGAGGTCACCCTCCTGCTGGAGGACTATGGCATGGAGGAGGTGGAGGTCAGCGGGAACCTCCTCTACACCACAGCGCCCTGGGCCTCGTCCACCGACTGCTACACCCTGTCGGTGGAGCAGGGTGTTCTGACCGCTGAAAAAATCACCACCCTGGAATAAAGCAAAAAACCGCATCCGACCCAACGCACAAAAGCGCGGGGCCGGATGCGTCTGCTTCGCGGGGCTGCCTCACTTCACGGCCACCAGCTCCATCTCCATTTTCGCACCGGCGGGCAGCTTCGCCACCTGCACGCAGGAGCGGGCGGGGGGATTCTCCGGGAAGCGGGTGGCATAGATGGCGTTCATGGCGGCGAAGTCGGCCAGATCCGTCAGGAACACAGTGGTTTTCACCACGTTGGCAAAGGTCATATCCGCGGCGGCCAGAACGCTCTCCAGGTTGCGGAACACCTGCTCCGCCTGGGCCTCGATGGTGTCCCCGGCCAGCTTGCCGGTCTCCGGCACCAGCGGCACCTGGCCGGAGGTGAACAGGGTGTTCCCCGTCAGGATGGCGTGGGAATAGGGGCCCAGGGCGGCCGGGGCGTTGGCGGCGGTGATAACGGTAGACATAAGAATCATACTCCTTTTCCATGTTGATACACCCATTTTAACACAGAGGAAAGAATCCGTAAACCCCACCCTTTACGGAACGTTTGTTCTGTGTTATAATCAAGAGAGCTGAGGCTCCGGCCTGTGCAAAGCGTGGAAAGGAAGATGCGGATGGTGATTATGGGCATTGACCCCGGTGTGGCAACCATTGGGTTCGGGGTCATTCAGGCGGAGCGGGCCAGGAACACGCTGCTCCGCTACGGGGTCATCACGACCCCCGCCGGAATCCCACTGTCCGCCCGGCTCCTGCAAATCCATCAGGATATGGGGGAGCTGCTGGACACCTATTCCCCGGAGGAGATCGCCATTGAGGAGCTGTTTTTCAGCAAGAACATCACCACCGGCATTGCCGTGGCCCACGGGCGGGGGGTGATTCTGCTGGCGGCGGAGGAGCACGGCGTCCCCGTGTTCGAGTACACCCCCAACCAGGTGAAGCAGGCGGTGACGGGCTACGGCAAGGCGGAGAAGAAGCAGGTCATGCTGATGACCCAGCGGCTGCTCCGCATGAACCAGATGCCCCATCCCGACGACGCCGCCGATGCCCTGGCCCTGGCCATCTGCCACAGCCGGGCCGCCACCAGCCTGCTGAACACGGAGCGGGAGTTCAACCCCGACCGGTACGACACCCGATAGCGCTCCGCCGATTTCCCAGAAGAACCGCTGTTGACTCCCCCCTGATAAATGAGGTTTTTGTTATGTTTTACTATCTTTCCGGCACGGTGGCCCACGTTGCGCCCTACCTTGCGGTGATCGACTGCGGCGGCGTTGGCTACGCCTGCAAAACCACCAACTACACCCTCTCCACCCTCCGCAAGGGGGAGCAGGCAAAGCTCTACACCCACTTGGCGGTGAAGGAGGACGACGTGGCCCTGTACGGCTTCGCCACGGAGGAGGAGCGGAACCTGTTCCTGCTGCTGATTTCCGTGTCCGGCGTGGGGCCGAAGGCCGCCCTGTCCATCCTGTCCACCTCCGCCCCCTCCAGCCTGGCCCTCGCCATCATCACCGGCGACCTGAAGGCGCTGACCTCTGCGCCGGGGGTGGGGAAGAAGCTGGCCCAGCGCATCGTGCTGGAGCTGAAGGACAAGCTGGCGAAGGAGCAGGACGCCCAGTTCCAGAACGGCGGCGTCGCCCCCGCGAACCAGGATACGGTCATTCCGGAGGACAAGCTCTCCGAGGCCGGCGCGGCCCTCCAGGTGCTGGGCTACCATCAAAGTGAAATCAACACCGCGCTGAAGGGGCTGGACACCTCCGCCCTGACCCTGGAGGAGCTGGTGAAGCAGGCGCTGAAGCGCCTTGCAAAGTAAAGGGAAGGGTGGTGTACCATGGCAATTACAAACAGCGATGAGGGCATCTATGCCCCGGAGCCCATTGTCACATCCTCCCTCCTCCGGGAGGACGAGGGGGAGTACACCCTCCGCCCCCAGCGCTTGCAGGACTATATCGGCCAAGAGAAGGCCAAGGGCAACCTGGACATCTTCATTCAGGCGGCGAAGCTGCGGGAGGAGCCGCTGGACCACGTCCTCCTCCACGGCCCCCCTGGCCTGGGCAAAACCACCCTGGCCGGTATCATCGCCCACGAGATGGGGGTCAACATCCGCATCACCTCCGGCCCCGCCATGGAGAAGCCGGGGGATTTGGTGGCGCTGCTGACCAACCTCTCCGAGAACGACATTTTGTTTGTGGACGAAATTCACCGGATGAACCGGGCCATCGAGGAGATCCTTTACCCCGCCATGGAGGACTATGTGGTGGACATCATCATCGGCAAGGGCCCCAGTGCCAACTCCATCCGGCTGGACCTGCCCAAGTTCACCCTCATCGGGGCCACCACCCGGGCGGGCTCCCTGTCCGCCCCCCTGCGGGACCGGTTCGGCGTGCAGCTGCGGCTGGAGCTGTACACCCCGGAGGAGCTGGCGCTGATCGTCAAGCGCAGCGCCAGCATTTTGAACGTCCCCATTGAGGAGTCCGGCGCGTGGGAAATCGCCAAGCGCAGCCGGGGTACCCCCCGCATCGCCAACCGCTTCCTGCGGCGGGTGCGGGACTTCGCCCAGGTCAAGGCGGGGGGCGTCATCACTGCGGCAGTGGCGGACGACGCCCTCAGCGCCCTGGATGTGGACTACCTGGGCCTGGACGACATCGACCGGCGGATGCTGCGGGCCATCATCGAGCTCTATCACGGCGGCCCGGTGGGGCTGGAGACCCTGGCGGCCACCATCAATGAGGACGCCGAGACCCTGGAGGATATGTATGAGCCCTACCTGATGCAAATCGGCATCCTGACCCGCACCCCGCGGGGGCGGTGCGTCACCCAAAAGGCGTATGAGCATCTGAACCTGCCCTATCCCGGGGAGCAGCAGACCCTGTTCACATAAACGGGAACGTCAGCGCAAAGGAGGGACAGCCGTGGAACGGGAAAAGACCTGCTGCTTCACCGGGCACCGGCCCCAAACCCTGGGGTGGAAGCAGAAGGAGCCGGACCTGCGCCGCATCCTGATGGAGGAGCGGCTGGCCCTGGAGGTGGAGCGGGCCTACCGGCAGGGCTACCGCCACTTCATCACCGGCATGGCCCGGGGGAGCGACCTGCTGGCGGCGGAGGCCGTGCTGCGGGCCAAGCTGCTCCACCCGGACATCCGGCTGGAGGCGGCGGTGCCCTGCAAGGACCAGACCCAGCATTGGACGGCGGCGGAGCAGGCGCAGTATGCGCGCATCCTGGCCCAGTGCGACCAGGTGCCGGACTACCTACCGGACTATGACGAGACCTGTATGATGCGCCGCAACCGATATATGGTGGCGAAGTCCAGCCGCATCATCGCCGTCTACAACGGCCGCACCAACGGCGGCACAAAAAAGACCCTGCTCCTGGCGGTGGAGGAGGGGTTGGACATCGTGATTCTGGACCCGGAGGACCCCATGCAGGGGGCGTAAAAGAGCGGTATGCACCGCTCTTTTTTGCGCCGCATAGTATGGCACATCAGCGGATGCTCCCGCAAAAGCGCGGCGAGCGAAAACAGGAAGGGGTGTTGCCAAGCTATGAAGAGGGAGATGCATTTTTGGGTCCTCGGCGGCGACCTGCGCCAGGTGAAGCTGGCGCGGCAGCTGGCAGAGGACGGACATTGGGTGCAGACCTGCGCCATGGAGCTGCGGGGGACGGAGGAGGAGCTGACCGGCTCCGATACCCTTCGGGGCATCGAGTGGGCCGACTGCGTCATTTTGCCGCTGCCCGCAGCCCGGGAGGACGGGATGCTGAACGCGCCGCTGTCCGACCGCAGGCTGCCCATCACGGACATATTGGCGGCCATGCAGCCGGGGCAGCTGCTCTGCGCCGGGAAGCTGCCCGACCGCTTTGTGCAGGCGGCGGAGGAGAAGGGCCTCCTGGTGCGGGATTACTTTGCCCGGGAGGAGCTGGCCATCGCCAACGGCGTCCCCACGGCGGAGGGGGCCATCCAAATCGCCATGGAGGAGCTGCCCACCACCCTTTTCGGCTGCCGGGTGCTGGTCATCGGCTACGGGCGGCTGGGGAAGCTGCTGGCCCAGCGGTTGAAGGGGCTGGGGGCCAGGGTGACGGTGTCCGCCCGGAACTATGCGGATCTGGCCTGGATCGAGGCCAGCGGCTGTACGCCGGAGCATACGGAGCAGCTGGACGGCTGGCTGGGCGGCTACAGCCTGGTCATCAACACCGTCCCCGCCCTGGTGCTGGACGGGGCGCGGCTGGGCGACCTGGACCAGAACTGCCTCATCATCGACCTGGCCTCCCAGCCCGGCGGGGTGGACTATGAGGCGGCGGCCCGGCTGGGCATCAAGGCCATCCATGCCCTGTCCCTGCCGGGGAAGGTGGCGCCGGAGACCTCCGGCCGCATCATCCGGGATACGGTGTACCATATCATGCAGGAGGTGGACGCATGAGCCGCCGCAGCGTTGTGATCGGGTTCGCCCTGACCGGCTCCTTCTGCACTCTGGCCCAGGTGTTGCCAGTGGTGGAGGAGCTGGCGGGGCGGTATGAGACGGTCATCCCCATTCTCTCCGAGCACTGCGCCGCCATGGATACCCGCTTCGGCCCGGCGGAGCACTGGCGGCAGGAGCTGACGTGCATCTGCGGCCGTCCGCCCATCGACACGATCCAGGGGGCGGAGCCCATCGGCCCGAAGAAGCTGCTGGACCTCCTGATCATCGCCCCCTGCACCGGAAACACCCTGGGGAAGCTGGCGGGGGGCATTACGGACACCTCCGTCACCATGGCGGCCAAGGCCCACCTGCGCAACGAGGGGCCGGTGCTGGTGGGGGTCTCCACCAACGACGGTCTGTCCGCGTCGCTGCAAAACATCGGCGTGCTGGCCTGCCGGAGGAACTTCTATTTCGTCCCCTTCCGGCAGGACGACGCGGAGAAGAAGCCCTGCTCCCTGGTGGCGGACTGGGGGCAGATTCCGGCCTGCGCCGAGGCGGCGCTGGGGCGGAAACAGGTGCAGCCCCTGCTACTGTGACGCGGCCGAACGGGGATGACAGCCCCCGCATGGGGTGCAATCCATCCTTTGCCGAGGGGAGAAACCCGGCCGGACGGCAGAGGCTCCGGAACCAAAGATCAACAAAGGTGCCGCCCGTTCCGCCGAGAGCGGAACGGGCGGCAAATCATGCCCTGCCTTACCGGTTGGAAAGTACCCTTTAGGGCGGCGACGCTGCGTACACTTACGCTCCGCCGTCCGGGTCCGCCCAAAAGGCGTAAACGCAGGTCTCCCCGTCCGCCCACTGGGCGGTAACGGTGACCAGCCAACCCTCGCCGTCCGGCAGGGTCAGGACGCCGTCTGTGACGGTGAGGGCGATTTCCTCGCCGCCGTCCTCTGCGGCGCAGACAGCGGTGACGGAGGCGGGAGCCTCCCCGTCGAAGGTCAGCACCAAGGTCCGCAGGGTCGGGTCATAGCGCACAATGAACAGCTCCACCTCATCCTCTGCGGAGTCATTGGAGGTAACGCCGTCCGAATCCGCCGCGCTTTCAGCGCTGGCGGTATCCGCGCCGCTGTCCTCCTCGGCGCCAGTGAGGGCGTCCTCCGTCTCTATGGTTTCCCCTGCCACGGTCACGAGCTGCCCGTCACTGCCCTGGACGGACAGTAGCGGCGGCCACAGCAGGGAGGCCTGGCCGGAGAAGCCGCCTTCCTGGGCGTCCACCGTCTCCTCGCCGGCGGCTTCCTCCTCGGCGGCCTCTTCCGTGGCGGCGTCCTCCGCAGTGGCGAAGTCGCTGCCGGTGACGCTGTCCATCCAGGCTCTGGCCCAGAACAGCCCCACCGCCAGCACGGCCACAGCGGCCAGGGCCGTCCAGCGCTTCCAGTGGTTGGAGGAGCGGGGGACGGCCAGCGTTTTCACATTCTCTGCCTCCTGTACCAGGTCGCCGTCCACCTGGCCGATGGCGTCCAGCAGCTTTTCGTGCTTCATACCGAAATGCCCTCCTCCTCCAGATACCGGCGCAGCCGCTTCCGGCTGCGGTACAGCAGCGACTTCACCTTGCTCTCGCTGATGTGGTACCGTTGGGCGATCTCCGAAATGGAGTCGGCGTACCAATAGCGCCGCAGGAAAATCACCCTGGTGGCCTGGTCAGAGGCGCGGAGGAAGGCGGTGATGGCCTCCGCCACTGCCATGGCGTCCAGTTGGCTGTCCAGCCCGGGGCCGGTGCTGCAATCATCCAGCTCCAGGTCGATGGCCTCCAGCCCGCCGCCCCGTTTGGCGGCGTGGCGGCGGCGGTAGCGGTCCAGGGAAAGGTTTCGGGTGATGCGGCCCAGAAAGGCGGAGAGGATATCCGGTTTTTCCGGGGGCATGGCGTTCCAGGCGTGCAGCCAGGTGTCGTTGACGCACTCGTCCGCGTCCTCCCGGCTGCGCAGAACGTTCCAGGCGATGCTCTGGCAGTAGGCCCCGTATTTCCGGTCGCTCTCCGTCAGGGCAACCTCGTCCCTGGCCCAGTAGAGGGCGACGATCTGTTCATCTTCCATCGTGTGCGCTCCTTCCGGCGAAGTCTCTCATTCTGTCAGACGCAAACGGGGGCAGGACGGTTGCGCTCCGGGCAAAAATTTTTCACGCCGCCCCGTTCAGCGCATCCTCCTCCAGCGCATCCTCCTCCAGCGCATCCTCCTCCAGCGCATCCTCCTCCAGCGTATCCTCCTCCAGCCAGGCCTCCCAGGGGACCTCCTCCCAGCCGGTGGTGTCAAACCCCGCCCGGATACATTCCGCGTAGTAGTTCAGCTTGGCCCTCAGGTTGGGGCAGGCCGCCCAATCCACGGTGCTGCTGTCGCTCATCACGTTTTCAAAGAGCCGCGCCCGATCCTCTGTGGGGAAGGTCAGGCTGTAGGTATCGATGAAGTAAACGTCCTTGCTGGTGGTCAGGTCATAGACGAAGCCGTAGAATTCCTCATAACCGAAGGTTTCATAGGAATAGGTGTAGCAGTCCCCAAACTGCTGAGAGGAGGGGTTCAGCTCATTCCACACTGCTTCATCCACCCCTCCGGTGTCGCTGAACAGCAGGCGGACCTCGATGGCGTGGCTGATTTCATGGTGCAGGGCGGTGCGCAGGTCCTCCGGGCTGCAGCAGTCCACCGCCAGCACGATGTGGCTGTCGCTGGTGGTTTGCAGGCCGCCGGCGTAGTCCAGCACGCCGTCCCCAATGCCGATGATGCTGCCGGCCAGGTACAGCTCGATGCCCTCCAGCCACTGGCACTCGAACTGCCGGAAGAAGCCCTCCGGGTATTTGGCAAGCTCCTCCTCCAGAATCTCCAGCGCGTAGGCCACCGTGTCGTGGTCGGACAGGGCGGTGATGGCGTAGCTGCCCAGGAAATTGCGGCACTCGTCAGAGATGTAAATGGTCAGCCCGTACTGCTCCTCCAGGGCGTCCGCCTCGGCCCGCAGATCCGCCAGCTCCTCCGGGCATTCCTGGGGCTGAAAATAGGCGGGGTCCCAGCTTTCCGTCACGTCGGCAATCATGGGGTCGGCGTAGACCGCTTCGGACACCTCCAGCCCCTCCATGCCGCCGGCACCGGTGACGTAATCCCACCGGTAGAAGTACAGGGCCAGGGAATCCCCCTGGATGGGAATCAGCAGCGCGTCCTCCTCCGGCAGCAAGACAGGGGTGCCGCACAGCCAGACGTATTGCTCCTCTACGGAGAAGCTGGTGCTGCTGACCGGATTGTGTTCCTGGTCGTACAGCCCCAGGCGCACCGTGGAGCCCTCCTCGCTCCACTCCGTCTCGTAGAACAGCAGCTGCCGGTCGGCCAGCACCTCCAGGGAGATGGCCTCCTCCTGGCTCCAGGTGTAGGTGGCGGCCTCCTGACCGGTAAAGACCGTATAGGCGGTGTCATTCTCCTCCAGGGACGAAGTGCTGGCCACCAGTACGCCGTTGTCGGCGTACAGCGTCGCCGCGCCGGTCTCCCGCAGGTACAGGAACTCCCCCGTGTCCAGATTCACCACGGCGTCATAATACTGCAAGTCCCCCGCCATGCCGTACAGGATGGCGTACTGGGCACCGTCCTCTCCGGAGAAAATCCCGTCCAGGTAGCTGATGGAGAAGTGCCGCTGCAGGGAGACCGCCGTCCCCTCGCCGCTGCCGTCCGTGGCGCGGCGCAGCAGTGCGCCGTCCTCCACATAGTAGAGCCATGCGCCGTCCTCGGTGACGCAGCCGAACAGCTCGCCGCTGCACTCCAGCTCTGTCACCAGGTTCAGGCCGTCGTCATAGCACAGGGCGGAAAGTGTGCCGTCCGAATGCTGCGTCCAGCTCCACAGCAGGTTCCCGCTCTGCTCCACATAGGAGAAGTTGATTTCGCTGGCCTCCGGCAGCGCCACGGTCCGCTCCACCTGGCCGGTCTCCCAATCGTAGATAGCCAGATACTCTTTGACGTTGGCAACGTCCCACGCATCTCCCTCGGAGATGTTGATTTGCCCGTCGGACAGGCTGTACAGCGCCGCCAGTTTGCCGTTTGACAGGTCGTAGAGCTGGGACAGGGTGAAGTACCCCTCCTCCGTCTCCGCGTCCTGGGCCAGCCGCCCCAGCAGCACAACGTCGCCGTTGGCGCTGTCCACCGCCTCCTCGGTCAGGGTCAGGCCGCTGATGCGGTAGGGGTTCTCCTCCGGTTCCGCCTCTGGCGGAACATCGGAGGACACGGAGGCGTCGGATGAGGGAAGCGCAGCAGAGACGGAATGGGAAGGCAAATCGTTGCCTGTGGCCACCCGCCCGCAGCCGGACAGCAGAAGGAGCGCAGCGCAAAACACCCCGATGAAAATGAACTGCCTGCGTCGCTTCATCGTGCCGCCCTCCGTTTCCTGTAAAAATGACAAGACTTATGCAAATCGTGCTTTCATTATAGCACAGCTCACTGTGGAGTGCAATCAAAAAAACCGACCCCGGACGGAAAATTTTTCCAGGGTCGGTTTTCGCTCATTGGAATGGGGAATATTCAGGGCAATATCATCAACTTTAAGATACAATCTACCCTAAGTTGAGGGGAGTAACGCAGCCGTACAGTCAGATGTCCACGACCAAAGGATAATAAAATTGCCGCCCGTTCCGCCGAAGGCATAGGGAGCGCAGCAGAAATGCCGCTTGGCGGCAGGGACGTGGGCGGCAATCCCCGCCAGCCGCCATGGGCGGCAGCTTTGGTGCGTATCAAGTCACATCGTCTGTTGCCTGCGGAGCTACGGAACGGTATAGACAAGGCGCAAGCCGGTTGCCTGATACGGGAAGATTCTTAAGAGGGGGACCACAGGTCCCCCTCTTAAGCCGCCTTCTTTCCCCTATTTCTTGGCGGAGCAAGAAATAGGGCCCCCGGAGGGGAAAACATAGTTTCTTCATCAATCCTTGTCTAAGGAGTGCAATCCCCTTACGTTGATGACATTGAGTTACAGCGGGATATTGCCGTGATGGGGCTTGTCGCTGCCGATGCCCATGGAGGTGTAGGCTTCCAGCGCCTTCTCCAGCATACGGCGGGTGTCCTGGGGCTGAATCACGTCGTCAATATACCCCAGCTTCGCGCCCACATAGGGGTTCAGGTGGATGCGGGTGTACTCGTCAGTCTTTTCCTTCAGCACCTCGGCCTTCCGGTCGCCGGCAGCCTTGATCTCCTTCTTGTTGATGATCTTGACCGCGCCTTCCGCGCCCATCACCGCGATTTCGGCATAGGGCCAGGCCCACACGATGTCCGCGCCCAGGCCCTTGCTGCACATGGCGATGTAGGCCCCGCCGTAGGCTTTGCGCAGCACCAGGGTGATCTTGGGCACCTTGGCCTCGGAGTAGGCGTACAGCATTTTCGCGCCGTGGCGGATGATGCCGTTATGCTCCTGGTCGCTGCCCGGGAAGAAGCCGGGCACATCCACCAGCGTCACCAGCGGGATGTTGAAGGCGTCGCAGGTGCGGATGAAGCGGGCCGCCTTGCAGCTGGCGTTCACGTCCAGGCAGCCGCCGATGACGGCGGGCTGATTGGCCACGAAGCCCACGCTCTGACCGTTCACCCGGCCAAAGGCGGTGACGATGTTGGCGGCGAACTCCGGCTCGATTTCGTAGAGGGATTCGGTGTCTGCCAGGTAATCCAGCACCCGCTTCACGTCGTAGATTTTGCGCTTGTTCTCCGGCACGACGTTCTCAATGCCCCGCTGCCAGCGGGCCTTGAACTTCTTGCTGACGGGGGCCGCCTCGCTGCTGTTCTGGGGAAGGTAGCTCAGCAGGTCGCGGATCTTGTCCAGGCACTCCTTATCGTCCTTGGCCCGAACGTGGGCCACGCCGTTCTTCCGCATATGGACATCCACGCCGCCCAGCTCCTGCATGGTGATGTCCTCACCGATGACCTCCTTCACCACGCCGGGGCCGGTGACGAACATCTCACCGGTGCCCTCCACGAAGAAAATGAAATCCTGCAAGGCGGGGGAATAGGACGCGCCGCCGGCGCAGGGGCCCATGATGGCGGTGATTTGGGGGATGTGGCCGGAGGACTGGACGTTATTATAGAAGATGCTGCCGTACTGGGCCAGCGCCTCGATGCCCTCTTGAATCTTCGCGCCGCCGGAGTCCATTAGACCGATGATGGGCACGCCGGCCTTCTGGGCCGCCTTCTGGGCCTCGATGATTTTCCGGGCGTTGGAGGCGGACAGGCTGCCCCCCTGGATGGTGAAGTCCTGGGCGTAGGCGTAGGCGTAACGGCCGTTGATTTTGCCGTAGCCGGCAATCACGCCGTCCCGGGCCACCGGCTTCTCCAGCCCCTGGCCCCGGTTCTGGAAGGTGTTCATCTCCAGGAAGGTGTCTTTATCAAAGAGGTAGGCCAGCCGCTCATCGGCGGTCATCTTCCCCTTGGCGTGCTGGCGGTCAGCGTTTCCGCTGCTCACCAGCCGTTTGCGCTGTTCCTCTAGTTCTTGCAGGCAATCCATACTCTATAGCTCCTTTTGCGGCAAGGGCGGTCACGCTGCGCTTGTATGTTTTGCGCAACCCGCAGTTCAGGTTCCTGTGACGGTTCTTGCCGTACCCGCGTGGCGTGGGTGTTTTCGTTCCCCCTGCTGCTGAATATCCGACAATGAAAACAGTTCACAACCTTTATTATACCACGGAAATCAGAACCCGTAAAGAGATTTTATACGTTTCCCGGCCGGGATGTCTGCGTTGTCAAATGATGTGACCCCCAGCAGTAGGAGTACAAACCTTAAGTT